>CAZQES010000032.1:0-29353 GCA_964591425.1 uncultured Anaerolinea sp.
TCTCGAATACATCGAGGTGCGTGATGAGGCCGGGCGTGTGCTGGTGACCGACGGGGGGACTCAGACTCCCTTCTCCCTTCGGGAGAAGGGCTGGGGATGAGGGCGCGTCAGCACAAGATCGCCGTTCACACCCTCAACAACGTCCTGCTCCCCGCCATGAAAGAAGTCGGCGACAAATTCGGCGCGGGAGAATTAATTTTGCCGTTCGTATTGCAATCCGCTGAAGTAATGAAGAAGACCGTCGCCCATCTCGAAAACTATCTCGAAAAGATGGAAGGCGTAACAAAAGGCACGGTCGTTATTGCCACAGTCTACGGCGATGTGCACGACATCGGCAAGAACCTCGTCAAAACGATACTCGCCAACAACGGTTACACCGTCTTTGATCTTGGCAAGCAGGTTCCAGCGGAGACGATTATCACCAAGGCTGTGGAGGTCAACGCCACTGCGATTGGGTTGTCCGCATTGCTGGTTTCTACCTCAAAACAAATGCCGCTTATTGTGAATGAGTTACATCGCCGTGGACATAAGATCCCCGTCCTCATCGGCGGCGCGGCGATCAACCGTCGCTTCGGACGCCGCATCCTCCAAACCGAAGGCGGAGACTTCTACGACCCCGGTGTCTTCTACTGCAAGGATGCCTTTGAAGGTCTCGAAACGATGGACCAACTCATCGACTCGAATCGCAAACCTGCCCTGCTCGCTAACGTCCGCAAAGAAGCGGATATGGAACTTGGACGCGCCTCACAACCAGCGCGATCGGTAGTCAGCGGTCAGCGGTCGAACGTCACACCATCGCCTCTCACCCTGCCTCCCTCCAAATTCGGTATGCGCGTCGTCAAGAACATGCCGCTCGAAATTGTACTGACACATCTCAATATCAACGAACTCTACCGCCTGTCCTGGGGCGCGAAAAACACTCACGGCGAGGAATGGGAGAAGTTAAAAGCCGAATTCGACGCGCGCCTGCTGCGGATGAAGAAGGAAGCGTTACGGGAGAAATGGCTCAATCCGCAGGGTGTGTACGGACTATTCCCTTGTCAAGCAGAAGGCGACGATCTCATCATCTACAATCCCGAGAATCTCGATGAAGTATTGACTCGCTTCAATTTTCCACGCCAGCCGTATGATGAACACCTTGCACTCTCTGATTACTATGCTTCTGTCGAGTCGGGTCAAATGGACGTGGTCGCCTTCCAAGTTGTCTCAGTTGGGCAGGAAGCCACTGAACGTTTCGACAAACTCCAATCCTCGCACGATTACACCGAAGGCTACTTCACTCACGGACTCGCCGTCCAAGCCGCGGAAGCGACAGCGGACTACATGCACGAGCACATCCGCCGTGAAATGGGCATCGCGGAAAATCAAGGTAAACGCTACTCGTGGGGCTACCCTGCCATCCCTGAATTGGAAGATCACACGAAGGTCATTGAGTTATTACCTGCGGTGACAAGTGATTTGGGCATGAGCCTCAGCACGGCATACCAGTTGATTCCGGAGCAATCCACGGCAGCGATTATTGTCCACCACAAAGATGCGAAGTATTACTCGGTCGGCGAATCGCGCGTCGAGCAGTTGATGAGGTAATTTCGTGGGGCGGGATGGCATCCCGCCCGTTCAAGGAGAAAGCGGGATAACATCCCGCTCCACGATAAACGATGAAAAATAAGCTTGCATTTCGAGAATACTATAAAAGAAGGTTACCCCATATTCAAATCGCGGGTGCTACCTACTTCATTACTTTTCGCCTTGCAAACTCTTTACCGATTGAGGCGCTGGATAAACTTGCCGAAGATAAGCAAAAAATCAACAAATTGCCTGAAAGCCAGAAAGAATCTGCTCATCGCGCATGGTTTGCCAAATATGATGATTATCTCGATCAGGCTTTACATGGAAGCCTATATCTCAAGAACGAGCAAGTCGCAGACATGGTTGCAGAATCGATTCTATTTCGAGACGGGGGAGTTTACGATTTGATTTCGTATTGCATAATGCTGAATCATGTCCATCTGGTTTGCACCCCGCTTGAGAAATTGGCTGGAACATATTATGGCTTGACCGAAATCTTGCATTCACTAAAACGACATACAGCACGTGAGGCAAATAAAATCCTTCAGAGAAGTGGAACGTTCTGGCAGGATGAAAGTTATGACCACATCATCCGCGACGATGCAGAGTTGGAAAGAATTGTGAAGTATGTTTTATACAATCCAGTAAAAGCAAAACTTGTAAAAGAGCAAGCTGACTGGAAATGGAGCTATTGTAAGTTCGAAATTTAGTGCGGATTACCAATCCGCACCACGAAAAGGCAAACCATGACAAATAAATTCCTCGACCTAATTTCAAACAACACCCTCCTCGCTGACGGGGCGATGGGGACGATGCTCCACACGCGCGGGGTGGGATTCGATAAATGTTTCGATGAACTCAACCTCACGAATCCCTCGGCAGTGGCGGAGATTCACCGCGAGTACATCGAAGCGGGCGCACAGTTGATCATCACCAACACGTTCGGCGCGAACCGATTCAAACTTACCAAACACGGATTGCAAGACGATGTCGTTGAGATCAATAAAGCGAGCGTGGACCTCGCCAAGCGCGTCGTGTCGGCATCGTTCAAGGATGTGTTGGTCGCGGGGGACGTCGGTCCGCTGGGGGTGCGAATCGCTCCGTTTGGGCGAGTCCAGCCTGAAGAGGCGCGAGAAGCGTTCGCGGAGCAAATCCGTGCGCTGGCGGACGCGGGCGTTGACCTGATCGTCATCGAGACGTTCAGCGACTTGTACGAGATCCGTGAAGCGATCCGCGCGGCGAAAGAATCGTCCGATCTGCCCGTTGTTGCGTCTGTCACGTTCACGCGCGATGATCGAACCCTGCTAGGCGATGAACCGATGAAAGTGGCACGGACATTGCGCGACGCGGGCGTGGATGTGATCGGCGTCAACTGCTCAGGCGGACCCGCACAACTATTGCGCATCTTGAAGCAGATGAAGCAAGCCGCGCCCGATGGGAAGTTTTGGGTGAAGCCCAACGCGGGCTGGCCCGAACAAGTAGGCGGTCGAATCATGTACCCCGCCGATGCCGATTACTTCGGCGATTACGCGTTGTCGTTTCGTGAGGCGGGCGCACGCGTGGTGGGAGGATGCTGCGGCACGACGCCGCAACACATCGCGGTGATGAAGAAAGCGCTGGAATCGAATTTACATTCTTCGGTTCTTATCCAGACCTCGGAGGTCTTGGAGACCTCCGAGGTCTCAGAACTGGAACCGCCAACGCAATTCGCGCAAAAACTGGAACGCGGTGAATTTGCCATCAGCGTCGAAATGGATCCGCCGCGCGGACTCTCGACTCATAAACTTTTGGCAGGCGCATCGCTCCTCGCCGACGCAGGCGCGGATGTGATCAACGTTGCCGACTCGCCGATGGCGCGCATGAGGATGTCAGCGTGGGCGGTGTGTGATGTGGTGCAACGCAAGATCGGGGTCGAATCAACCCTCCACTTCCCCACGCGCGGGCGGAATCTATTGCGCGTGCAGGGAGATCTGCTCGCCGCGCACGCGCTCGGCATCCGCAACATCTTCGTCGTGATGGGCGACCCAACGTCCGTGGGCGATTACCCCGAAGCGATGGACAATTACGACCTCGTGCCTTCGGGTTTGATCAAACTCATCAAGCAGGGATTCAACGTGGGCATGGATCATTCAGGCACCAGCATCGGTCAACCGACGAATTTCTTCGTTGGCGCGGCGTTGAATTTGTGCCCGCCTGACATGGACAATGAAATCAAAAACCTGCATCGCAAGATCAAAGCAGGCGCGGACTTTTTCCTTACACAACCCGTTTATCGCGCGGACGACGGACCGAAATTACTCGAAGCCTACGAAGCGAAACACGGCAAACTGGACAAACCTATCCTGGTGGGCATCTTGCCGCTTGTCAGCATTCGGCACGCAAACTTTTTGCACAATGAAGTGCCGGGGATTTCGATCCCTGAAGATGTGCGAAAACGAATCGAAGCCGCGGGCGAGGAGGGGGTGAAAGCCGGGGTGGAGATCGCGGTCGAATTGGTGGAGCAGATCAAACCGTGGGCAGGAGGCGTGTACGTCATGCCGCAATTCCACAAGTACGATATGGTCGCGGAGATCATCGAGGCGGTGAAGGTACACACGTAGACACGTAGAAAAGTAGACAAGTACAGAAGCTGACACATGTCTACGTGTTTCCGTGTCTACTTGTCTACGTTTTTTCCGTTATACTTGCCCCATGCTGCTCGCCATTGACATCGGCAACACGAACCTAACGCTCGGTCTATACAACGGCAACGAACTCGGCGCACACTGGCGGCTCGCCACTGACCATGCCCGTATGCCCGATGAATATGGTTTACAGTTTCAGGGCTTGTTGCAGAACGCAAAGGTCACGGCGAAGCAGTTGAATGGGATTTCGCTGGCGTCGGTGGTGCCGCAACTCACGGGGCGCGTCATTCAGGCGTGCCGCGAATATCTCGATGTCGAGCCGTTCGTTGTGGATGTGGGGATCAAAACGGGGATCAAAGTGAAATACGAAGACCCGCGCGCGGTCGGCGCGGATCGAATCGCCGACGCTGTTGCGGTCGCGTATTTGTACAAAGGACCTGCGTGCATCATTGATTTTGGCACAGCAACCACGTTCAATGCCGTCACCAAAGATGGCGAGTATCTCGGCGGCGCGATCACGGCGGGCATCAACCTCGCCACTGAAGCGCTGTTCACTCACGCGGCAAAACTTCCACGCATCGATCTGCAACGCCCGCCTTCGGTCATCGGACGCAACACCGTCCATGCGATGCAGGCGGGTTTATTATTTGGATACGTGAGCATGGTCGAGGGCATGGTCGAGCGTTTTCGCAGGGAACTCGGTCCGACGATGAAAGTGATCGCCACGGGCGGACTCGCGGAGGTCGTGGCGCAGGAGACCGATGCCATTCAGATCATCGCGCCGTGGCTCACGCTCGATGGCTTGCGAATTTTGTGGGACATCAATCATCCGATGTGATGCATCATGTCATTGCGAGGAGCCACGAAGTGGCGACGAAGCAATCTGCTGTTCGAGAGAGATTGCTTCGTCGGTCTATCGTCCTCCTCGCAATGACATTCACGATTTTAGGATGCGGGGGATTCGGACTCATCCCAACAGCGACGCCAACTACAACTATTTCGCCAACGTGGACGATCAGCCCGCTTCCTTCTCCGTTTCAGCCTGATACATTCACCCCAACGTTTACTCCCACCGAAACGCTGACCCCCTCCCCAACCTCAACACCAACCTTTACACTCACTCCAACCTCGACAGCCACACCTGAATTTACTTTTCAGGGACCGGGTGATGTCACAGTTCCTATTCTTCTGTATCATCACATCGGCTATTCCCCAAGCGACAGCCTGTACTACGTCTCGCCTGATGAATTCGAACAGCAAATGAATCTGCTGTATCAATCGGGATACAAAACGATCTCCGTCCAGCAACTGGTGGAAGCGATCCAGCGCGGCGCACAACTCCCCAACAAACCCATCCTGCTCACGTTCGACGACGGCAGTGAAACTGTCTACACGGACGCGCTGCCCATCATGCAAAAGTATGGATTCACAGGCGCCGTCTACATCGTGTACAACTTCATCGGCGCGGGCCTGTTCATGGATCGCGACCAGATCCGCGAGTTGTACGCCGCGGGCTGGGAGGTCGGCAGTCACGGAGTGAGTCACATGGAGTTGCCGCCTCGCCCCGGCAAACAGGAGGATGAAATCGTTAGTTCGCGGCGTAGGCTTGAGGCGTATCTCGATGTGCCAATCCGCAGTTTTGCCTATCCCTTCGGCGCGTACGACAGCGACTCGCTCAAATTTGTGAAATTCGCGGGCTACAACGCCGCGATGGGCTTGGGTGATGAATCACTGCAAGGCAAGGAAAATATTTATTACCTGTACCGACAAAGCATCACAGCAGAGACAACATTGGAGATGTTTGCGAGTCTTCTGCCGTGGAGACCGTAACGCGTGGTGCGGGATACCCTTCGAGTACGATGTGGCATCCCGCTCACTTGCGAAAGGGCGGGATATCATCCCGCCCCACGGAAGTATTCGGAAACATTTTTCGCTGTCGAAGAGTCGATGAGGAAAAGGAGTCTCGATGAAATTTAAAATCCTGATTGCCCTGTTAACCTTTTCGCTCGCCGCCTGTGCCGCGCCACCGACTCCCACCGATAGCGGAGTCGAGGGGCAAGTGTTGATCGGTCCAATGTGCCCGGTGGTGCAAGAGGGACAGGAATGCCCCGACCAGCCGTATCAAGCCACATTGACTGTGCTCAGCCAAAATGGAAGAGAGATCGTTCAAGTCCAGACCGATGAACAAGGCAGGTTCAAGATTCCGCTTGCGCCGGGTGAATACATCCTCCATCCCGAATCGCCGGATGTGTTGCCGTCTGCCTCAGATCAAAATTTTGTCGTGGAGGCGGGGAGATTTACCAAGCTCGTCGTAAATTATGATAGCGGCATTCGCTAGCGAAAGTCTTTGACGAATCTCAAGTTTTAATCGGAGCTTTAACGCGAATTGCGAAAATCAAATTAATATTCGCGTAAAGTTTTTCTCTTTTGTGTAGTGCGTGATATAATGCCCCGCTGGTTCAAGCAAGGAGAAACATGCCTGTTTATACATATCGTTGCAGTTCATGCGGAGTGCAGTTCGAGAAGCATCAAGGCTTTCACGACGCGCCGCTGAAGACCTGCCCTGAGTGCAAAAAGAAATCGCTGAAGAAAGTCATCACCCCGACCAAGGTTATTTTCAAGGGTTCGGGTTTTTACGCTACCGACCACAAGTCTTCGTCGGGGAGTAAGTCACATTCGCATGAGAAATCCCATTCAGGGGAAAAGGCGAGCGAGAAATCTTCATCCGAGGGCAAGAGCGAAAAGAAATCGGAAAGCAAGGCCGAGTCGAAGAGCGAATGAATCAAAAAGAGAAGCGCAATGCTTCTCTTTTGTTTTAGGTGTCATTGCGAGCGCACGTTGCGAAGCAATCTCAACAAACCTGCAAACAATTGTTTGATGTTGCGAGGAGATTGCTTCTCGAAGACTCGCAATGACATATGTCACACCACCCACGGACCAACGAGGGCGTCGATCGAAATTCCGTACGCCAATGCGTTCCAGAACCTCATGCTGGCAGGCTGGTCTTTGACCTTTTGCCAATACCCTGAAAAGACGAAGACCGTCACGATCAGCGCGGCGACGAAGCGGGCAAGGATCGTCGTCCACGTGCCGAAGTTCCACGGATCGCCGGTGCGGGCAACTTCCACGGCGATGGTGTAGACCCAGCGCAGGATCACGCCGGCGAACACCCCGAAGAACACCTGCACTTTCGCGCTGGTGTCATCCTGCTGTGTGGCAAGCTTGAAGGTAATTGCGTCGTTGAAGATAAATGAATTCATTGGATTCTCCTTTTGTTTATTGATATTATATTCCAATTTATGTGGCGCGTAATTCACAAAACAGTCACGTGGTCCTCACGCTCGAGACCGTTTTCATTTACCTCAACCCATCCCGTCGCTACGCGACACCCTGACCGAACAAGTGGTATACTTTTTGCAGGAGATCGAAATGCCAGTCGTCGCAAGATTTTACGGCATCCTCATCAAGATGTACTTCAGCCAAAGCGAACATGGAGTTCCCCACTTCCATGCCGTGTACGGAGAATATAACGCGGTATTCAACATTGCCACGCTGGAAATGATGGAGGGCGACCTGCCGAATCGTGCCCGCAAGCTGGTGAAGGAGTGGGCTTCGAACTATCAAGCGGAGCTGCTTCGCATGTGGCAGACCAACGAATTCAAGCAGTTACCGGGATTGGAGTAGCCATGAACAATCCGAAAATCCGATCGGTACTCCCTGCGGAAGATAAAAAATTGATCGTCAAATTCGACAACGGTGTGGAAAAGGTGTACGATTGCAAGCCGCTGATCGAAAAATATGACGCGTTCAAGGTGTTGGAAAACCATGTCTTTTTCAAACAGGTTAAAGTGGACGCAGGCGGTTACGGCATTTCCTGGGACGATAAGGTGGATTTGAGCGAAGATGAATTGTGGACGAACGCTGTCGAAATCGTAGCCGCATAATTCGAAACCAAAACACAAAACGGTCTCGTGGACATAACGCCCGAGACCGTTTTATTTTTTCCTATGCTATTCCGTCGCTATCCCCCTCGGAAACTTGCGGTATTAAAAGTAAGAACGCCCACATCAACGGAGCTGAGGGCGTTTTTCTAATGCGGAAAGCTCCTCGACCAGGGCTCGAACCTGGAACCTAGCGGTTAACAGCCGCTCGCTCTGCCGATTGAGCTATCGAGGAAGGCGTGCGGGATTATACGTGCAAGGATAGGGGGTGTCAAGTTGATGTCATTGCGAGCCACGAAGTGGCGAAGCAATCTCCTCGCATGAGGAGATTGCTTCGCCTCCGCTGGTCTCGATACGTGCTTCGCACTACTCGACCAGCGGAGGCTCGCAATGACATTTAGTATTTCACTGCACCTAATTGATCGAGTTTATCGATCCGATGCGTGGCGGTGATCTGACGGACGGTGCCGGTCAGTCCGCGCACGACGAGCGAATCGGTGCTGGCGCCGTCGCCGAAGTAACGCACGCCTTTCAGGAATTCGCCGTCGGTGATGCCCGTCGCGGCAAAGAACACATCTTCCGATGAAACGAGATCGTCCATCGTGAGTATCTTTTCGAAGTCATAACCCGCTTCGCGTCCGCGGCGGAGTTCTTCCTCGTCGCGCGCGTAGAGTTTGCCTTGGATCTCGCCGCCCATGGCGCGCAACGCGCACGCCGCAAGCACGCCTTCGGGTGTGCCGCCCACGCCGAACAACACGTCCACGCCGGAATCGGGCCAGGCGGTCATCAGTGCCGCGCCTACGTCGCCGTCGGGGATCTGTCGGATGCGCGCACCCGCCTTGCGGATCTCCGCGATCATGTCCTTGTGACGGTCACGGTCGAGGATGATGGTCGTCAGGTCCGCGAGATCCTTGTCCTTTGCTTTCGCGATCGCTTTCAAATTTTCCGTGATGGATTTTTCGATATCGATCTTGCCCTTCGCTTCGGGTCCCACCGCGATCTTGTTCATGTACACGAACGGACCCGGGTCGAACATCGTGCCGCGCGGCGCGATGGCAACCGTGGCAAGCGAATTCGACCTGCCGAAGGCGAGGGGCCGCGTCCCGTCAATGGGATCAACCGCCACGTCCATGTCCGGACCCGAACCGCTTCCCACCGTCTCACCGTTGTACAACATCGGGGCGTTGTCCTTCTCCCCTTCGCCGATGACGATGACCCCGTTCATGTCCACCGTTTGGAGGACGACCCGCATCGCGTTGACGGCGGCTTGGTCCGCCGCCTCTTTATCGCCGCGCCCCATGAAGCGACCCGCCGCCATCGCCGCGGCTTCGGTGACACGCACGAGTTCGAGAGCGAGATTCCTGGTGGGATCGGTTTTCTTGTTCATTCATCCTCCGTTTCAAGGTATTTGTGTGTAGTCGGCTGAATCCGTAGGACAAATTGGCAATTTGTCCTACGCAGGTTTCACAAAATAAAAAATTGAATCAGGAAATATCCAAGCGGCGCGCCCCACAACCACGAGTCGACGCGGTCGAGAAACCCGCCGTGACCGGGAAAGACTTGACTCGAATCTTTCATTCCGCTCTGGCGTTTGAACATACTTTCACCGAGGTCGCCGAGCGGCGTTATTACGCCGATCACCAAACCGAACCACGCGCCTTGCAACGGCGTGATCAATCCGCCAAGCGGTTGAGGTCCCAGCGTGGAATAGGCGTACGCGAAGAACGCGCCGACGATCACCGCCGTGAACACGCCCGCGAAATATCCCTCCCAACTTTTCTTCGGGCTGAGACGCGGCGTCATCTTGTGTTTGCCGTATGCCGAACCGATCGAGTACGCGCCGGTATCGCCCGCCCACACCAACGGCAAAATGAACATCAGCCACCAGCCGCCCGCGGGAAGTGAACGAATATCCAGCAGGTAGGAGCCGAACCAGCCGATGTACACAATGCCAGCCACCGTGATGCAAAAATCCAGTGCGGCTTTGTCTCTGCCGCGTTCGAACGCCAGCAAATGAACGGTCATGGCGAGCATGACCGAAAGCACGAAAACGGGAATCGCGGCATCGACAAAAAAGAAGCGCGCTGTGGCAGTCAACAGCACGCCTCCGATCGTGACCCATTCATGCGGCTCGAACTGAACCGCGCGATACATGCGCACAAATTCCCATGCCGCGCCCGCCAGAACGATCGCCATGACGATAAAATAAAAAACACCCCCATAGATGATGGCGGGCAATCCGATGACCGCCAGCACGATGGACGTGAGCACACGCCTAGGCATTGGATGCCTCGTACTCGTTCGATGACACTTTTCCGTAGCGGCGGTCGCGTGAAGCGAAAGTTTCGAGCGCGCGGCGATATTCTTCTTTGTCGAAATCGGGCCAATACGTCGGCGTGACGTACCATTCGGAATACGCCGCTTGCCAGATGAGGAAGTTGCTCACGCGCAGTTCACCGGACGTGCGGATGATGAGGTCGGGGTCGGGTGTGCCAGCGGTGTAGAGGTAACGACTCACGAGTTCGTCGGTCACATCTTCGGCAGGGATGCCGTCTTTCATAATATTCTGGATCGCGTTGACGATCTCGTCGCGCCCGCCGTAGTTGAATGCCACGTTCAACACGAGGCGGTCGTTGTTCTTCGTTAGCTCGATGGCTTCGAGCACTTTTTCCTGCAAGTTCGGAGCCAATCTTTCAAGTCGCCCGATGTGGCGCAACTGCACGCCCTCTTTGTTGAGTTCAGCAAGTTCGCGGTCGATCACATCCTCAAGGATGAACATCAATCCCTGCACCTCTTCGGGTGGGCGTCCCCAGTTCTCGGTGGAGAACGCGTAGATGGTGAGATATTTAACGCCAAACTCCACCGAGGCGCGGATGACGCGCCGCAGGTTCTCGGTACCAGCTTTGTGTCCTGCGAGACGCGGCAAGCCGCGCGAAATCGCCCAGCGACCGTTGCCGTCCATGATCATGGCGACGTGACGCGGGATTTTATCGGGAGGGATGTTGAGAGGGGATTCTGTCATTTAGAGCACCTGTCATTGCGAGCGTTTTTTGCGAAGCAATCTCCTATTGTGCAAGGAGATTGCTTCGGGTGGTTTCGATACGTCCCGCGACAAGCATCGCGGGACTACTCAACCACCCTCGCAATGACACATTAAACTTCCATGATCTCGGTTTCTTTTGCCTTGCCGTGCGCGGCGATCTCTTCGATGTATTTATCGGTGAGTTTTTGCAGGTCTTCCTCGCCGCGTTCCAGGTCGTCCTCCGAGATCAACTTTTCCTTTTCGAAATCGCGCAGGTCGTTGTGCGCGTCACGGCGGATGTTGCGGATGGCGATGCGCGCCTCTTCGAGGCGGTGATGCACGTGCTTCACAAGGTCACGGCGGCGTTCCTCGTTCAACGGCGGCAGGTTGAGGTGGATGACCTTGCCATCGCTGTTGGGGTTCAGCCCCAAGTCGGAGGCTTGAATCGCTTTTTCGATGGTCTTCAACGTGGACGCGTCGAACGGCTTGATCATAATGGTGCGCGGTTCGGGCACACTGATCGAAGCCAGTTGCAAGAGCGGCGTCGGGTTTCCATAATAATCGATGGGGAGTTTTTCAACCAACCCCGGGCTTGCGCGTCCCGTGCGGACCGCGGAAAGGTCATCGTGCAACACTTGAATTGCGCCGCGCATACGGGTTTCGGCGCTGGACAGAATATCTTTGATCACCACAGCCTCCTGCGGAATTGTGTGTGGGTCTTTTTAGGATATTTGGAATCGGATTTCAATGCCGATACAAGGATACACCAAAATATCAAAATTCGCTATACAACGGGCAAGCGGGATAGGTTTTTGGAGGAACCTGAGAGGGGTACGGTCTTATGGACGCGGTATCGAATACGCAAGACGTAGCAGGCAATCATGCTTCGTATTGCGTACTGCGTATTGCTTTCATCCATGCACGAGCGTGCCAACCGCTTCGCCTTTCAACGCAGCGATGAGCGCATGGTTGTCCCACAGGTTCACCACCAAAATGGGCAGTTGGTTTTCCATACACAATGTAATGGCAGTGCTGTCCATCACCTCGAGCCTGCGATTGATGACCTCGATGTAATTCAACTCATCGAACTTCTTCGCATCAGGATTTTTCTTCGGGTCCGAGTCGTACACCCCGTCCACTTTTGTGGCTTTGATGACCACATTCGCGTCGATCTCCGTCGCGCGCAACGCGGCGGCGGTATCGGTGGAGAAGAACGGATTTCCCGTCCCCGCCCCGAAGATGACCACCCGCCTCTTTTCCAAGTGACGGATGGCGCGGCGGCGGATGTAGGGTTCGGCGATCTGGCGCATGTCGATCGCGGACATGACGCGCGTGTACACGCCGGCGCGTTCGAGCGCGTCCATCAACGCCATGGCGTTCATCACGGTGGCAAGCATGCCCATGTAATCGGCGGTAGCGCGATCCATGCCCCGTTCGAGTCCCTGCTTGCCGCGCCACAAGTTCCCCGCGCCGATGACGATCGCTACCTCCACGCCCATTTCGTGCACTTCCTTGATGCGGCTGGCAATGGACTCGGCTTCGTCGACGTCAATGCCGAAACCAGATTTGCCTCCGAGCGCTTCGCCGCTCAACTTGAGCAGAATCCGTTTGTATTTGAGGTCGCTCATGGTTCTCCTTAATTTCCCTCACCCGCCCTTCGGGTGCCCTCTCCCGGTGGGAGAGGGACAGGGTGAGGGAGTTACAAAAATGACCAACCATCTGGTTGGTCATTCTACTTTAATTGTTCAAGCTCTCGCCCAACTCCCAGCGCTGGAAGCGTCGTACGATCACATTTTCACCGATGGCGGCGACCGTTTGCAGGATCAACTTTTCCACGGTCATCGATTCGTCGCGGATGTATGCCTGCCGTGAGAGCACGACCTCATCTTTGAACTTTTCGAGGCGTCCCTGCACGATCTTTTCGAGAACGTTATCGGGTTTGCCTTCCTCTTTTGCACGTGCGCGGGCGATCTCCGCTTCGTGCTCGAGAACATCGCCAGGGATTTCCTCCGCTTTGAGGTAGCGCGGCGCGGAGGCGGCGATCTGCAACGCCAGTTCGTGCGCCAGTTCGCGGAACTTATCCGAGCGTGCCACGAAATCGGTCTCGCAGTTCACTTCCACCATCACACCCACGCGTCCGCCGCCGTGGGAATACAACTCGACCACGCCTTGCGAGGCTTCACGGTCTGCGCGCTTCGCGGCGGTCGCCATGCCCTTTTCGCGGAGCCAGTCCACAGCCTTTTGAAAGTCGCCGCCCGCTTCTTCGAGCGCTTTGCGGCAATCCAGCACGCCGGCATTCGTCGCGGCGCGCAATTCCTTGATCATCTCAGTCGTGATTTCCATGTCTCCCTATTCTCCTGCTTCTTCAGATGGCTTCGCGGCGGCTTCAGCGGCGGGCTCTTCTTTGACGACCTCGGCTACTGGCTCCACTTTGACCGCTTCCGGCGCGGCTTCCTGAGCCGCAGGCTGGCGGGAGGCGCTCATCTTTGCGAGTGTGGCTTCACCGAGCAGATCCGTATCACCGAGTTCTTCATCCGTCTCGACCACTTTGGGAGCCTTGCGCGAAGATCGCTCCGATTTGCCCTTCGTTTCTTCTGCGGGCACCGCCTCGGGTTCATCTTCCTTGCGCATCGACTTGCCTTCCAACACTGCATCGGCAACTTTTGCCACCAGCAACTTGATGGCGCGGATCGCGTCATCGTTGGAGGGGATCACATAGTCAATATTTTGCGGGTTGCAATTCGTATCAACCAGCGCGACGATGGGGATGCCGAGCAGGTTTGCCTCGTGCACCGCCGAATCCTCGCGCCCCACATCAATGATGAAAAGCAGGTCGGGGCGGCGCTTCATCGAGCGGATGCCCGAAAGGCGCGTCGACAAGCGGATGATCTCACGTTCGATCAACAAACCTTCCTTCTTCGTCAGGCGCGCGAGTTCACCGGTATCGCGCATCTTTTCGAGTCGATCGAATTCCTGAATGCGGTCGTGCATCGTCGACCAGTTCGTGAGAATTCCTCCCATCCAGCGTTCGGTGACGAACGGCATGCCGCAGCGCGCGGCTTCCTCGGCAACAGTTTCCTGCGCCTGTCGCTTCGTGCCGACGAACAGGATTGTCCCGCCGTTGGCGACGGTATCACGGATCACATTGTATGCCTGACTCAACAACTTGGAGGTCTGTTGCAGGTCGATGATGTGAATGCCGTTGCGCTCCGTAAAAATATACGGTTTCATGCGCGGGTCCCACTTGTTGGTACGGTGCCCAAAGTGCACGCCGCTCTCAAGCAGGGCTTTCATTGAAATGACTGCCATGGTTCTCCTTACAACTCTGCTTTTTCACGCGTAATCGAACGCGCTCAGCAGAAAAAGTTTAGCGGGATTTGCTGACCCGCTCAGGGACGCTCGATGCCCGTCCCAGGCAAGATGTTGCTCCCCCCTGAACCGAGGCACATAATGTTCGTGCCGCAGTCGAAGGGTTCGGAAGCGGCGGGATTATAACACAGGATTTTACTGCCAACCCGCTTCGTTTCGACCCTCCCTTCGGTCGTCGACGCGAGCATTTCACAGGGATGCTTGATTCACCCTCGTTAAATATTCCATGGCGCCGGGGCGCCATGGAATATTTCCGCAAATCTGGTGGTTGTTATTCTCCGAAATCGGTCAATTGATCAAGTCTTGATTTACCGCATCCCATATTTTCCGGGCACGATTCCGAAGCTGGTCATTCTCATCCACTTTCTTCGTGGCATACATGACGGTGGTGTGATCACGCCCGCCGAGGATCTCGCCGACCTGAGGCAATGATATTTCGATATATTGTCGCAGGATGTACATCGCCAATTGTCGAGGGGTCGCAAATTTCGCCGACCGATTTTGTCCGATCAGGTCTTCGACCTTCACGCCTTCGATCTCAGCCACGGCTTCAAGTATTTTGCTGGGAGGTATTTTCTTCTTCTGTGGCAACAGATCAGCCAACGCCATTTCAACCAGGCTGGGCGTCAACGAAGTGCCGCTCAAATCAGCAAAAGCAATCACGCGGTTCAACGCGCCTTCCAACTCACGAATATTGGATTGGACTCGCCGTGCGATGCTTTCGAGAATGTCATCCGACACCTGTCGCCCCGTCTTTTCGGCTTTCGAGCGCAGGATGGCGAGACGCGTCTCCAGATCGGGCGCTTGGATGTCTGCGGTGAGTCCCCACTCGAACCGCGAGCGTAGGCGCTCCTCCAGCGTGACCAGCGACTTCGGCGGGCGATCCGATGAGACGATAATCTGCTTGTCCTGTCCGTGCAGGGTGTTGAACGTGTGGAAGAACTCCTCCTGTGTGGATTCTTTACCGGCAATAAATTGAATGTCATCAATTAATAGCACATCGATCGAGCGATATTTCTCACGGAATGCCTGTGTAGTGTGTGTGCGGATGGCAGTGATCATGTCGTTGGTAAATTCTTCGGAAGAAACATACAACACGCTCAGTCCACGCGCGTGGCAGGCGTTGCCAATGGCATGAAGCAGGTGAGTTTTGCCAAGCCCCACGCCCCCATAAACGAAGAGAGGGTTGTAGGCGCGAGCCGGTTTCTCGGCAACAGCGAGGCAAGCCGCATGGGCAAGCCTGTTCCCAGCGCCGACCACGAAGTTCTCGAAGACGTAGCGGGGGTTTAAAGTCGAATTGCGGGGAGCCTGCTCGGGTGCCGAAGCAACTTCCACCGGCGAAGGATGCGGTTCGTCCGTCTCCACTTCCTTTTCGTTGCCGTGTACGACAAAACTGACAGCCACACTTCCATTCAAAATTCCACCAAGCAAGCGGTTGACCGTGCTGGCAAGGCGATTCTCAAGCCAGTCGCGTGCGTAGGCGTTGCGAACCCCGATGGTCAACAATCCATTATGGTACGAAACCGGTCTCGTATCGCGCACCCACGTATCAAACGAGGCGCGCGGCATCTCCATTTGAAGTTGCCCAAGGACGGATTGCCATGCCTGTTCTGCGTTCATTGTTTCTCCTCAACGACCGTGATTGCATAATGCGAAGTTAATCCGCTTCGTCAGCGGCTAGTTTCGATTGTATTCTGTTGTGATTCAGAGACTCACAGGGATTGCAAGATGCGATTCGATCTCCACATCCATATCTCAGCGTGTTCTCATTCTAGCATAACTATCGAAAAGTACAACACGAATAGCCTACGATATATTTAAAACATTTGTTTTTTTAAGGTCACTCAACGTTAAAGAGTGTATCCGCAATTCAAGCCCGTGAAGATTTTTCATAGAACACACGTTTCAGCCATGCGCACTCCACAGAGTTATCCACACCCCCATATATGGGGTCGATTCGCTTGTTGTGCGCTCATGGTACGGATCTGGACGGGTGTTGTTAAAGAACGCGTGTTGATAACAATTTCACATGCACGGAATGAGACTCAAGAATTTGCGATTCAATGTTAAAGAAAAAACGATTCACACGATTCAAGCCCGCATGTTGCGTGGAACCCATGCCAATATCGTCGTTCCCTCATTGACACGCGATGAAATTTCGGCGTCACCGCCCACCGCCTGGACACGCGCCTGCATATTGGCAAGGCCATGACCAATGTTGGTGTTGGTATGCTCCATATCGAAACCGATTCCATCATCGTGGATCTCCAGCAACGCACGATCTTTCGTTTTCCACAGTGAAATCTGGACGTTTTTTGCCTTTGCGTGCTTCGCGGTGTTCGCCAAAGCCTCCTGACAGATGTGAAATAAGGCAAGCGCATGCGATTCAGGCAGGTTTTTCATGCCTCTTTCAGGGCTTACGAGGTTGACCTCGGCAAATGTGTGCGCTTTGAACTCAATAATCAGCCGTTGAATGCCGCCGATCAACCCATCTTCACCCATTTGTCTCGGTTTGAGATCCAAAATATACGCCCGCAGATCACGGATAACCTGATTCAAACCGTCGATCGCGGCTTGAACGAGCGCTTTAGCCTCGACGGAGTCTTCATTTAATGAGAGGAGCACGTTTTCAAGAGACAATCCCAACCCATAAATCGACTGGATTACCCCATCATGCAGGTCCATGCCGATGCGATTGCGCTCTTCGAGCACAGCCAGTCGATGCGTATTCTCGTGCACGCGGGCATTCTGGATCGCGGCCGCCGCGTACGCCGCCAGCATTTGGATGATCTTTTCATCGTCGGCGGTAAATTCATCAGCACCGATCTTTTCCGTCAGGTAGATCTGACCTAATTGGCGGCTAGCCGCACGGATCGGCACACCGAGGAAGGATGCCATGGGAGGATGATTGGCAGGAAACCCCACCGAATTGGGATGATCGCTGATCCGCGGGATGCGCAAGGGTACTTCCGCGTTCATCAACTCACGGATCAAGCCCTTCCCCACCGGGAGATGGGCGATCCTCTTGATTTCCTCCTGCGTCATGCCCACCGTGATGAACTTCTCCAGTTTGCCGTCTTCGCTCAGCACCCCCAGCGCGGCGTAATTCGCATCTGCCTGCTCGCAAGCGGTTTTCACAATTCGCTCCAGCAAGTGCTCCAGCGAAACATCCTTCACCAATTCGAGGCTGGCTTGATGCAGGGCGATCAACCGCTCTTGCAATTGCTCACGGGTCAGCAACATGTGATAAATTATCTCATAATATGATAGATTTTGGCAGAAGCAACCCATACAATAAGCCAGAGGTAAACCATGACCAACTCCCGCATCTCCGGATTCTACA
The DNA here is from genome assembly GCA_964591425.1 of uncultured Anaerolinea sp. GTDB lineage: Bacteria > Chloroflexota > Anaerolineae > Anaerolineales > Villigracilaceae > Defluviilinea. Next base: position 17,869 of record CAZQES010000032.1, read on the forward strand.
ACATGCCGCTCGACGAGCGCCGCGAAAAACTGGCGGACGCGGCGGATCTCTCCCAGCCTGAGTTTGCCGCGTGGACCTCCGGCGGACTCACCCCCGAAGCCGCCGACCACATGATCGAAAACGTTGTCGGTTTGCACAGCCTGCCGCTGGGAATCGCGCTCAACTTCCAGGTGAACGGACGCGATGTTCTCGTCCCGATGACGCTCGAAGAACCATCGGTTGTGGCGGGTGCGTCGTTCATGGCAAAACTTGCCCGCGCCGGCGGCGGATTCAACGCCACCACAACTGATCCGCACATGATCGGGCAAATGCAGGTGCTTGACCTCGAAAACGTCCACCTTGCACAGCTTTCGCTACTGGAACACAAAGCCGAACTCCTCGCCGAAGCGGACTCGGTTGATCCCGTGTTGAAAAAATTCGGTGGTGGCGCGCACAATCTCGAAGTTCGCGTGATCAGCGAATCGCCGATTGGACCGTTCCTCGTGGTGCATCTCATCTATGATGTGCGCGATGCGATGGGTGCGAACGCGGTCAACACCGCTTGCGAACGGCTGGCGCCGCACATCGAATCCATCACTGGTGGACGCGTTCATTTGCGAATCCTCTCCAATCTGGCAGACCATCGTCTTGCGCGGGCGCGTTGTACGATTCCTGTTGGTGAATTGGCATTCGATCATTTCTCCGGCGAGAAAGTCCGTGATGGGATCATCGAAGCGTGGGCATTCGCCGCAAGTGACCCTTACCGCGCGGCAACACACAACAAGGGAATTATGAACGGCGTGGATTCGGTGGTCATCGCCACAGGCAACGACTGGCGCGCGATCGAAGCGGGCGCACATGCCTACGCCGCTCGTTCTGGCAAGTACACTTCATTATCAACGTGGGGCAAAGACAAGGATGGTAACCTCGTCGGCACGCTCGAAATGCCCATGGCAGTGGGAATCGTCGGCGGCGCGACCAGAGTCCACCCCGCCGCGCAAGCCGCGGTCAAATTGATGGGAGTCAAGACCGCGTCTGAACTGGCAGAGATCATCGTCTCGGTGGGGCTCGCCCAAAACATGGCGGCGCTGCGCGCCCTCGCCACCGAAGGCATCCAGCGTGGACACATGTCGCTCCACGCGAGGCAGGTCGCCATCGCGGCAGGAGCCGAAGGCGAATTGATCGAAAAGGTCGCCATGAAGATGGTCGCTGAAAAAGTCGTACGCATTGACCGCGCGGAAGAAATTCTGAAAGCGCTGAAATAACCGCTGATGAACAATTCACCTGAGACAAAATCATTCGGTTTGCCTCGCCCTTTGGCAGGCGCATTGATCGGCGTTCTGATATTTTTGGTCATCCTCCTGCCGTTGAAATATCTTGATTACAGTTCGCTTCTCCTTTACAGATTGGCTCTGGATTTGGAACTGATTGGCAGATTGACGATCGTTATGCTCGGTACTTCGGCAAGAATTGACCTGCCCTCTGGTGTCGCGAACCTGTTGAGCATCGTCATTTCCGCCATCCCTGCATGGATCGCTGGCTGGCAGATCGGGTCAAACAATGAGTCAACGAGTAGGAAGGGAATCATTTTTCTTGTGAGCTATCTTCTCTTCATTGTTACGTTTGGAGCTTTGCTCGCATTTGCAGGAATCTGACATGAACGATGTCCTGCTATGGAAAATCCGTCACTTCGTCTATCAACACTTTGCGGAAACGACTCACCCGCCGAGTGTGGCTGTCACCGCCGCGTACTTTAACATCTCAACTGAAGAAGCAGGCGAATATTACAAGGAACTTCACAACCGCTACGCCTTCTTCCTTGACGTGGAAACCTTGACCATCCGCATGGCAAATCCATTCTCAGGGATTCCCACGGATTTCAAAGTTCACGCCAACGGAAAAACCTACTACGCCAACTGCGCCTGGGATATGCTCGGCATCCCCGCCGCGCTACACAGCGACGCGGTCATCGAAGCCGTTTGCACAGAGAGTAATGAATGGGTAAAGTTAGAACTCAAAGATGGAGAAATTACCAATAACCAATTACTCGTGCACTTCCCCCTCCCCTTCGCCCGCTGGTACGATGACCTGACCTTCACCTGAGAGACGATGCTTCTCTTCCAGTCGGAAGAATGGATTGATAAATGGTGCAAGCGAAACAAACTCGAACGCGGAGAAGTTCTGACAATTAAACAAGTTTGGGATCTTTCAAAACTGTGGTATCACAACCGCCTATCGCTGGAGTATCATGGAAGAAGCATCGAACAAGTTGCAGAAATTTTCAAGCAGGCAGGATTGGTGTCGAAGTTTTGGTATGTATAATGGTAAACAAGGAAACAGGTAGACACGTAAATAGGTGCGGTGTAAACTCATAAGTGTTGAGTAAGGAAAGAGGATGAAAACCGTAAATCTTAACCACGTATTAACTGTTGTGCCACAGGTATTGCAACTCCATCAGAAAAATATCTGGTTTTCTTACGATGAAGAAGCCGATGTTCTCTATTTGAATTTCAAAAAGCCAAGCCATGCTGACGACTCTGAATTGTTGGATAAAATGTACCCGTCCGTTACGGAGGAGAGGAAGCTGTCGGCATAACAATTTTGAACGCGAGCAGAAAAACAGCGAAACCAAAATGAGCAATAAACGTTCTCTCACCTCCGAAGAAATCTCCGCCATCGTGGATGGACTTAATCCCATTGATTGGGCGCAAATGGAATTGCTGGCAAACATGCCGCCTGGAAAAAGGATATATCCCAGCCTGCGGGCAAGCGCCATGATACGCGCGGGTCTGCGAACTGCATTCAAAAGAAACTTTCCGAATCTTTCTCTATCAGAAATCAACATGAAAATTCTGGACTATCTAATTTACATGGATGGCAAATATGGACATGCTTGACCTTTATATCAGTGTAGTCAAGGCACTAGACGAAATCGGCGCGCCCTACATGATTGTCGGCGCGTTTGGCGGCACGATTTATGGAATCACTCGCGCGACCCATGACATTGATATTATTGTGGATTTACGCCCGAAGGATTATGAAACCCTATCCCAAAAATTTCCTCTCCCGCGTTATTATGCCGACCCTGAGATGATAAAGAATTCTGTTAAGATGGGGATTATGTTCAATATCATCGATTCAAGCGAAGGTATAAAAGCGGACCTTGTTCCTTTGAAACGCGAACCTGACTATCAGGCTGCCTTTGACCGCCGCATACGCGAGACCTTCACCGACGAAAATGACGAACCTTTTGAAGCATGGGTTGCGCAACCCACTGACATTATCATTGGAAAACTTCAAGCATGGAACGAAGGCAGGTCGAATAAACATCCAGATGATATTTTTGCCATTTTATTTTTCTGTCTGCGCGGCTTTAGCAATTATCAGGTTGATATTGAAGAAGTCGCCGAACAAGCCGCCCGTATTGGACCTGAGACGCTCGACATGTGGCTCAAAACGCTTGCAAAAGCAAGGGGCGAAATCGAAAAAGGAGAGACACCGCGCAAATGGTAAACCTGCGCGCCTCTCCCCTCTCCTTCAGGAGAGGGGCAGGGGTGAGGTCCTACCACGGAGGATTGATCTCAAAGTTTTGGCATCGGGCGGGATAAATCCCTCCCTCAGTTCGTGGAAGTCGGCTAAAAGCCGACACGCTCCTCAGCCCGCAGGCGACGCACTGAGCTTGTCGAAGTGGCTTCCACGCACTGAGGCAGGACTATAGTCCACACCAACTACGTAGGTTTGATCTCAAAGGTTTGGTATTAACCAGATAATTATTGATGTATCGGAAAATTTTAAACTCAGTAATTTCTAACAGGTGACACATGGACAACACCATTTTGCTCTTTTTATTCGCCATAGTTTTGGTTATCGCAACAATTCTCTCGGTAGCCATAGGGTATTTCTGGGCTTCATCTACATCAAAAACAGCTCTTCTTAAACAGTTGAAAGAGCAGAGCGACTCAGCAGCAAGGAATGCGCAGGAACAGTTGCAGAGGTGGAAAGAAATGGAATTAACTTCAATTCGACAACAACTTCTCGAAGGCGCGCGGGGAGAAGCAATAAAAGAAGCCCAAGAACAGCTTGTAAAATGGAGAAGCGGTGAATTGGAGAATGCAAAAAGCCAAATATGGGAAGTTCTTACAAAAGAAGCAACAGTTACTCTTGAGCAATGGAAGACTGAAAAGGAAAAAGAGATTAGGCAAGATGCTGTAAACAAAAGCCAATCTGTAACAATGGGAAAAATGACGGAACATATAGTTCCTTATTTGCCTGGATTTGGCTATAACCCTACGGACGCACGATTTATTGGAAGTCCAATAGATTTAATAGTGTTTGACGGCTTAGACGAAGGTGAAGTAAGAAAAATCGTTTTCCTAGAAATAAAAACGGGTGCGTCAAACTTGACAACAAGGGAGAGGAATGTCAGAAATGCTGTTCAAGATAAGAAAATAGAATGGCTTGAAATAAAAGTAAACCTAGATAACCCTGAAATTGTACAAGAATATCAATCAAGAAGAAATAGCAAGCGATCAGAATAAAGGCCTACAAATGACAACCCCTCACCCCCGCTCCCCCACCCTCCTCAAACCCGTTAAGCCTGTTGGCATCATTGGCTACGGCGCGTATGTGCCTCGTTACCGTCTGCCCGCCAAGGAAGTTGCGCGCGTTTGGACAGGCGGCAAAGGCGGACTCCCCATCAAAGAGAAAGCCGTCCCTGGATTGGATGAAGACGTCATCACCATGTCCATTGAAGCGGCGCGCAACGCGATGCTCCGCGCCCAAATTGACCCGACCGAATTGCGGGCGGTCTGGGTTGGGTCTGAGTCGCATCCGTATGCGGTGAAACCAACTTCCACTTTGGTCGCTGAAGCGATTGGCGCCGTCCCCAACACGCAAGCCGCAGATTGGGAATTCGCCTGCAAAGCGGGCACCGAAGCGTTAGTCGCCGCGATGGGACTGGTCGGCTCGGGCATGGGTCACTATGCCATGGCGATCGGCATGGACACCGCGCAAGGCAAACCCGGCGACGCGCTCGAATACACCGCAGGCGCGGGCGGCGGCGCGTTCATTCTCGGTCCCGCTGAAGAGTCGCTGGCAATCATCAACGCCTCGTATTCGTACGTCACCGACACGCCCGACTTCTGGCGGCGCTCCGACGCGAAGTATCCCGAGCACGGCATGCGCTTCACGGGCGAACCCGCCTACTTCAAGCACATCACCGAAGCCGCCACGCATCTCATGGAAGCCTCAGGCACCACCGCCAAAGATTACAAGTGGGCGATCTTCCATCAACCTAACACGAAGTTCCCGCAACGCGTTGCGAGTGAACTCGGCTTCTCAATGGACAAGATCGAACCTGGACTCTTAGTCCCTGTGATTGGGAACACCTACGCGGGCGCGGCAATGATCGGACTCACCGCGACTCTCGACATCGCCCAGCCTGGTGACCGGATCCTCGTCGTTTCATTCGGAAGTGGGGCTGGCTCCGACGCCTTCGACCTCACCGTCACTGATAACGCTCCGCTCCGCGCGGGTCTCGCCACGAAGACACAAGATTACGTGAAGCGACGGTCAGAGATTGATTACGCAACGTATGTGAGATTCAGGGGCAAATTGCAAATGAAATAATAATTTAGCTATGAACCCTAAACATTAGGATTTCTGCTATATCAGGTCAATAATTATGAAAGAGGAAAATGAAATGACTAAACAGAGATCAAATGCTTCCACAAAACGCCCAATAATCATTACGGTTTTTTGTGTTATTGCTTTTATTGTATTTTCCCTGAGCCTATTCGCACTTCCCACTCTGCTAGATCTATTCTCCACCTATTATGGGAGCTGGTTTGTACCCATCTGGATTGGGCAGGCACTCCTCACACTGATAAGCATTTTAGGATATTGGCGAATGCAAAAATGGGGTGTGTACTTATATACCGCACTATTTGTAATCGGCACGATCATGGGATTGTTAATGCAAGTACCCTTCACAATCATGGGAGTTATTGTGCCGTTAATTATTATAGCAATAGGGTTTTATTATTTGAAACATATGCGTTAAGAAGCAGATCACGCAATGACAGATGAAACAGGAAATCATACATGACAGAAGTCATAATCGCAGGTATCGGACAAACAGAAGTCGGTGAGCATTGGGACATTGGTCTGCGCGACCTTGCCTTTGCCGCTATTCAAGACGCGTTAAATGATTGTAGGGGCGGGGTCACCCCGCCCAATATGAGCGAGAGAACCTCGCCCCTACAACCACAATCATTGTTCGTTGGCAATATGCTCGCGCCGAATCTTTCGAATCAGGCGCATCTCGGCGTGTTGATCGCCGATTATGCAGGCTTGCTCGGCATCGAAGCCGTGACCATCGAAGCCGCGGGCGCGTCAGGCGGCGCGGCACTGAGGCAGGGCTATCTTGCAGTAGCAAGCGGCATGGTGGATGTGGCACTCGTCGTCGGCGTGGAGAAATTTACGGATAAAGTTGGTTCAGGCGTGGAAGCCGCGCTTTCAACCACCAGCGACTCGGACTTTGAAGCCGTGCAGGGCATGACGCCCACCGCGCAAGCCGCACTGTTGATGAAGCGATATATGCACGAATACGATGTTCCCAAAGATGGATTCGCTGGTTTCGCAATGACCGCTCACGCGAACGGCGTTGCAAATAAAAACGCGATGTTCCGCAAAGCCATCAAGCCTGAAACCTACGCCAAAGCCGAAATGGTCAGCGACCCGCTCAACATGTTCGACATGGCTCCCAACGCGGACGGCGCCGCGGCGGTCGTATTGACGCGCCGTGAATTGCTCCCGCATAATTATTCACATCCGCTGGTGAAGATTGCAGGCTCGGCGGCATCGTCAGACACTTTGGCATTGCATGATCGAAAAGATATGCTGTACTTCGATACCGCACAACTTTCCGCAGGCAAGGCGATGAAACAAATCGGCGCGGTGCTGGATGATATTGACCTGTTCGAATATCACGATACGTTCAGCATCTACGCCGCGTTGCAACTTGAAGCAGTTGGGTTTGCGATCAAAGGTCGAGGGTGGAAACTCGCCGCGGATGGTCGCATCGCTCTCGTTCCGCCCGCAGTTGAACTGCTGGCGAACAACCAACACATCCCTTGCGCCACGATGGGTGGGATGAAGGCACGCGGGTTCGCGGGCGGAGCCTCAGGCGTGTATCAGGCTGTGGACGCGGTCACCCAACTTCGGGGTGAGGCGGACGCGAATCAAATCCCGAACGCGAAGACGGCGTTGATCCAGTCGCTGGGCGGACCCGCATCCACGGCGGTGAGTCACATCCTGCAAAGAATGGATTGACGATAGACGGCAGACCATTGACCGCTGGCGACTTCTGTCGGCGGCGGTTTTTGATTCGGGGGGAGAAAATGATTCAGAAAACAGAATCAGCCCGAAGGTCGAACGAAGCGTAATTTTTGTCCCTTCCAATTTTTGGCGAGTCGGGGGTACAATCCAGCCAGTCTAAAATTATATATAATGTACAATTTCTAGGAGACCGAATGACAGGCTTCACTCCCGGCCGACGCTGGCAACCCGCCTACCTCCCCTTCCAAAAAGAAACGTTCGGTGAGCGCGCCTTGCGCGTGCTCGAATACAGCGTGAAGGGTCCGCTGTTCGGGTGCCGCATGTGCGGGAATTGTTTGCTGGCAGAGACCGCGCTGATCTGCCCAATGGAATGCCCGAAGGGTTTGCGCAACGGTCCGTGCGGCGGCTCGACCTCCGAATATTGCTACGTGGATAAAAGCCGCCCGTGCATTTGGTATAAAATTTATGAACGCTCGTTCGAATGGGGACGCGAAGACCTTTTGCTCGAAGTTCTGCCGCCGCTCGATTGGGAAAAAGTGGGAAAAGATTCGTGGGGCGCGATTTTCAGAAATGCATGGAATATCGGCGCGAAAAAAATATTTACAGGATTGATCTCGAAAGAGACCCGCGCACAAACCATTGATGGGATCTTCCGCCCTGTGCGACAGCCCGCATGGTGGAATGGCGATTCGGATTATCATCCGCCTGCGTACGACGGAAACGCTTCAACCCTGCAGAGACGGCTGGTCGCCGGTGAGTTCATCGTCACCGCCGAAATAACGCCTCCCCTCTCCTCATCGACGGATAAACTGATCCGCAACCTTGAGATGGTGAAGGGATTGGTAACAGCCGTCAACTTCACGGACAATCAAGGCGCGACACCGCGCATGTCTTCGTGGGCGTGCAGTCAGGTGGCGATGAATCAGGGAGCGGAGCCTGTGTTGCAAATGTCCGCGCGCAATCGTTCGCGTGGAAGCGTGCAAAGCGAGATCATCGGCGCGACGGCGTTGGGCGTGCGAAATGTCCTGTGCGTGACGGGCGACAGCGCCAAAATGTCCCCCTCTCCGCGCGACAAGATGGACATCAACGACTTGGACGCGATTCAAATGTTGTGGGTCTTGCGACGAATGCGTGATGAAGGAAGGTATTTGGATGGGCGCGAGATCAAGAATCCGCCGATGTTCTTCCTCGGCGCGGCGGCTTCGCCTTTCTCGTCCAACGTGAAATTCCAAGCATTGCGCGAGCAGAAGAAGGTCAACGCGGGCGCGCAGTTCTTCCAAACGAATTTGATCTTCGACTTGGTTGGAATGGAAACTTGGTTGAATGAATTAGCGAAGAGAAACGTGCTTGATAAAGTATTTATTCTCGCTGGTGTGACTCCCATCAAGAGTTTGAAGATGGCACAGAAACTGGCAGAAGTTCCCGGAGTGTATTTGCCAAAAGATGTTTTGCATCGCATCGAAGTTGCTGACCGAGCAGGCAACGCACAGGAGGAAGGCATTCAGATCGCTTTGGAAATCATCGGCAAAATACGAGGCTTCGAGAGGCAAGGCATTCACGGAATCCATTTGATGCCTGTGGGCTGGGATGAGGTCATTCCAAGGATCGTGACGGATTCGGGACTTGCACCAAGAGGGTATCAATTAGATAGCGTGGTGCGGGATGGCATCCCGCACACTATTGAAATGGCAGGGTAATGGCGGGATATCATCCCGCCCCACGAAATTATCTGGGAGTTTAATAATGCACACCACTTTAAAGAGCAACTCAAAATCAGTAACTATCAGCGATGATAAACCATTTGTCATCATCGGCGAAAAGATCAACCCAACGGGAATCAAGAAACTGGGTCAGGCGCTGGTTGACCAGAATTTTGATTACGTCAAATATCTGGCGCAGAGACAAGTCGCGTGGGGCGCGGATGTGTTGGATGTGAATGTCGGTCATCCGCAAATTGACGAAGCGGCGATCATGCCGAAGGTGGTTGAAGCGATTTTGTCGGTGGTAGATGTTCCCCTGTGCATTGACTCAAACGAACCGAAGATTTTGGAAGCGGGTTTGAAGGTCACACCGGGCAAGCCGCTGGTGAACTCGGTCAACGGGGAGGATAAACAACTCGCAACAGTGTTACCCATCGTCAAAGATCGGGGCGCGGCGGTGATCGGGATGGCGATCGGCAATGAGGGCATTCCACCGACTGCGGAGGGACGTCTCGCCGCGGCGGGAAAGATCATCGAATATGCAGCGAAGATGGGCATCCCTGCGGAGGACATCATCATTGATCCGCTGGTGATGACGGTTGGTCATAACAGCGTGGCTGGATTAGTAACGTTGAAGGCAATCGAATTGATAACAAAAGAATATGGCGTGAACATCAGTCTCGGCGCGAGTAACGTGTCATTTGGCTTACCTGACCGTCATTCGGTGAACAGCGCATTCCTTGCGCTGGCGATTCAAGCGGGTGTGACTTGTTCGATCACGGACCCAATCAAGTTGGGTAATTCCATCAAGGCGATTGATTTACTTTTAGGGAAAGACCCCAATTCGATCCGCTACTTGAAATATTTCCGTTCGATGGAGAAGTTGAAGGCGGAAGAGGAGAGTAAGAAGTAATTGGTAATTGGGGGAGATTGGAGATTAGAGACTGGAGATTGGTTTGTTCGGTGGTCGAGTAGACCCGAGTGCTCTTTGAGGGGCGTATCGAGACTACCACGGCGTGAACTAATTATTGTTACAAGATTCTTCTTGAACACTGTTGGTCTCGATACGGGACGGAAGAACATCGTCCCTACTCGACCAACGAGTATGGCTTTGAATTAATTTTCAATTCATTCCCCACAACTTCAACAAAATCATTTTCAAATCCAAAGAACGTCCAAAAGGTGACTTGGGGTTGATTCGCTTCGAGCATGGCTGAAATAGCGGGTTCTTTGTGAGCGTAATATCGTGAACGCCAGCCGCGTGTAGAATTCGAGTCTGCGCGAACGAGGGAAAAGTTGCTGTTACCCTGAGTCATTCCAACTTGTACTTTGATTTTCATTTCATTCAAAGATAACAAAACTGAATTATCTTTTTGCTCAAACGGAAAATCCTTGAGCAACCACTGAAGCGCATAACGATGCGGTTCTTTGGCAGTTAACTTATCAATGACCAGCCAGCAATCATCTTCAAGGGCAATGACTGTCCGTTTGTGAGTGACGGGCTTGTAGCCATCGTGTTCCCCTTGCCAGACATTCTTCTCGTGTTTGAGGACTTTTCCCTTTGACCAATTCGTCCATGTGAATCGGCTGACCATGGTCATTTGGTCTTTGCCATCTACCGTCACGGTGTTGTGAACATTCGTGCGCGCGAGCCCATTGCGCCAGTGACCCTTTCCACTGTAGAGGTAGGTACCCGCATCTATGGCGATGTTGTGACCGTGAATCCATAAGTCCATGTGGAGTTGGTCGGCGTGGGAGGGACGGGATGTGAAGTCCGTGCAGTGGATGAGAGCATAGCTGTTTGTGTTGCGGAGGAGGTAAGTGCCGCCGTGAGGGAATGAGGTTTGCGATTTCTCCCTCACCCCAGCCCTCTCCCGCTGGGAGAGGGGGAACGTGCTGCACAACCAAAAGATATCTTCATCCCATGGACCAGGTTCAAAGAGGAATTCTTTTTTGGTGATGTACCAACCCAATTGCAAAAGCGGACGGTAGTCGGTGAAGTCGCAGTTGTTGAGAGGAAGGACGAGTGTGCCGTCGTTTGAGCCGTAGACGGGCATTTCTCCAGTTTTGGGGTCAATGAGGTTGGAGAGGTATTCGATGGATTTGATCACAGAGTTGATTAGTTGAGGAGAGAATGGAGAATTGTTGATTTCGCCGAGTCGGATTGCATAAAGATAAATATGAAGAATGAAACGATGGTAGTTGAGGGAATACATTGAGTAACTGCCATCGGGAAAGATCTGGTTGGCGGCTTCTTGTTCGAGGAGTTTGCGACCAAGGGATAGAAATTTTTCGGCGTGTTTGAGTTCGGGGAAGAGCAGACCAACCATCCACAAGCCGAAGGCTTCACTGATGGTGTGATTGCTACGCGTGGAGATAGCGTAGTCTATGTTTTTGTAGATACGTTCGGCTTGGGCGGCAACCAGCAAAATAAATTTTGCCGTACGGTCAGGAGTGGAAGAAGGAGA
>CAZQES010000033.1:0-29319 GCA_964591425.1 uncultured Anaerolinea sp.
GGGAGGAGGCGGTCGAACTCGCGCCGAAAGTGAATCCCGACCTGATTCTGATGGACGTCCGTATGCCGCGCATGACGGGTTATGAAGCCTGTAAGGTGTTGAAAGCCAACGCTCAGTTGAAAGATATCCCGGTGGTATTCCTTTCCGCCAAAGGACAGGAGAGCGAGATCCAACAAGGCATGGAGGCAGGCGCGGAAGAATATTTGTTGAAGCCTTTTGCGCCGGACCAATTGACCACGCGTGTGAAAGCCATCCTCGCCAAATTCGGAAAATAACTTGAGCGCGATTCTTCTCGATGACTCGATCGTTCATTATGAGGTACTGGGGCGGGGTCGTCCCGTCATCTTCCTGCACGGATGGGTAGGTTCGTGGAAGTATTGGATCTCTGCCATGCAAGTCGCCTCCACCTCCTACCGCGCCTACGCGTTGGACCTTTGGGGCTTTGGCGATACGGCACATCTCTCCTCGAATTACTCGCTCGAACAACAAGCCTCCCTCCTGGACCGCTTTCTTATCGAAATGGGTATCGGGAAGATCGCGCTTGTGGGTCACGGCATGGGCGCGTTGGTGAGTATGACCTTCGCGGTTCATTTCTCTCAAAGCGTGGATCGTGTCATGGCGGTCAGTTGCCCATTGAATTACGATTCGGTCAACGCGCGCCTGCGGACTTCCACCGCCTCCGATCTGGTGGGCTGGCTGACGAATGGCGCTTCCGACGCCGCCACTGCGCTGGCAGACGCTTCCAAAGCGGACCTTGAGGCGGTTACCAAATCCATGGAAGGTCTTCGCGCCGACGGTTTTTTTACCGGCTACCGTGCGCTCAATATTCCCACACTGCTCGTCTATGGTGAACGCGATCAGGCGATCACACTTCCATCCGAGGAAATATCGAACTCCACTATGACCCAACAGATCACGTTGGAAGAGTCGGGTCACTTCCCGATGCTCGATGAAACGGTCAAGTTCAACCGCCTGCTGACCGATTTCCTCGCCCTCGAATCCGGCGCCAGCCCCAGCGAACTCGAATTGAAAGAGGAATGGAAGCGCCGTGTGAGGTAACGTGAGCGGGACGGTATCCCGCCTTTGTTCATTCAGCAGTTCAACTGCTGAATGAACCGGTTTTTGTGTTGACAAATTAGCCCACAAGTTTTATAACCAACTCGACAACTGAACGGGGTGTCCCACGATGCGGGACTGAGAGGAGCGAGCCGCGCTCAACCCGAATTACCTGATCCAGATCATGCTGGCGGAGGGAACATCGATTCATTATTCAACATCCTCCGCCATCGGAGGATGTTTTCTTTACCCCCCACCCATCCTCTCCCAAATCCAACGAACCCCAGTCAGATTTGGGAGAGGTGCCCGAAGGGCGGAGGGGGTTGGAAATTTCATTATGAAAAGAATCATTATCTTCGCCAACGGCGAATTACCCGACGTCGAAAAAGCCCGCGCCCTCCTGCGTTCCGATGATTACATCATCTGCGCGGACGGCGGTACGCACCACGCGCTGACTCTGGGGCTCACACCCAACCTCGTCGTCGGCGATATGGATTCGATAGACAGTGACGAATGGAAAAGGCTCGAAGAAAATAATATTCCTGTTGAACTCTTCCCGCGCGACAAAAACGAAACCGACCTCGAACTTGCCCTCAACAAAGCCATCGAAATGAATCCAACGGAGATCGTCATTATCGCCGCGCTCGGCGGTCGCATGGATCAAACCCTTGCTAATATCGCTCTCCTCGGCAATACGCAGTCTCGCCCTGAGCGGAGCCGAAGGGACGCAGTACGCAATATTTACCTCGATGATGGCGTCGAACAACTTCGCTTTTGCCGCGACCAAATCGAAATCCGCGGGAGAAGCGGAGACATCGTCTCATTGATTCCGTGGGGGAGTCCTGTACACGGAGTCCAAACCGTTAACCTGAAATGGCAGCTCAAAGACGAAACTTTGTATCCCGAAAAAACTCGCGGTATCAGCAACGAGATGACATCAGACACTGCCTCCATAAAAATCCGATCAGGTTTGTTGCTCATCATCCATAGTCGCCAATCTCCAGTCTCTAATTCTCCAATTCTCGAAAGGTCAACATGAAGCGCTTCACACTCTTTCTTTCCTCTTTCCTCTTTCTTTTCGCGTCTTGTGCTCCTCAAGCCCCCGCCACCCTCACCATCATGACGCATGATTCGTTTGCGGTAAGTGAGGCGGTTATCGCATCTTTCGAGGAAGTCAACAACGTGCAGGTTGTTTTCCTCCCCAGCGGCGATGCAGGCGCGATGCTCAACAAAGCCATTCTCGCCAAAGACGCACCGCTCGCCGATGTACTTTTCGGTGTGGACAACACCTTCCTTTCACGCGCGCTCGAGGAAGATATTTTTGAATCGTATGCCTCGTCTGAGTTGCAAAACATTCCTGACGAATTCAAACTCGATCCGTCCAACCGCGTGACACCAGTTGATTACGGCGATGTCTGCATCAATTACGATAAAGATTATTTTTCTGAAAATAATCTGGCAGTCCCACAAAGCCTCGAAGACTTGACGAAGCCCGAATATAAAAATCTATTCGTTGTGGAAAACCCAGCCACATCGTCAACGGGACTTGCCTTTATGCTCGCGACCGTCGCGCACTACGACGATTCGTTCACTGAATATTGGCAGGCATTGAAAGAGAACGGCGTTGTTGTTGTGGATGGCTGGGAAACCGCCTACTACACCAACTTCAGCGCCTCCTCTGGAAAAGGACCTCAGCCGATGGTCGTTTCATACGGAAGTTCACCCGCTGTAGAAGTTGTGTTTGCAAATCCCCCGGTGGATGATGCGCCCACCGCTTCTGTGATCGGACCCGACACCTGCTTCCGCCAGATCGAATTTGTCGGCATCCTCAAAGGGACTCAGAATCGCGCCCTCGCCGAAAAGTTCGTTGACTTCATGTTGAGCAAACAATTTCAGGAAGATGTGCCGTTGCAAATGTTCGTCTATCCTGTGAATCCAGACGCTGTTCTTCCTGATGTCTTCGTCGAATATGCTCAAATACCAACCCAACCCGCGACGGTTTCACCCGCCGACATTGCCGCGAACCGCGAAGAGTGGATTCGGTTGTGGACAGATGTGGTGTTGAAATAGGTATGGATACGAGTAAACAAGTAAACACGGAAACAAGTAAACACGTAAACAGGGCGTCCTTGTTTACCTGTGTATCTGTCTACTTGTCTACTTTTGCGCGTGTATACCTGCCTACCTTACCTCTCTGGCTCCTCCCTCTCACCTTCCTCGCCCTCGCTTTCTTCTTTCCTCTTTCCAAGATCCTCACACTCACGCTATCTCCCTCAACCCTCGCCCCCGAAAACCTACGCAATACGCAACAAGTAGTATTCTTCACCTTTTACCAGGCGACCCTTTCCACTGTCCTCACCCTCGTCATCGGTCTGCCGTCTGCGGTCTTGTTTTCCCGCTTCGACTTCCACGGCAAATCTCTCCTCCGCGCGCTCACTGCCGTTCCATTTCTATTGCCAACAGTCGTAGTCGCCGCCTCTTTCAACTCTCTCTTTGGCGCGCGCGGTCTACTTTCCACTTTCCACTCTTCCCTGTTTCCTCTTTCACCCGATATTCATCCTTCATCCTTCATCCTTTATCCTTTTGCCGCGATTCTCCTCGCTCACATCTTTTACAACACAACCATAGTAATCCGCCTCGTTGGCGCGGCGCTCGCCAACCTCGACCCCAAACTCGAACAGACTGCGCGCTCCTTAGGTGCGGACTCGCTCCGCGTGTGGCTGAATGTAATGCTTCCCCTTCTTCGCCCGTCCATCCTAGCCGCGTCTCTCCTCGTCTTCCTATTTGACTTCACTTCCTTTGGTGTGATACTTCTTCTTGGCGGTTCGCAATTCTCCACCGTTGAAACGGAAATCTACTTTCAAGCCGTGAGGTTGTTCAACCTGCCTCTTGCCGCGTTGCTCTCCATCATCCAACTTCTCTGCACCCTCGCCGTCTCCATCCTCTACTCGAAATACGCAGGACGCAGGACGCAGCATCCTCCTCGCCCCACACCTCCGCTCAAACCCCAGACCTTCAAACAAAAACTCTTTGTCTTCACACTCTGTTCACTGCTCACTGTTTACTTTGTACTTCCACTTGCCTCCCTCCCATTTCGTTCCTTCACCCGCCTTGAAGCGGATCGCGGTCAGCGCGGCGAAATCAAATACGGCTTCACGACTGATTACTACGAAGAACTTTTCATCAACCGCCGAAACTCGGTCTTCTACGTGCCTCCTTTTCAGGCAATTCTCAACTCGATTACTTATGCCTCTGCGACAGTAATCCTCTCGCTTCTTCTCGGTTTTCCTGCCGCGGTCGCGCTCGCCAACCCTTCGCGCCTCGAAAAGATTCTCGACCCGCTCATCATGCTTCCGCTTGGCTCGTCGACTGTGATGCTGGGGCTGGGATTCATCATCACGTACGGCAGATGGCTCGCATCGCCGTGGCTCGTTCCGTTCGCGCACACGCTTGTCGCGTTGCCGTTTGTCATTCGCACACTGCAACCCGCCATCGCGTCCATCCCACAACGATTGCGGCAAGCCGCGTCATCACTCGGCGCATCGCCTCTCGAAGTATGGAAGAATATTGATTTACCGATCCTCCGCCGCGCAACACTTGCCGCCGCAACTTTTGCATTCACCATCTCCCTCGGCGAGTTCGGCGCGACACTTCTCATCACTCGCCCCGAATATCCGACCATCCCTGTCGCCATCGAACGATTCCTCTCGCAACCCGGCGGGCTGAATTATGGTCAAGCAATGGCAATGGCGACCATCCTCATGGCGCTCACCACCGCAAGCATTTTGCTCATCGAAAAATTCCGCCTTCCAAACACTGGCGATCTCTAAACTTACGCAGTACGCAATACGAAGTAAACAATGCTCCAACTCAACTCGATTACCAAATCCTACGATAGCAAGCCGCTCCTCACCGACATTTCATTCACCGTCGCGGAAGGGGAGACGGTTTGCCTGCTCGGTGCGTCTGGAAGTGGCAAATCCACTCTCTTGCGGATCATCGCTGGACTCGAATCAACTGATTTAGGATTCATCTCCTTCGATGGACTCGATCTCGCCTCGACTCCGCCTCATCTCCGCGATTTCGGCTTGGTCTTTCAGGATTACGCGCTTTTCCCTCACCTCAGCGTCAACGATAATGTTGCCTTCGGGTTGAAAATGCGCCGCATGGAACAAAACGAAATTAGCCAGCGCGTAGCCAATTCTTTAGATTTGGTCGATTTGAAGGATTTTGGGCAAAGAAGTGTGAATGAATTATCAGGCGGGGAGCAACAACGCGTCGCGCTTGCACGCGCGCTGGCGATTCGTCCACGCCTGTTGATGTTCGATGAACCTCTTGGCGCGCTCGATAGATCTCTGCGCGAAGGTTTGCTCGATGAATTGCGTTCCATTTTGCAGAGGACAAAAGTCCCTGCGATTTATGTCACTCACGACCAAGAGGAAGCGTTTGCCATCGCTGACCGCGTGTTGATTTTGCATGAAGGCAAGATCATCCGTGAAGGGACTCCTGCCGATGTGTGGGCGAATCCGCAATCTGCGTATGTCGCGGAGTTTTTGGGGTTGGGGAATGTGATTGAAGGAGAAGTGGTGAGTGGAAAGTGGAAAGTGAAAACGAAACATGGTCTGTTCACTGTGAAATGTAGTCACAAACACTCAAAGGGACAGAAAGTTCACTTGTTGGCGCGCCCGCTTGAAGTCAGGGACGAAGCGAACGCGTTGCGAGATGTTGTCTCGGATGTCGTTTTTCAGCAGGATAAATACAAAGTCACGCTTGATAACGGCTTGTACGTCTACCTGAAAGATGAGCCGAAGGTCGGCAGGAAAATCGCCGTGCGGGTTAAGGTAGAATGTCTCGGGTGAGAACAAGCGAAGCAGTCCAGCGGATCAAAGTCCAGAAAAAGAATCTGGCAGACGAAGTGTTGTACGAATACGAAGGCGACGAATTGCGCCGCGACGACAAGACCATTGTGCTTGAAGCCTTGTTCACGCGCGACGACATGCAGTTCCTGGACGTGACCTTCAAAAAAGGCGACCGTTTTGTGGAATATTTTTTTTCGGACCGCTGGTACAACATCTTCGCCGTCTACGACCGCGATGACGGTCACATCAAAGGCTGGTATTGCAACATCGGCAAACCCGCAGTGATCGAGGGTGGTATTGTTTCTTATGTCGACCTTGCGCTGGATTTATGGGTTTCGGAGAACGGCAAGCAAACTGTGCTGGATGAAGACGAATTCGAAGCTCTTGGGCTTCCCAATGAGTTGAAGGGGGGCGCACTTGCTGGGTTGGCTGACCTGCAACAGTTATTCTTAAACAACAAACCTCCGAGATGACCCGGAGGTTTGTGCAAGGATTGGGGAGGAACTAAAAGTTCAATGCTTGCAAGATCGCATCACCGTACGACCAGAGCGCGGCGGCGCCAGCGCAACAACAACACAAAACAACGACAGCGACGACCACGATTAACACGGTGTTGTTCTTCTTGGGCTCGGTAGGCATTTGTTCGTTCATGATTTCTTCTCCTCTGTGAAAATAAATTTGATGGGCTGATTATATCAGGTCGTGACGCGGTTTGCGCGGCGATACAGCCAGTAGAAGACGAACGCGCCAAGTACGATGATCAGGGTGCCAATGAGGATGGGCAGGACGATCGCGAGGATGGACAGCACGGTGGAAATGACATCCTCCGCGATGCTGACCGGAACGTTGCCTGCGCCGCCGGTGGTTGCCGTCACTGCCGGGCGGAGCGCACCCGCTTTGGCGACGTGTACCGTCCCAGCCACGAGCAAGCCAGCCGCCAATGCCAGCACCGGACTAATGTCCGTCACCACATTCGCGCTGGCGGCGAACGCGATCGCCCCAGCCGTCGGGCGGATGAAAGTTTGGATCACATCGTTGATGTGATTGACCGCCGGCACTTTGTCTGCCAGCATTTCGATAATGACCAAAACGCAGAGCATGAGAATGATCCACGGGTTGGCAAGCGTATCCCACGGCGCGTTGAGTTGGAGCAGATTCGTATAGCGCGCTACCAGACCAACGATAAGCAGGGGGATGTAGGCGTTCAGTCCCGCGCTAGCGGATAGCCCGAAGGCTGTGAAGATTCCAGTAAGTAGTTCCATAAATTTCTCCTATTTCATTGGTGTACCTGAGCATTCTTGTGTAGCAGAGCGCTCTCTAGCGCTCGTTGTGAACCCCGAAGCGAGACTCACCCAAAAGGTAAGCCTCCCCAGGTTCCCGTTAGGTTGAAGCGTAGCAGGTCGATCGCTGCGATCATCAGAAAAGCGAGGGTCGATCCGGCGAGGAAGGGCATCCACATTTCGGGGAGTCGGTTGAAGCTGTTTTCCTGTCGCATGATCATCAGCCAAGCCATCGTGAACACGAGGGTGAGCAAAGCGAGAACGCCGAGT
Organism: uncultured Anaerolinea sp.; assembly: GCA_964591425.1. Taxonomy (GTDB): domain Bacteria; phylum Chloroflexota; class Anaerolineae; order Anaerolineales; family Villigracilaceae; genus Defluviilinea. The sequence continues at coordinate 7,466 of CAZQES010000033.1, forward strand.
GCGCTGAGGATGGAAATCGGATAGAGGACGATAGGATTATCCGTGAGGATAAGAAAGTCGATCAGCAGGATGATGCCAGTCAACGTGCCGAGTTTTTTCCAATCAAGCGCGCGTTCAGGGTTTGTGGTTTGCCACACGGTCTGGTTGAACGCAGGGAAAAGGATGGACGCGAGCGCAATGCCCATACCGCTCCCAGTGAAAAGCCGCAGGGTGTTGTTGGGTATGTAGAGGTTGGGAATGTTTTGAAACGCGTCTCCCGATGTCTGCTTGAGCAAATACAAATAAGAATTGGAGCCGTCAACCGCGAAGGTGATGAAAAAGAGCAGGAGCGGCGCGCCGAGTTTCCAACCGGGCATGCCGCTTTTCTTTCCGCTGGCGAAAGCGAAGAAGATCAGCGAGATCGCCGCGGCGTTGAATTCACCGGTACACCGCGCGCATAGGGGAAGTTGCCGGTCACCGATCTGGAATGAACGTTCGTCGATGCGATGGCAGACGGCATAACCGATGGCGTCCGCTTTGCCAAGCAGACCCGGCGGCGCAATGTAGAACCACGCTGAAAACGCGAGCAATGCCGCGATGGGAATGAACCAGCGCATGAGATGTTGGAATTTCGTTTGTGTGGTTGCTTGTTCCATGTTTTGATTATATGGGCTTATACGATTGCATGCAAGCGGTGTTGCTAGTCTGCGGTATGATTGCGGGTAAGGAGCGAACATGAAGCGAATCGGAATCCTGACAGGCGGCGGCGACGCACCTGGGCTCAACGCGGTCATTCGCGCGGCGGTGAAGACCGCCATTTATGAATATGGTTGTGAAGTGTTGGGAATCCGCGACGGCTACGATGGTTTCATCGACGGCGAAAACGGGATCATCCCACTCACGGTCGAATCGGTGCGCGGACTTCTCCCACGCGGCGGCACGATACTCGGCGCGGCGAACCGTGGCAACCCTTACGCGCGCAAGGTGATCCGTGACGGCAAGGAAGTGATGGTCGACGTTTCGGATGAGATCATCAAGGGCATCCAGCGCCTCGAAATGGACGCACTGCTTGTCCTCGGCGGCGATGGGACTTTGCGCATCGCACACCAACTGTATCAAAAAGGCGCGCCGGTCATCGGTGTTCCCAAAACCATTGACAACGACATCGGCGGGACGGAACTAACTTTCGGGTTCGATACCGCGGTCAGCACTGCTACCGAAGCGATCGACCGATTGCACACCACAGCCGAGGCGCATCACCGCGTGATGGTGCTCGAACTCATGGGACGCGACGCGGGGTTCATCGCTTTGCACGCGGGAGTGGCGGGCGGCGCAGACGTGATCCTGATTCCCGAAATTCCGTTCAAATTCGAATCGGTGCTGGCAGAGGTCCGTCAACGCGTGGAGCAGGGATATTTGTTCAGCATCATCGTTGTTTCGGAGGGCGCAATACCGCAAGGTGGGGCGCAGGTCTTTTCGCGCGGCGGTGACGAGATCTATACGCCGCGGCTCGGCGGTATCGCGCAGGTGGTGGGCGAATACGTTGAAAAGCACGGATACGAATCGCGCGTCACAGTGCTTGGGCATCTGCAACGCGGCGGCTCGCCGACCCCGTTCGACCGTTGGCTTGCCACGCGCTACGGCGCGGCGGCGGTCCGGTTGGCGGCAGAGGGAAAATTTGATCGCATGGTCGCGTTACGCGCTGGGAACATCGTGGATGTTCCGCTGGAGGAAGTGATCGCAACGGTCAAGCGCGTGGACGTGAACGATGATGCCATCCTCACCGCCCGCGGCATGGGTGTTTCGTTTGGGGATGAATGAATTTCACCGCAATGTTTTCTTCGTGAACGCAAAGCCTTCTTCGCGGTTCAATCACTTAAACCACAATGCCGCCCTTTCGGGCGGCATTGGTGGGGCGCTGTGGCTTCCTTTGCTTACTTGAGGAGGGATGCCACAGCGCTGGGTTTGTTACTACTATCCATGTTAGACATCACCTCCTCCTTTCTATAGGATGGCGGTTTATTGTTTGTTCCCCTGAATGAATGTCAGCAGTATGTCATACTTCAAGACCGCTGTCAATGGGCGAAATCTGCCTCTTACCAAGTTGTAATCTTCATCGCGGGTGACACGTTTGGTATTTGTGAAAATCTGATACCTTTTGAGAGTCTCCGCAAGCGCGGCGAGACTATGCTTGCAGAAACTTTCACTGGAGGCTGTGCATGAAAACCAATCCAAACCGATTCTGGCTCCTCGTCATCCTGCTGGGATGGGTGTTCGACTTTCTGTTCTGGGAAAAACCATGGGGTGTCAACTTCTTCATTTACGTGACGTTGTGTATCGTCACGGGGACCTATCTTTTGCGGACGGACGGCTTGCGGCTCTCGCGCAGTGGAGGCTTGCTCCTGCTCCCGGTCGCGTTCTTCGCCGCTGTGACCTTTTTCCGCCGCGAGCCGATGACGGTCTTCCTTTCTGTCGCGATGACTCTCTTCCTCATGGGCGTCTTTGCGTTGACCTACCTCGGCGGCAATTGGATGCGCTATCGCATTATCGATTATCTCATCGGATACTTGTCTCTCTTCGGAAGCGTGCTTGCGCGTCCGCTGGGGTTTGCGGCAGAGGCGAAGCGAGACCAGCCGTCCCTGAGTGAGAAGCGCAGTTCTCCGCTCTGGCCCATCCTGCGCGGTATCGCGATTGCATTGCCGGTCATTGCAGTCTTTGCATCCCTTTTGTCCTCGGCTGACCTCGTCTTTGCAAAACGATTCGAAGAATTCGTTGACCTATTCAACCTCGAGAACCTGCCTGAATATATTTTCAGGATGGTATATATTCTCGTGTTCGCCTATGCCCTCGCGGGCGTGTTCCTGCACGCCGCGCAAAAATCGGACGATAAGGTGGAGGAGAAGAATCTCATCCCGTCGTTTCTCGGTTTCACAGAGTCGGCGATCGTGCTTGGCAGTGTGACAGTTTTGTTTGCCGCGTTCGTTGTCATCCAGTTTCAATATTTCTTCGGCGGGCAATTGAATATCAATATCGAGGGCTACACTTATTCGGAGTACACGCGCCGCGGCTTCGGCGAACTCGTGGCGGTGGCATTTTTCAGCCTCTTGATGTTGCTTGGCTTGGGAGGTATTACCAAACGTGAGGCTGAAATTCAACGGCGCGTGTTTTCAACGCTTGGCATCGTGCTGGTCGGTTTGGTGCTCGTGATGCAGGTCTCGGCATTTCAGCGGCTTGTGTTGTATGAAAACGCGTACGGCTTTTCACGCTTGCGGACGTACACCCACGTGTTCATGCTCTGGCTGGCGGTGTTATTGATCGCGGTCGTTGTGCTGGAACTCTTGAAGAAAGAACGCGCCATCGGCTTTGCCATGCTGCTGGCTTCGCTGGGATTCGTCGCCTCGCTCGGCTTGCTCAATGTGGACGCATTCATCGTTCGGCAAAATATCCAGCGCGAATTGCGCGGTGTTGCCGAAGAAAACCTGACCGAACGGCCACGCGTGGAGTTGGACACGCTATACTTCTTGGGTTTATCGGATGATGCCATCCCTGCAATGATTGATGGATTTCAGAATACCTCCCTTCCTATTTCAGTGAGAGAGGAAATAGGCGCCGCTCTGGCTTGTAAAAATTATGATCGCACGCATAGCAATCTTGAGACATCCTGGCAGTCATTCCACCTTTCGCAGTTTATTGCCGACCGTGCCTTTGCCGCGATCAACCATAATTTAAGTAATTACAAATTTGCTGAGGCAGATTGGCCTGTTACTGTTGAGACCCCGAGTGGAGAGTACATTTCCTGCTGGGTATACTACTCCGACTAATGTGTTTTTCGTAGTGAGCAAGGTCAGGTCTTAGACCTGACCCTGCAATCTTCAAAGCGCATTTTGTTTTGAAAGCTTCTGCAACAGCAAACCGTAAAACACGAGGATGAGTACCAAAATCCATGGAACATAAAGGATTGGATCGGTCAGAACATACACATCCTCATAGAGAATTGCGTCTCCAAATGACAGGTAACTGATCAGCCTCCAAATATCAAGTGCGGCGTAGGGGATGAAGATCACCCATAGCAAGTTTCTTTCCCATTTTTGCTCGATGATGGTGAGCAGGAAAACAAAAAGAACCAAGCCCAGCGAAATCTCCCAGACCATGTCCAGCCAGATGAACGCGCCGAGGTATAACGCAAAACCGAGGGCAAGCGCGGTTTCAGGGACTTCGCGTCCGCTTTTGCCGATGGGGCTCCTGAGATATTTCAACCCGATCAACCCAAGTGGAGCAAGGAGTAAAAGTTTGATGACGGTTGCGATGCTCTTGTTCGTCTCCGTCACGCCGAAGTAATACAGAGTCGTTTGCATAACAGAGTGGTTGTAGCCGAGGAATGGTTTGTCCGGTCCCCACCATGGGAAGTCGCGTGAGAGCCGCCCGAGGAAAATGAAGTACTCTTGATATTGCCGTAAAACATAATCCGCGCCGCCGCCGAGAATGGTGAGAAGAACTGTGGCGAGGTAGGCGAGGATCGTCCCGCCGAGGAGTTTGAGAAAGAAACGGTATCTTCCCAGCAGGAAAGGAATCCCCAACGCGAACGCCCAATGCGGCTTGATCGGGAGGATCACCGCACCGAGCCAGAATGACGCCCAACCAAGTTTTTCATTCAGCACGGCTTCGATGGCATAAGTGGCAAACAAAGCAACGATCAGATAAATGTTGAGCAGGGCGAGGTCGTCCCAAAAGACGGTAAAGATGATGAAAAGCGGAAGCATCTGTGCCCATAGTTTTTCCGCCTTTGTCAGGTTGTTCCGTCGAAAGATGCGAGCCCACGAAACATAAAGTAGCCAGTATGCAACAATGTGGATGATCGTCATCACCCAAACCAAAATTTCGATCGGCAACAGCAGGAGCGGACCGTAGAGAAATGCGAACGCGGGCGAATACGGAAAGTGCATTTCGAGAATCTCGAGCGACCCCTGTAAGTAGATGTCTTCACGCGCCTTGAAATTCTCCGCCGCGGGGATGTACGAGAATTGCAGGTCTGCCGAGACCAGCGTGCCCTCTGCAATTGCTTCCGGGGTGATCGAGTAGGCAAACAGAGAGACTTGCACAACAAAGCGCAAGATGGCAAAGAGAATCGCCGCGATGAGAAAGGCGCGATACGATTTCGATTCAGCCCAACACTCACGGATCGTATTCATCCTAGAGTTGGTCCTTGGGCTTCAAGCGCGAGGCGAGATCTTTGAGTTGCCCGAACAGGATCGGTTTGATGAGCGCGAAATCCACCTGATCGCGGAACTCTTCCGCGAGGCGCGCGTCGGCGGTGGTGATGATCGTCCACGTGCCGGCAAACCGCCCGTCGTTTTTGATCGTCTTCAAGAGTTCCTGCCCCGACACGCGCGGCAGGTGCATATCCAGCAGGATGAGAAACGGCGCATCCGCGTTCGTGAGTCGTTCACGCGCTTGCATCCCGTCGGTCACATTTTCCACCTCGAAATCGATTCCGCGCAATGCCTCTGCAAAGATCGCGGCGAGGTCTTGATCGTCTTCGATGATCAATGCCAGTTTTTTCATTCTTGCCTCCAAGTCGTTTGGACTCCCTCGACAGTGGTCAAGGGGAGCATGACGGTAAACACGCTTCCTTCGCCGGGTCGGCTTGTTACGCCGATTTCGCCGTTCATCAAATGGACGAGTTGTTTGACGATGGCTAAACCCAGCCCAAACCCGCCGTGCGAGCGGGTGGCATCGGCGTCCACCTGGCGGAACGTTTCGAAAATGTACGCGAGTTCTGCCTCGGGGATTCCCTGCCCGGTATCTGCAACCTCGATCCCCCATTTACCGGTTTGCCGGAACAACCGAACGTGCACGGTTCCCTCATCGGTGAACTTGATGGCGTTGTTTACAAGATTGACGAGGATCTGTTGCAAGCGCGCCGGGTCGCCCATGAGCGCTTCGGGCAGGGTATCGTCGATCTCGCTGGTCAACTTCAAGTTCCTGTCCGCAGCGGATTTGTCCATCAGCCCGTGAAGCGATTCGAGCAGGTCGGCAACTCGAACAACCTGATTGTGGATCGTCAGTTTTCCGGCTTCCATTTGCGCCTGATCGAGCAGGTCGTTGATCAACCCCAACAGGCGCTCGGTGTTCTTCATGATGCGTTCCGCCATGTTGATCTGCTTTTCGTTCATCGGACCGTAGACCGATTCCTTGAACATTTCCGCATACCCGAGGATCGCGTTGAGCGGCGTTCGCAATTCGTGCGAGACGACGCCGACGAAGGTGCTTTTGAGCCGTTCCACTTCGGCTTCGCGGGTGAAATCACGGAAGACGATCACCGTGCCGGTATTTCGTCTCTGATTGTCGTAGATCTGCGCTGCGCTCACGGAAAGGGTTTTGTCGCTCCATTCGATGCGGAAGCCGATGGGTTGTGTGCCGTGTTCGAGCATGGCAGACAACAACGCCCGGCTGCGCGGCGCAACGCGGGGATGCTCGATCAGTTCGCGGAAATTTTTATGGACGATCAATTCGAGCGGAATATCCAACATGCTCTTGATGGCGGGGTTAGCCAGCGTGGCATTCCAGCGGTTGTCGAAAACGATCACCCCGTCGGCGATCGAATTTAAGATCGCCTGGTTTCGACCCACTTCGACGCGTTCGCGGGAAAGCGCTTCAGCCAACGCCTGCGTCCGCTCGGTCACGACACGGTCGAGGTTGGCGTTGATCGAGCGAAGTTCGGAGAGCGCATGTTCAAGCCCTCCTGCCGAAGACCACGAGATGAAGGCTATAAATAGATAACCCAGAATCGCCGGTGTGTTGGGGAAGATATCAATCGAAAAGGCGATCCACGAAATAATCAAACTGCTCAACACGGCAAAGACGAAACTAGCGGCTGGCGTCAGTAGAATGCTGGCTAGAAAGATCGGTATCGTAAACGCGATCAGCGCTCGCCCATTGGCAACCTGATCGGGGGTGTCGCTGAATGCAAAAATGAAGTTCAGGAGCAGTAAATAGAGCAGTGCTGCGACTTTGCCCGACCAAAAATAATTCACGAGGTAGATTGTGAATACCATGATCAGGGATGCAATACTTCCGCCAACGAGCAGAGACAATTCCACTTCGTTGAGTTGGGAAGTCGTTGCCCAGTAGACAATCGTTCCCAGCGCAAGCAGAGAGATGCCCCCGGTGCCCACCAGCAGAATGTTCAATACCTTTCGCTTGCGCGCATCGTCGGGGTCAGTTGTTGAAATTGCCAGGTATCGTTGAAGGCGGTTAGTCATACTGTTATCCTGCCAGCGCCAACGCGCTGATGATCGCGGAGCGGACCACCAGATGAGGGCTATACAGACATTTCCCGATCCACAACGGCGGATAAGGTTTATCCAGGTTTTCGGTCAGCCATTGCGCCCCGCGGCGGAATGCGGATCTTGGAACTTTTGCAACCTTTTCGTTCCACACCCAGAGCGCCTGTAAGGCATAGGCTGTTTCCTCGGCGGTTTTGATATAGGTGCCCCACGAACCGTCCCCGTTTTGCGATTTGAGGACCCATTCCACAGAAGTTTCGACGAGCTCGTTCGCCAACCCTGCACACGAGATGATCGCGTGCGCGGTTGCGTAATAAGCGGAGGTGTGCCATTTGTCCACCCAGAAAGGATGCGTTCCTCGCGCCTTTCTTAAATATCTGACGACCTTATGGAAAGATGGATTGTTCAGGTTCAGACCGGCTTGACCCAATGCGCCGAGCACATGAATGTTTGCACTGATGGACGGATTCGCTTCGAGATCGAAGCAACGGAAATGATCCTTTTCTTCGTAGAGCAAAACGCTCTCGATGTCTTTTTCGATTCCGTAACGCATCAATGTATCGTACACCAATCCGGTATCGTCACTGTCCTTTACCGAATACCCTGCGGCAAAGCCGACCCCGCGCCCCTTCTGCCAGGCGTTCGAAAGAAATTCCAAATGCGGTTTTAGTTTGTCGTGTTTGCTCACTTCGGGAATAAAACTTAAATTCCAAAGCGCCCATGCGATCTCGAACACATCGAAAGGCGCAACATTGGGGAAGCCGCCGTCTTGATCCATGATGGTCCGCAAATAATTCAAAGCCGCTTCATCGTCTTGTTTGATGTATGTGGCAAAATACGCGGTGGCTGAAGGGCTGACACTGACCGAGCCATTCTTCTCTTGCAGGGTTTCGACATCGAGCATTTGCTTGCCGTCACCACCCGCCATCTCAGCCGAAAATGCTAGAGTGACGTTCCGGTTGATCATGTTATTCCGGAGATATGCCAGTTTTTTATTGCGTAAAACGGATATTCGCCCTAGGATTCTACCTCCCTGACTTTTGATCAATCCAAGCCTCTCCGCTTCAGTGACCAGCGTCGGCGCGATCATTTCGAACCCGACGGTTGCTCCATTTGGATCGGAGGACAACCCTCCCGTCGCGCCTCCGATGATTCGCTCAAGTGCGAGTTTCCCGTATTCGATCTGGGTGCGGTCCGCCTGCCGTTGACCTCGGTAGGTGAGGGCGATCATTGCGGCGAGGGTGCAGATCACGCGGTCGTGGTAATACAACGGCGACGGCGCGCCCCAGGACCCGTCCGGCAGTTGGTTGCGAGTAAGCCAGGTGAGGGCACGGTTGCTTATGCCGGGTTCTATTGCCCCGAGGCGCGCCACCCAGGCAGTATCGTACGCCGTGCTTGCCATGTGGCCGGGACCGATGTCGTCGATGAGTTTTGCGATGAGGTCAGTCAAGTTTCGTTTATCGCTTCCGGTATCCATAAGTTGAATTTCAATTTTCCAACCCCGAAAGCGCGATCCTGGTGCTTTCGGTAATACGTTCTCAGCCAGTCGAGTTCCTGCACAGGGAGCTTGGCATACTCAAGCTCGGGCACGCGCCTCACGTACAAATGATCGTAAAGAATGGCGCGTAATTGATTAACGCTCATGTACGGTGAAGGGCTGACCGAGAAATATAGATCCTCCTCGCCGGTGGTCAGTAACGGCATGTCGAACGCGCTGAATTTGTCGAAGCCGATGAACATGCTCACCGGGGGAACATCCTCACCGTAATATTTTCTGACCAGAACACCCCGGTCGGGAATGCCGCCTTCAGCAAGATAGTGTTCGACAGAAAGCCGCGATACGGTTTCCGTGGAGTCGTCGGCAAATACGCCGAAGAATAGACGTGCTTTGGAATTTGCTTTCGTGGCTTCGGTCACTTCTTGCATAACTCGCAGGGCATATTCATGCGGCGTGCCGGTGAGCACATCGCGGTAATCACCGTAAAAACGCACCCTCACTTCATACCGCTCGAAGAATTCGCGGTAATTTTTATCCGTCGCGGTTCGCACCAGCCCTTCGATGCCGACCCGTTGGGTGTATTCGTCGCCGCGCCGCATCAACTCGCGCCCGAAGACCGGCGCAAGGATGGTCTCGATGCCGTGGTCGAACAGCATGGCGCACAACTCGATATGATTCCGGATCGAAACGTCCATGTACGCGGAAAAGAAATCGCCTTCGATCTTGTCCGCGTGTTCGAGCATGAACCAGCGCCGCGTCCCGTTGATCGGGAAAACGCACACTTTATGTCCTGTCGCTTTGACCAGCGCTGACACTTCATCCGCGGGGAGAAGCAGGAAATCTTCGAAGGGAATCACTTCCGCCTCCACAGCCGAGGCAGGTAGCGGGGCGTCCGACGCGCATAGTCCGCGTAGCCGGGCAACGATTTCGTCAATAATTCCTCTTCTTGTTTTGCGGCACGGGTGAAATCCCAGATCGCGTATGCGAGCGCCGCGAGCGTGGTGAGGGCGGGATTAACAAAAAACAACCCCGCCGCGATCCCGAAGAACGAGGTGATCACGGGATGCCGCACATGTTTGTAGGGACCGCTATCGATCACGCGATGCTCCGGTTGAACCTCCACGCGTTCGGCGTAATATTTGCCAAGGTGCAGGCGCGACCAGAGATGCAAGGCAAGCGATTCGAAGATCAGCACGATCCCCAATAGTTGAAAGAACGAACGCAGTGGTTCGAGAATTCGGAAACGCAGAGCCGGCAGTAGAAAGGGTTGCAGGATGAGGATCGCGACCATGACGAAAATGAACACGGTGAAATCCCATGCGCGACCCGAGCCGCCGGCGGAACGCTGTCTGTCGTAGCGACGGATGAGGGCGATATCCATTGCGTAAAAGACCAGGATCGTGAGAAAGGTTACCGCGGCTTGTGCAACACCCGACAGCATGAGTCCCCCGTTTACTTTTTCTTCGAGCGCGTATTGAATGCCGCCATGGTGACCATGGCGTGATTCGTATCTTCGAGGTGAAAGCCCAGCCTGCGTTTTACATCGTACGCGCCGGTGCCGAAACGGACGAGCCGTACTTTGTGTTCGAAGGCTTCTTGCAGGGCGGAGTAGAGCAGATAGAAATACCCGCCGGGTACGTCATCCTCCAAGCCGAGCGCGGTGGCTAATTGGAATTGGTTGTCGCGAATGACCGCGCCGCAACCGACGAGCTTGCCCTCCTTGCGGAGTTCGAGCCATGTGCCGTCGATCATCGAAATATTTTCCAGCAAGCCGCGCATCCACGGGTTGGGCGCTGAACCGTGCCAGATGGACACGTTGCGGATGAGTTCGAGCGCGAGATCGATCTCTGAAACCTTTTTGTGCTTTGAAAGCACAAGGCCATTCTCCTCCGCTTCTTTGACGCTTTTCTTGTAGTGCTGGCGATCCTTTTTGTTGCCGGCGTCGAGATATTCCTCGAAGCTTTGAAATTCCATCGGCATGTAGGTGCCGGGTTCTGAAACCGTGATGGGGTCGAACCCTTTGGGCCAGCCGTACCGGAGTTGTTCCGTCAACAGATAATCGAACAAGAGGAAGGAGCATTTCTGAAGTTTGAATTGCTCACGCGCGGCGGTGGCGAGCGCGGTCAATGCCGCATCACGCAATGGTTCTCCCGGTAACAACAACGCGGACGTGTCGGCTAGCGGCGACCGGCAGATGAGCAGAGGGCGGTGTTTGAAAATGGATTCCATGAACTGACGGGCAACGGCGGGCAGGGGCAACGGTTCATTGTGGACTTTGAACAATGCCGCGCCTGCGACGGGTGCATCGCCATCCCATGCCAATAAATAGGTCGGTTTTGCGTCTGCCATGGCGCGTTCGCCAAAGGTATACCAGGCGTGGCTTTGAAAGCCGCGCCCCGATACGATGCGGTTCCATATTTCGGGCTTGATCTCGTTGATGCTGTGAAAAACTTCTACCTTCAACTCTGCCATTTTCGCTCCCGTGCCACTCAATTGTACATGAGCCAATGCTTTTTGCCGCTGATCGCGACCCGCCTTGCAAAAATGAAAAGCACAACCGGATTATAAACCGTTTCCTTTTATTTCCTGAGTGTGTTGAGAAATTCTTCCTCGTTTCTCACGGTTTCGATAAACCCCAAGCGCCTCCCCAGCCGCGTGAGTTGCGGCGGATCCACATACGTTGTGGCTAGAACTTCTTCCTGCCCAAGCACCTCGTTGGCGCTGCCATCGAGCAGGATTCGTCCTTGCGACATGGCAATGACGCGCTCGAAGTTCTCCGCGCAAAAATCTATATCGTGCGTGATCGTGATGACGGTCTTATGGCGCTCGCGTAACACTTTTATCGCGTTTGCGATTCGCCCGATGTTTGCCGCGTCCTGCCCGGTGGTCGGCTCGTCGAAGACGATGATGGGCGTATCCATCGCAATGACCGACGCCAGCGCGACCATTTTCCGCCATGTGGAGGAAAGGTCATACGGATTCGTTTCCGTTTTATCGGATAACTCCGTCAGTGCCAGCGCGTCGTTTACCCGTCGTTGAACCTGCTCTGCGCTCATCCCCAGATTTCGGGGCCCAAATGCGACCTCCGTCCCGACGTTCTTTGAGAACAACTGCTCGTCGGGATTTTGGAAAACGTAGCCGACCCGCCGTGCAAGTTTTGCCACGGAGTATTCTTTCGTATCCCAACCCCCAATGCGGATCGAACCGGAGGACGGCTGTAACAAGCCATTCAGGTGCTTCACGAGGGTGGTCTTTCCCGCCCCGTTCTGCCCAACGATGGCAACCTGCTCGCCCGCTTCGATCGTGAGCGAAATTCCACGCAGTGCCTGCACGCCGGCGGGATAAGAGAAGTGGAGGTTGGAGATTTCGATGTTCATGTTGATTCTGTGTAGCGGACATTCTCTAAAGTCTGCATTAGAGAATGCGGACTACACATTTGTGAACCCCTCCACCGCCTCCTCCAGCGTAATCGGCAATTTATCTTTCTTCCACAAGCCCATTTCCTTTGCCTTCCGCGCCACGGACGTGTAGCGCGAAATGCCGAATCCTTTTTCTGCCAGCAAATCGGAAGTCAGCACATCGCCCGGTTTCCCGTCTGAAATGATCTCGCCTTCATACAACGCAACGACGCGGTCTGCAAAGTTGGCGATCCATTCCACTTTGTGTTCGGCGAGGATCACGGTCATGCCTTTTTCTGCCATCGTGCGAATCACGCCGAAAACTTCGCGCGTGCCGATAGGGTCCATCTGCGAGGTCGGCTCGTCGAGGACGAGCACTTTGGGTTGCATGACCAGGATCGAGGTCAGCGCGACTCGTTGTTGTTGCCCGCCGGAGAGGGAATAGGGTGAGCGGTCGGCGAGGTCGCTAATGCCGGTCAGTTTCATCGCGTCGTTTACGCGTTGGATCATCTCGTCGCGCGGCACGCCGATATTTTCCAGCCCGAAAGCGAGTTCTTCGAAGACGGTGTACTTCGCCCCGCTGATCTGGTTGAACGGATTTTGGAACGCCAGCCCCACGTTTAACACCCACTCGCGCAAATTGGATTTGCTAGATACGTTCCCCGCCACTTCAACTGTGCCAGTGATCTCACCCTTGAAAAAATGCGGAACAAAACCAGAGACTGTGTAACAGAGAGTTGATTTGCCCGCGCCGTTCGGTCCAATAATGGCGACAAACTCGCCCTCGTTCACCTGCAGGTTGATGTTTTTCAACACGAGCGAATCGGTGAGCGGATATTTGTATGAGACGTTTTGCAGGTTTACGATAGCCATAATCTCGAAGTCAGTGCCATGATCACCAAGCCGATCAATACCCAACGGAGAAGTTTGTCTGTGCGTGTGTCTGGTATGTCATGCAGGGATGTTTTCGCATGTGTGGAAGTGAACCCCCGCGCTTCGATGGCGATGGCGCGTTCTTCCACTTCCACCAGCGAGCCGAACACGAGCGGACCCACAAGCGGGAACAACGAACCCGCGCGTTTGAAGAATGTGCTTTCCGTATCCAGTCCGCGGGCGCGTTGAGCGGCAATGATCGTCTGTGCTTTGGCTTGCATCTGGGGCAGAATTTGCAGTGTCGAAATTATGACGTAGGAGAATTGTCCGGGCAACCCGCGCCTCGTTAGATCAGACATTAACTCGCTGGGGTGGGTGGTTAGCAAAAAGAGTGTGAATGATGAAACCATTACAGCGATACGAGTTGCGTTTCGAAAAGCAAAGGTTAGGCTTTCGCTGGTAACATCCAGAAACCAAACCTGAAAAATGACCTTTTCCCCGATGGGGTGAAAAAATGCCTGCATGAGGAACAAAAACCCGGAAGCCGGCAGGATGAGTCTGGCGAATGCGCGCAAAAAGTTTTGCTGTATTTTTCCGAGAAAACTGAGAGGGAGAATTGCAAAGAGAAATAGCAATTGAGGCATCCAATACGTTGGGCTTAAAAACGAGATCAGTATCAACCCAAAGACCAGAGTCAGTTTGGTCAACGGGTTGAGGCGATGCAAGACGCTATCTCGTTTTACATAAAAGGAAAGTCGTTCGTGCATGACGGGATTATAAACGACAAAAAAAGACCGGACGCAACGTCCGGTCTTTTTTTGTCTTGAAACAGGATCTTTATCCGCCGAGGAAGTTGCCGAGCATGAACATGGCGAACAACACCAGCAGGACGATCACCACGAGCGCGATGATCAACTGCGTCTGGCTCGCGCCGCCTTCCGTTTGGGCATTTTCAGGGCGCGGGAAGCGCGCAACGAAGCGTTGTGACAATCCCTGAATGATCGCGAAAGCGAGCATGGCGGTGGTGATCTTGTCCACCGGCTCGACGAGGAAGCCGGTGCTCATCACTGCTTGCACAACGCCTTGCCCAGTCTGGAGGAGATACGCGGTGATGAACGATGAACCGCTGGCAGTGATACCGCCGTACAAATACACGGCGATGGGTGTTGAAACCACTGCCGCGGTCAGTGCCACAACAAAGCCGGTGACAGCCACCTTCCACCAGCTCTTGAACCAACCGGCGTTTGCCATCAAGCCGGAGACCAGCCCGATGAAAAAGGCAACCGGGAACCACGGGAACGCGTTGGGGTCGATCGTCAGCCCCCAAATGATGTTCGAGAGCGTTCCGGTCAATGCGCCCGCCCACGGTCCGCAGATCACCGCCACGAGAACAGTGCCGATCGAGTCGAGGTAAACGGGAAGTTTCAGCGTCACCACGATCTGACCGATGGCGATGTTGATTGCAATCGCAACCGGGATGAGTACCCACGTCATGGTGCTGAAATCTTTCTGCATGCGCTTGGTGAGGTACGCCCAAACCAGCAGGGCGGCGACGATCACCACGGCACTAATGAAATATCCTACATTTTCAGAAATTATGCTCATGTTCGTTCTCCTTTTTGGGTTTGATTCCTACAACACCGCGTTTGCAGTTTTGTTTCACTGAATTTCGCGGGCGAGTTTCTCCACTCTTTTTAAAAACAGTTCGATGAAATCGCGCGGGCGCACTCCCAGCGCGACCCTCACGTTGGCAGGTTTTTTGTTGTAGTTGTAAAAATCACCAACTGTTTTACCTAGCGAAATCCCACCCGAAATATCCACATCTACCGGTAGTTCCTGATAGTCGCATAATTCGGGTGAGAAGGTGAGCGCGAGAGCGAGGGGATCGTTGATCACGCATCCCTGCACACCTTGAAATTCATCGTGAAATTCCATGTAGAAACGCGTCGCGTCGGCGACGAAACGCGTCAGTGGCGAATCGAGTCGAAGAAGCCGATCCACATCTCCCTGAGTCAGAACGCATTGATACGTCACATCCAACGGCACGAGCGTGGTCGGAATCCCCGCGTGATAGACGATATGCGCGGCGTGCGGGTCGGCATAGGTGTTGAACTCTGCCAGCGCGGTGGTATTGCCTTCGTAGCGGATCGCGCCGCCCATGATGACGATTTCTTTGAGCGCGTACACGACGCGCGGCTCCTGCCGAATAGCGAGTGCGACATTCGTGAGCGGACCGATCGCCACAAGTGTAATCTCACCTGGGTTGGACATGATTCGCTCGATGAGAAAATCGCATCCATGCCGACGGGTCGGTTTAGTTCGCGGACTGGGAAGTTTCGCGTACCCTATGCCGGTGTCGCCGTGCGTCTCCGGCGCAAGCAGGGACGGTTGCACAAGCGGTAATTCGCACCCAGCCGAAACCGGGATGTGACTCGCGTTTGCAAGTTCCAGCACCGAGAGGGCATTGGTCGTCGCTTGTGCCAGCGAGCAATTGCCGTGGACGACGCTTAGCCCTTCGAGAGAAATTTCTGGCGACGCGAGCGCGAGCAAAATGGCGAGCGAGTCGTCAATGCCGGGGTCGGTGTCGAGGAGGATGCGTTTCATAAAGAGTAATTGGTAATTGAGAACACGAGAGATTGGAGACTGGAGATTAGCGCATTGCGAATTGGAGAATTGTTTAACCGGGAATGGCTTTCGCCAGTGCCTCCATACGTTGAAGGAACAACTCGATGAAATCCTCGCCACGGACTTGCATGGCAACTTTCATGTTGGCAGGCTTCTTTGTAACGCCAAAAACATCCGCGAAGGATTTTCCCATCGCGACCCCGCCTGAATGGTCAACATCCACAAAATATTCTTTCAGGGTCAACAACTCCGGGGCAATGACCGTTGCCAGCGTGAGCGGGTCGTGTAAGGCGCACCCGGCAAAACCGCGTTCATACGAAAATTTGAAATAAACCTCGATGGCATCTTTGATAAAACGCGAGATCGGCGATTTGATCTTCGATAGACGATCCACGTGTTCCTGTTTGAGCAGACATTTGTGAGTAACGTCCAATGGAATCAAAGTGATCGGAATCCCCGAATGGAAAACGATATGCGCGGCGTGAGGGTCGACCCAGATGTTGAACTCCGCCAGCGAGGTGACATTTCCGCTCTCGTGAATCGCTCCACCCATGATGACCAATTCCTTCACGGCTTTAGCGAATTTCGACTCTTTGCGGATCGCCATGGCTATATTCGTGAGCGGACCAATGGGGAAGATACTCAATTCCCCCGGCTCGGCAAGGACGCGTTGAATCAAGTAATCCACTGCATGTCCTTCGAGCGGTTTGTTTTTCGGCGCGGGGAGTTTTGAATTGCCAATTCCGCTTTCGCCGTGAACGTATGCCGAAGCGCGCAAAGGCTGAACCAGAGGAAGCACACTTCCCGCTACCGCCGGAATGTGACTCGCATGTGCTAATTCTAAAATGGCAAGCGCGTTGCGCGTGGCGGTTTCCAACGTCACGTTGCCTTGCGTCGTTGTCAACGCTTCCAGTTTGATCTCGGGCGAAGCGAGCGCAAGCAGGAAGGCGAGCGCGTCGTCCACGCCGGGGTCGGTGTCGATGATGATTCGTTTTGAGATCATAGATGTGTTTGGTAGGGGCACAGCGAGTGCAGAAGTTTCCAGACAATTAACCGTTTCGCTGTGCCCCTACAAATTGTTCAACCTCTTGCCTCGTCGGCAATGACGGTTGCGCGCCGAACTTTGTCACAGCCAGCGCGCCGCATGCACAACCGAACCGAACCGACTCTTCGAGCGATTTATCTTCCAGCAATGAAGTTGCGATCCCTCCGATGAACGCATCGCCTGCGGCGGTGGTGTCAACAACCTTCACTGGAAACGAGTCTACGTGTTTCCTTGTTTCCTTATCTATGATCAACGCACCTTTGCTTCCAAGCGTCACGATCACGATCTTCGCGCTGCGTTCGAGCAGGAGGTTCGCCGCTTTTTCCGCAGAGGCGAGATCTGTGACGGGCTGGTGCGCAAGCAGGCTTAGTTCAGGTTCGTTGGGGATGAGGAAATCTGCGAGCGCGATGAGTTCATCCGGTAATTGTTGCGCAGGCGCGGGGTTGAGAATGACCCGTGTTCCGTTCTCGCGGGCGCGCTGGGCGGCGCGAAGAACCGTCGGTGTGGGGATCTCTAACTGAAGGAGGAGCAAACCTCCACTGGGGAAAGATGCGTGATCTACATCCGCAAGTGTCACTTTGCCGTTCGCGCCCGGTGAAAGGACGATGCTGTTCTGTCCGTTGGCATCCACGATGATGGTGGCGGTTCCTGTTGCCGCGTTGTCGCGTTGGATCGAAGCGGAGTCAACGTTATTTTGTTTGAGATTGTCGAGGAGAAAGTCGCCGAAGTTGTCTTTGCCCACGCGCCCGAGCATCGAGACGTTCGCGCCAAGTCTCGCCGCGGCGACGGCTTGATTCGCACCTTTGCCGCCGGGGATCACTTGCAGATCTTCGCCGCTGATCGTTTCACCGGGCTGAGGGAAGCGCGGCGCGCGCACGACAAGATCGGCATTGAGCGAGCCAACGACAAGAATTTGTTTCATGTTCGAATTATACAGTTATTCAAAATAAAAAGAACCATCACGTTGATGGTTCTTGTAGTGCCCCCACGGGAATTCGAATCCCGGTTTGAGCCTTGAGAGGGCTCCGTCCTGGGCCACTAGACGATGGGGGCGTTTCGGCATCGCTGACTCAGGTCAGCGATGTGGTCTGCGGCGGCACGAGGCCGCCCAGACCAAGCGGGCGGGATTGTAACACCCCGAATATCAATCGTCAACGAGAAAGACATGCACTTCGCCCGGTCCATGCACACCGATGGTGTGTGTACTTTCGATGTCGCCGGTGGCGGACGGTCCTGTGATGAAGACTGCCGATCTTGTATTTTTCACCAGATGTATTGCATCCTCAAGCGATGGATAGATCTGCGACGTGTGCAACACCGCAAGATGGATTTCAGGCAGGAGCGACGCGTGTAGTGGACTCCCCACACCATCCGCTTCAAGCACGGACCCGGTGTCTGCCAGCCCGCATTTGGCTTTTGTCACACCCGCGCGGATCGCGGGATTGGGCTCATGGCTGAACGTGATTCCCGCTGTTGTGAGCGAGTCTTCATCCAAAACGTTGGGCTCAAGATGAATCAGTTGAATATCCCGCGACTTCAAAAACTCGATGATAGATTGCGTTGGGTTTTTCGTATGATGGACGTGTCCATGTACTAATCTGAGTTCGTTAGTGAATCGCGTTACGTTATCTTCACTCGAGAGTTCGCTTTCAACCTTATTTACTTGGGTTCTTGTATACGTTTCTACGTGTTTACCTGTATACCTGTCTTCTTGTTTTCCTGTATTCTCCACTTCTTGTTTCTTCAAGCCATCCCATCTGGCTCTGAAGGATTTGTTCGCGAACCGCGGCAAGTCCTTACTGTAGCCCCAGCCGGTGAAGGCGGGAAGGCGAATCCATTGGGAGAATGGTGCAATGAGGAGACTCGTCAGTGCCGCAAATTTTTGGGAGAAGGTAAACAGGCGTGGTTGGCGTGTGAGGCGGGAATATATCCGAAGAGAGAACGTGGAAAGTGGAGACAATCCATGAAAGGAATTTCCCTCACCCCTAGCCCCTCTCCCATTGGGAGAGGGGGATTCGCCAGCACGAACCCGAACCAGTAATTTCGGCAAGTCAATATCCACCGGGCAGGCATCTTTGCACGCGCCGCACAATGTGGACGCTTGCGCGAGCGGGACAAATTTACTTCCGAAGAGTCCCGCCGAAATGACCGAGCCGATGGGGCCAGGGTAAATGCTGTTGTACGCGTGCCCGCCGATCTCGCGGAAAACGGGACAGGCGTTCATGCACGCGCCGCATCGAATGCAAAAGAGCGATTCTTTCAGTGGCGAGTTGCGCAGGCGCGAACGTCCGTTGTCGAGCAGGATGAAGTGGCGTTGTTGATCCGCGAGCGGCGCGTGGACGATCTGTGTGTACACGCTGAGTTTTTGTCCCGTTGCCGAACGGGGAAGCAGGGAGAGCATCAACGCGAGATCATCGAGATCGCGGACGAGGCGTTCCATGCCGATCAGCGCAATGTGAATCGGAGGGATGGTCGTGACCATGCGCCCGTTTCCTTCGTTGGTGACGAGGCAGATCGCGCCCTCTTCGGCGACCGCAAAATTCGCGCCTGTGATGCCGACGTCCGCGGTGAGAAAAACCTCGCGCAACGTTTTCCGCGCGATATTGGTGAGCGTGGGAATATCTTCGGTGTATTCCACGTCAAGTTTTTGTTGAAATATCTCGCCCACGTCTTGTTTTCTCAGGTGCAGTGCTGGTGTGATGATGTGACTGGGTCTCTCGCCGCGCAGTTGCACGATGAATTCGCCGAGGTCGGTTTCAACCACGCGGATGCCTTCAGCTTCGAGCGCGTGGTTGAGGTTGATCTCCTCGGTTACCATGCTTTTCGATTTGGCGACGAGGATATTGCGTACTGCGTACTGCGTATTACCCACCTGTTTACCTGTATTCGTGTTTACCTGTCTACTTGTATACGTGTCTACGAGTCTCTTTGCCTGTGTGATTTCCAAAACGATCTTCACTGCCTCCGTCGCGTCCTTGGCGCGATGGACGACAACCCTGTTCGACTCGGCTTTGGCTGTGAATTGATCGAGATACGCGTCGAGGTGCTCGATCACCTCCGCGCGGACGGCATGAGCGCGCTGACGTCTCTCGCGCCAATCGGGCATTGCCTCCAATGCGTTGATGCGCCGTGTGACGCGTCGCTCGGCGTTGATGTCTAACGCTTTTTGAAGATGCTGGTTCGCAAGCGATGTGCGAATGCGCGTGCGAAATTCAGAAATTGTCATCTGGTTTTTCTGCCGATATACAAACCGCGGCCATCCAATCCTTTTTTGTCGTAAAACACATCCAAGCTTGCAGAGCGGAACGCGTTCAAATAATCCTTGTGAGAAAACAACCCTAGTTCGTGAGTTTCAGTGAAGTGCTCGATGCCTTTTTCTGTGCCGACCAGATATTGAAACTCCAAAACAGAAATATTGCCTCTCCTGCCACTGTGACTCATGCGAGTAATTTTTATTTCGGGGGTGCTGGCGTGCAAGGTGTGGACGCGCCCAACAGTCCATTGTTCAGAAATAAACCATGGTTCAACCAATATGACACCGCCATCCCTGAGGTGACGCGCCATCGCTTTTATGGTTTTGTTGAGGTTGGCTTTAGTTTTCACGTACCCAATAGAACTGAACAGACAGGTGATCGCGTCGAAGCGGCGGTTGAGGTTGAAGTCCATCATGTTGCCTTGAAAGAACCGAATTTTCTGGTGCTTCTTCCTGGCAAGCGAGACCATGCCGGGGTCAATATCCATGCCCTCGACTTTGTAGTGCATGGCGAGGAAACCCGCATGTGTTCCTGTGCCACAGGCAACATCCAGCAGGTTCAATCCACCTGATCGGCAATATTTCTGGATAAGTTTATGTGCCTTCTCGGTTTCTTTGGAATAATCCTTGCCAAGGGCTTCGTACAGGGCATCGTAATAGGCTTCTGATTTCGAGAACATCATTGCATCCTGTAATCTACAGATGGTTGAGAACTTCTGCGATGTGAACCACTCTTTGTTGTTTCTTCTGCCTGTGCAATCCACCTGCGATGTGCATGAGGCATCCCGCCTCGATCAAAACTAAAGTAGGCGATTGCGATGATTCGAGATTTGATATTTTTCGCTTGAGCAATTCTGCGGAAAGTTCGGGGTGTTCAACGGAAAAAATTCCACCGAAGCCGCAACAATCTTCCGCGGCAGGCAGTTCCACGACCTTCGCGCCTTTGACGTTAGCGAGTAACACACGAGGTTGACGGTCAATTTTCATGCCGCGCAAGGTGTGGCAAGATGGATGATAGGTGAGTACCCTATCCCATTCTGCGCCTACGTCAGTGACGTCGAGTTTGTCTACGAGATATTCCGTGAATTCAAATACGCGATTTCCAAATGCCTGCGCGCGCGGGAACCAAACAGGGTCATCGCGAAATAGTTCGAGATAGTTATGTTTCATCATGTGCGCGCACGAGCCGGAAGGCATTACGATGTCGCCTGTCGTTTTCTCGAACAATTCAATCGTGTGTTGTGCGATCGGTCGCGCCTCTGCGTGCAAGCCCGCGCTAAAAGGAGGTTGTCCGCAACAGGTTTGGTCGCGGGCGAAGTCCACGTCAATGCCGAGGCGGCGAAGAACGCTGACCATCGCCTCACCAATTTGAGGGTAGAACGAATCGACTATGCACGTCACAAAAAGTTGAACGCGGGGCATAGGGTAAGTATACACGTACAAAGGTAGACACGTACACACGTAAACAGGTACACATTAAAAGTGCTAATTGACGTGTGTACATGTGTACCCGTTTACGTTTTTCGAGTATCATTGCGCCCGATATGAATACCTTCAGAACACAACTTCCAAAATCGGTCGAATTACCGAAACGCATCGCGCGGCTGCACGAACTTTCATACAACTTATGGTGGACGTGGCAACCCGAAGCCGCGCGCCTGTTCGGCAAACTCGACTACGACCTGTGGGAACGACTCGGTCACAACCCGATTCGACTTCTGCGCGAGGTTGAGCGCGCGCGATTGAATCAAGCCGCCAATGACAAAGATTACCTCGCGTTATACGACGAAGTCTTTGCTGACTATGATTCTTATTTTTCGGATTCTAAAACGTGGACGCGTCAGACTCATCCTGAATTTGATTCTAACCCTGTGGCATATTTCTCCATGGAGTTTGG
>CAZQES010000034.1:0-29253 GCA_964591425.1 uncultured Anaerolinea sp.
AGAGATGAACAACAGCGGGACATAATCCATGAAGTTCAAATCGCCGCGAATCCGTTTTGTAAACTCTTCCATCGAGTACGAATCTTTTTCAATTGCATCCCATTTGTTGACGATCACCACGCACGATTTCCATTGTTCGAGAATGAATCCCGCGATGTGCGCATCTTGCGCGGTGATACCCGTCGTTGCGTCGATCATCAACAGGGCAACGTCGGCGCGCTCGATCGCTTTGAACGAACGCAATACAGAAAACTGCTCCACACCGGGTTCGATCTTTCCGCGACGGCGGATGCCCGCCGTGTCGATCAATGTCACTTCGAGTCCGTTCACTTCGATCTTCGTGTCGGTCGCATCGCGTGTCGTGCCGGGGATCGGGCTGACGATGGCGCGCTCCTCGCCGACCAATTTATTTAGCAAACTGGATTTGCCCGCGTTCGGCTTGCCGACGATGGCGATCTTGACGCTGTCATCTTCCTCCGCCGCTTCTTCCGCAGGGAAAGCGGCTACAACCACATCGAGCAGGTCGCCGGTGTCGCTTCCATGCACGGCAGAGACCGGGTGAGGGTCACCCAGCCCCAACTCGTAGAATTGACTCGCCGCGTCCCGCGTCTCGCGCGATTCACATTTGTTGACGACAACGATGATCGGCGGGAAGAACGATCCGTCCGCTAGTTTTTTTTGTGAGCGACGGAGGATGTTCGCCACTTCCAGATCGGGCGGGGTGACCCCGGCTTGCCCGTCATTGACGAACAACACCAAGTCCGCTTCGTTGATCGCGGTTTGTGCCTGCACGCGGATATCGTCGATAAAATCCGCCGAGCCGATGGAGAGTGGAGTCTTGCCGCCATGTGTGGGGTCGATGCCGCCTGTGTCAACCACGTGAAAGGCGCGTCCATTCCACTCCGCTTCGCCGAAGAGACGGTCGCGTGTGGTGCCGGGCGTGTCATCCACGATCGCCATGCGTTCACCGACGAGGCGGTTGAATAACGTTGATTTTCCGACGTTGGGTCTGCCAACGAGTGCTACGATGGGTTTGGTCATTTACGATTTCCGATTTTTCGATTTACGATTGGCGATTTACGATTGCCACTGATTACCGATCACTGTTCACTTTCCACTGTTACGGGTTGGGCGTTGGCGTGTTGGGAACGGATAAAATCACTTCGATCGTGCCGGGCAGAATAGACTCGATCACAATATTTTCAACCAGCACTTCAACCGAGGGGGTTAATTGATACGTGCCTGCCCCAAGATCGGTCACCTCAACGGTGACGATCACATCCTGTGGCGTCAGCGCATCGAGCAGGGGCAGGGGACCGGAGATGATCACATCCACGGTTTGCGGCGCGACTACTGCGGTCAAATTATCAGGCAAACCGGTCACGTTGATGACCTGATTCAGGAGCGTGACGCTGGTTTGAATTGGCGAGATGCCCACTTGCACCTCCACCGTCTGCGCGCCGACGATGGTAATCGCTTCGGGGAGATTCAACGCAAGCCGTGTGGAAATATTTTCTTTTGCATCCTGCAGATCGAGAGGCAGGGTTTCGATCACACCGGGCAGTGCGTTCACCAATTCAGGTTCTGAAGCGAAGACCGTGATGACCGGCGGGAAAACCGAAATATTCTCCAGCCGATAGCCCGCGGCAACCTGCCCGCTGACGACAACTTTTACAGCCACATCACGGAACCCGCCTTGCTGACTCACAGGAATTTGGACGATGATCGATTCGGGGTTGACCGTCAGGCCGCCGAGGTTTGCATTCTGCGCATCGAGGATCTGGACGGGGATGGCTTGTTCGATGCTTTCGCGCGCGCCGGCAAAATTCACGAGAGCCTGTGCTCGTTCTGCCAGCATCACGATCGATTCGGGTCCGGAGATGACAACGGCAGTCGTATCCATCGTTGCCTCACCCGCTTGATATCCGACGGCGGTCTCTCCTCGCAGTGAAAGGTCTACGGGGAGGGTGATGGAAGCAAGCCTCTCGAGAGTGAATGAAATTGTGGAAGGATTCGAAAGAACGATCTGGGTTGGCCGCACGATCACTTGAATCTGAATCTCCCTATTGTGTTCCCCCGCACTCAAGTTGGACAGATCGAGGATCGCGCGCACGGGTTGTTCCTGCGCGGTCAATTGCTCCCATACCGAGCGCGGCGCGCGCAATGTCACTTCGATCACCGAGGGAATTTCACTTGTGATGACGAGCGACGGGTCTTGCCCGACGATTTCCAGCGGCACCGCGATCGGCGAGCGGACTTCATCCGGGTCGGCGGCGGTGACGGCGGAGATCCACACCGCGGTGGCGAGAATGAGGGCGAGCAGTAGCGTTCGGAAATTCGATGCGATCCAGCGCATGATGTTGTTGAGCGAAATGGCATTTCGCTCTACTGATCCTTTCGGAAAAGATTCGGGAAGAAGCGTTGAAGCCAAATTTTGCGCGGCGTGGTATTCGAGCTTTGATAGAAAGCGATCAAAATATTTTCCAGCCGCTCCGGGTCGATGCGGCGGATCATGCGTCCCGCGTGTGAGATCGAGATCGAGCCGCTCTGTTCGGAAACGACGACCGACACCGCGTCGCTGACTTCCGATGCGCCCAACGCGGCGCGGTGACGCAATCCCATCTGGCGCTCTGGGTTGCGTGTAAGGATTCCGCTTGCCGAGAGCGGCATCACGCACGCCGCCGCGATCACCCGTCCATCGGCGATGATGACCGCCCCGTCGTGCAGAGGCGTATCGGGGTAGAAGAGTTGCAACAGCAGTTCCGGTGTCACCTCCGCCCGGAGTTGCACACCGCTTTCCGCGTATTGGTCGAGATTGTCACTGCGTTGCATGACGATCAACGCGCCGTGTTGACGTGCTGAGAGCCGCCGTGCCGCTTCCACCACGGCGTGAATTACTTTGAGGATGTCGGTTTGCGGCGCGGTATTCGAACCGGTAACGAACGTCCCTGCGCGCCCCAGCCTCTCCAGCGCGCGACGGATTTCCGGCGCAAAGATCACCGGGATGGCAAGCAAAAGTGCCGGCAACGTATTTTGCACCAGCCATGAGAACGCCGGCAATTCGAAGAGCGAGGTCAACAGGATCAACGCGACCACGAGGAAGATCGCGCCGCGCAACAAGACCATAGCCTGTGTGTCGCGCAGGGTATAGAGCAATGCGAAAAAGATCAGCGCGACAAGCAAAATATCGAGGAGGCTCAGCCAGTTCAGGCGCTGAAAAATAAAGAAAACGTTATCGAGAAAATCCGCCATGCCGAAAGTGTAATTCGGTTTGACGGATTGGACAATAGGAACGGGTGGAGATTAATGGGTATTTCAGAATGCCGGAGAGATCGTAGAGAATTGTAGAACCGTGACGTTGGAAATGGATTGCCCCACCTCCAAATTACCAATTACTGTCTAGATCGGTCTCAAGACGCGGTCGGCGCGCAGCTGCTTGAAGAACAATGCCCCGCCGCGCGGCATCGATTCGTTCGCGGCTTCCATCCACGCCTGCGAGCCGAGCGCTTCAGGCGCGCGTCGCGTGTAGCCCAATCCCTTCCACACCGTATCAAATCCGACCAAGTCTATGGGAGGAAAAACCAGCGAGGCTTCGCATTGCAGGTCGCTGGAGGCGTGTTCCACCTCTTGAAGCAGGAGCGGCAGGGCTTTATCCGCGGCGACCCGCGGGTCGAGGTAAAGATCAACCGTGCGCGACACGAGATTTTCGACCTGCCAGCCGGCGATGCCGACCGGATCGCTTCCTTTGTAAAGGATGAGGAAGGCTTTTTCTCCAAAGGCTTCCATCACGTCATCCGATGTCATGGTGTGTTTGCCTTTGCTGAGTCGTGTGACGAGCTCGGCAATTCGTTGCGAATCGCGCGGACGTCCACGTTCGAGCAAAAAATCACCGGGCTTGGTTTCGGTCGAGATGAGCGGAGCAGTTCCCTTGGCGGAGGTGACCGCCTTCCATCCCTCGACCACTTGTTTCCACAGGCCGTCGTACGATCCGTTATTTGTGATGACGATATTCGCGGCGGTGAGTTTCTCTTTTTGCGGGTTCTGCGCATGGACGCGCTGGAGCGCATCTTCCCGGCTGAGGTTGCGTTTGCGGATGAGACGCTCCACCTGGACTTCCGCCGGTGCATCGGTGACCCAGATGGAATCACATTCGTTTCGCAGTTCGGATTCAAGCAGTTTGATCGCTTCGATCACCACGACGGGCTGGCTGGCGCGGCGGATGAGCAGGTCCACCGCCTGACCGACATAGGGATGAATGATGCCTTCTAGTCGTGTGAGAGCTTCGGCGTCGGCGAAGACCAGTTTGCCGAGTTTGCCGCGGTCGATTTGCCCGTTCTTATCGAGCAGCCATGTGCCGAATGTATCGAGGACGCGTTTGTACCCCGGGGCATCCGAGGCGATGACGCGATGCGCGAGCACGTCGGCGTCTATGGTGTATGCACCGAGATGTTCCAACATGCGCCTCACCACACTTTTGCCGGTGGCAATGTTGCCGGTAAGACCGATGATCGTTTTTCCCTGCCGCTTGCTCACGATAACTCCTCAACTGCGAATCGTCCCGCCGGTTTCTTTTGCAAGTTCATGGCCAGAACAATAAACCCGCGCGACGGTTACTTCTTATTTTAATGTCTTTTTCCAGTAAAGAAAGCCCCGTTTTCAAATTTGTCGGTTATTGCCTCCCGTTGACGCTCACTCCTCTTGCGTGTATGATGACCTTGCCTCAGGTCGGTTGGGCGATCGCGGTGGCGCGTTGACGCCATCGAGGAAAGTCCGCACTCCATAGAGCACGGCGTCGGATAGTTCCCGGGGCGGGGAAGCCTCCGTTGAGGAGCGAACCTGCCGGAATGGGCCACAGAAACAAACTGCCCGCTCACCCCCATCCCCTCTCCCAAGGGGAGAGGGGCGCAGGGGTGAGGGAGGCGATGGTGAAAAGGTGGTGTAAGAGACCACCGGCATTTGCAGTAATGCAGATGGTCAGGTAACCCCCGCCGGGAGCAAGGCCAAGCAGGGACGAAGCCATCTGCGGATGGCGGGAGACGGCTCGTCTTCATATGCACCCTTTCACGCGGTGATCGGGTCAGTCCCGGGTAGGCCGCATCGAGCGGCGCGGCGACGCACCGCCCAGAGAGATGATCGCACATGCGGAGCAATCCGTGGGACAGAATGCGGCTTATAGACCGACCTGAGGTGGTCCTCCTTTATGAATCATCAAAAAGAATTGGAAGCGGCGCGATCCGTTCTTGAAAAAGCCATCCTCAACGCGCGTGAGCTGGATTCAAAACACATCGCAATTATTCACGTTGCCATCGGCGAGATCGCCGAACTCGACCGCGATTTGATCCAATCCCATTGGCGCGAATTAAGTAGAGGCACACCTGCGGAACAGGCGCAATTGCGTTTCCGTCTTATCGGTGCCGAAGTGCAGTGCATGGCGTGTTTCCAAAAATATCATCCCGAAGGCGGGGAGATTCACTGCCCGCATTGCGGGAGTTACGGCGCGAAGATTTTGAAAGGCGAGGAGTTTTATCTTGAATTTATTGAGTAAGAATCATGCTCTCGTTGCGAGAAGGGTCGAAGACCTGACGAAGAAATCTCCTTTACGAAATTGGGGATTTCTTCGGACTATCGCACTCGCAATGACAGTGTTAATTTCTGGATGCAACCTCCCAGCCGCTTCAACTCCGGAAGCAGACCTGTTCGCCACGCTTCAAGCTTCCACGCCCTCCGGCTTCACCCCTCCCGCCGTGACCGAGCAACTTGCAACTCCTGATTTTAGTTTCCCAACTTTAACACCAACACCCACACAGTTCAATGCGGTACCCTCGCCGTCAGCATCCGATCTACTCAGTGGGAAAATCGTTTTCACGTGTCAGGTCAACAAAGTGCAAGCCTCCGACCAGATCTGCATCATCAACGCGGATGGTTCGGGATTCCGTCAATTGACCAGTGACAATCTTCGTCATTATTATCCGTCAATTTCGCCGGATGGACAAAGTGTGTTGCACTCGGCGTTCCGTGAGCAGAACGTGTATGAAATTTACGAAATGAACTTGAACAGCGGAAACGTAAAGCGACTTACCAACCGCCTCGGCGTATCCAACGCGCCTGAAGTTTCGCCGGATGGAAAATCCATTACGTTCATGCGCGGCAACCCGAACACACAACAGAATCAGATCTGGGTGATGGAGCGAAACGGAGATAATCCCGAAAACGTTCCGCAGGCGTTGGGCTGGGATCCCACGTGGTCGCCGGATGGAAAATTGATCCTGTTCGCCTCCGACCGGGATGGAGGCGTTCAACTGTTCACGGTCAGCCTCAAGGGGAGCGCGATCAAACGGATCACGAATCTGCCGTCCATTCGGGGAAGAAGCGATTGGTCGCCGGACGGGTCGCTCATCGTCACGTATTCCGGCGAGCCGTGGAATCGCGAGGTCTACATCATGAGCGCGGACGGCTCGAACGTCCGCCAACTCACTCCGACGGGCGGCAACAGTCAGGGACCCTCCTTTTCACCGGATGGGCGGTGGGTGGTCTTCACCGCCTATTTCGATAACTACGGCGACGATCACGGGTGTGAGATTTATGTCATCCGCGTCAATGGCACCGACTTGCGCCGGTTGACGAACAACAGTTATTGCGATTATCAGCCGCGCTGGGGACCGTGATGCGTTTATAATGTAGCAATTCGTTTGGGATGCAGTTGTGCGAAACGTGCAATCCACTCGCAGTGCAACTGCGAGTGATCATTAACTGCGAGCGAACAATTGAATAGAGGAGGCTCTCATGGATCCAAAAGGCAAAGTGGTGGTCGTCACGGGGGCATCGTCAGGGATTGGCGAAGCAACCGCACGTCAGTTCGGACGCGAAGGGGCAAAGGTGGTGCTTGCCGCGCGGCGCGTGGATAAACTCGAAGCCCTCGCGAATGAGATCGGGGGAATGGGTACCGGTGCAGAGGTGTTGGTCGTGCAGGCTGATCTTTCCAAATTGGAAGATATTCAATCGTTGATTCAAAAGACGCTGGATAAATTCGGTCGCATCGACGTGCTGGTCAATAACGCCGGCTTCGGTCGGCTGGATTGGCTGGAGAAACTCGAGCCGGTCAAAGATATTCAAGGACAATTTGACGTCAATGTGATGGGCGTGATCCAAACCACGCGGCAGGCTTTGCCGGTGATGATCAAACAACGATCGGGTCACATCATTCAAATGTGTTCGATGGCGGGACTCGTCGGCACCCCCACGTACACCATTTATTCCGCATGCAAGCACGCCGTGCACGGATTCTCAGAGGCGCTGCGCCGCGAAGTCAAGCCATGGGGCATCGACGTTTCGATGGTGTATCCCGGCGGCGTGACCACCGAGTTTGGCTCGCACGCGGGTATCAAACGCAAGACGAAAGCGACTACGCCAAGGTTCATGCTCCTCACCGCAGACGATGTGGGACGTGCGGTCGTGAGTCTCGTGCGCCGTCCGCGCGCCATGTGGATCATCCCGTGGCTGTGGACGTTCACGATGTGGATGAACCGCAGTTTCAACTGGTTCGTGGATTACACGACGATCACGCGCTTTACGATTCCCGAACGTGAAGAGGATTTGAAGGCGAAGTAAAGAGCAGACGTATACACGGAGACAGGTAAACAAGTAAACAGAAGGATTTTCTTGGCCTGCCTCCGTGTGTACGTGTTTACCTGTATACCTGTATACCTGTCTACCTGTCTCCCTGTCTCCCTAATCCACCACCCCCGGCCCCTTTACATCTTTCAAGTTCAATTGCAAGGTCGTCCGCCCGTTGTATTCGTTCGCTTCGAGTGTGTACATCACATCCAACCGCGGGGGCAGAGATTTTGCCATGGCACCCATGCGAAAACCAATCGCGTCATAGGTCAACGCGGGACCGTCTTCGAGCGTGAGTTTGAGGTGTCTGCCATCCGAGCCAACTGCACGGAACGCCCTCACTTTCACATTCCGCGAGACAAAGATGGCATCTGGGTTCCCATACCCCGTCGGTTCGAGATACGCGAGATGTTTCAACACGCCAAAGTTCATATCGGCGAGGGGCAGTTCCATATCCGCTGAAAGGGTTTCGCGCAAATCTTTCCCATCCAGTTTTTCTTTTGCGATCGTTTTCAGCCGCGCCACCAACTCGGGCAGGTTTTCATTTTTCACAGTGAAGCCCGCCGCCGCGGCGTGACCCCCGTGCCGCACGAGTAAGTCCTTGCATTGATCGAGCGCGTCAGTGATGTGGAATTCGGGGATCGAACGGCACGAGCCGCGCGTTTCCTCCGCTCCCTTCGCCGCGACAACGGAAGGGCGGTAGTACGTTTCGGTGAGGCGCGAAGCCGCCAAGCCGACCACACCGGAATTGAAACTTTCGTGTGCGGCAAATAACAAAAAGGCTTCGGGGTCATCACGCATCGCAATTTCCTCCGCCTGTTGTTGCATGGTCTTCGTTATGGTCTGCCGCTGACGATTCTGCACATCGAGTTGTTGCGCAAGTTGACCCGCGCGCATGAAGTCGGTTGTGGTGAGCAATTCGAAGGATGCCAGCGCGGACTCGAGTCTGCCCGACGCGTTCAGGCGCGGTCCGAGCATAAATCCGATGTTG
The DNA here is from genome assembly GCA_964591425.1 of uncultured Anaerolinea sp. Lineage (GTDB taxonomy): Bacteria > Chloroflexota > Anaerolineae > Anaerolineales > Villigracilaceae > Defluviilinea. Next base: position 8,606 of record CAZQES010000034.1, read on the forward strand.
CCAGCGGTGATCTTGTCGATCTTGATCTGTGCGATGCCTGCGAGTGAAAAAAGTCCCTGCCGCTTCGTTTCGCGGAGTTGTTTGAGTCCCTGCCTGACGAGCACGCGATTCTCCCCGACGAGCGGGGCGAGGTCGGCGACGGTTCCGAGGGCGACGAGGTCGAGGAAAGAAGAAAGATGAAAGTCATCCTCGCCTTTCGCATCTTTCCTCTTTCCTCTTTCTTTTGCCAGTGCTTCAACAATCTTATAAGCGATTCCCACCCCCGCCAAATCTTTATCAGGATAAGGATCGCCGTGTTGTTTCGGATTGATGACTGCGAACGCGGGCGGGAGGTTATCACCGTCGGGATGGTGATGGTCGCTGATGATGAGGTCCAGCCCGATAGTCTGCGCGTGAAGCGCTTCGTCGGGTGAGCGGATTCCACAGTCTACCGTGATGACTAATTTCACACCGTCTGCTTTCAACGAATCCAATGCGTCTTTGTTGAGTCCATAGCCTTCATCGAATCGATTCGGGATGTAGCCGCGCACAACTTGCCCTGAGCCTGTCGAAAGGTCCGCGCCAAGTGTTCGCAATGCCTCCACGAGCAACGCGGTCGCAGTGACGCCGTCCACATCGTAATCGCCGTAGATGGCGATAGGCTCGTTGTGATCGAGCGCAAACTTAATGCGATCCACCGCGGCTTGCATCCCGATCATTTGAAATGGGTCGTTGTTGAAATTCGGCTGAGCCTTCAAGAACGCCCGCGCATCTTCGTCCGTGCCCACGCCGCGGTTGAATAAAATTTGTTTGAGGATCGGCGGGAACGTGGCAAGCGCTTCGGCGGCTTGCGGTGTGATGGTCGGCGCGATGACCCAGCGTTTGTTGTGTGTCATTTTCTATTGATTCCAAAGACCTAGTGGCAGTGCAACTCTACTCGGTCTTGACGCAGTACAACTGCGTCAAGATCCTATGCGTGTCATTTTCGATTGATTCTAAATAACGTTTCGTTGATCTTTGTCACTTGATACAACTCGGAAAGCCCGGGGTGGTCGAGCGCAAAATAGATCGGGCGCGTGTCAATGTTTGCGTCAATGTATTCGATCATCGTCGTCGGCAGGATCTGAATGTCCTCTTCGAGAATTTCGTGAAAAGCAATGGCCGTCTTTCCTTCTTCGATGTGCGCGGTGTAAATGTAAGAATACAGTTTATCCCAATTCGTAAAAACAATGGCGTTCTTTTCGACTCGGTTGATGATTTTTCGCGCGTCGCGGATCGCTTTATCGGGCGCGAACACAGGATACACATGGTTGTCACGGATGAACGTGGTGTATCCATTTCGGATGGCGAGAGTCAAATCTTGGCGGGAATTCCAGATCGGCAACGCGATCAACATGATCGAGACGACGAGCCGCATCATTCGCAGGGACGGCTGATTCAACTTCGTCAACCTCTCCAACGCGGACAGCACCGCGCCCACTCCCGCGCCAAACCACACCGATGTGATGACTGCCACAGGGACATAAAACTCGCGGTAGATCGAAAACGCGACCGTGATCGCAAGTCCCCAAATGAGCACGAACGCGATCAGCGGATACAATCCTTCGCGCCACCTACCGCCAAAGAATAACCAGACGATTCCGATGAGTGTCAGAATCAACTGCCACCATGGAAAAAACGAAACATATTCAACCAGCCTGTTGTTCATTTCATCTTGTGTGGCAGTGAAATAATACGATGACGCGCGATTAGCAGGGAAAATGAACAGAAAACGATCCAACGCGGAATCATATTCGCTTTCGGTGAGTCCCACCGCGCTCAGATTGGGGCGAAAAACCGCGTTGTGCACGCTTGAAGGCGGGTCGTTGTAATCGAGGAAGAAAAAGAATCCGAGGAAGAGCGCGGCGCCGAGAAGCGCGCCCGCCGCCGCGCTGAACCATTCGGCGCGTTTGCGCGCGGTGAACGCCATCATCGCCAGCACCGACGCGGCGGTCATCACGACTGTGCTGTGGATGCCAAGGCTCAACCCGCCTGCAAGACCTGCGAGAAAAAGATAAAAAGGCTTATCCGTGTTTCTCCACAAAAAGAAAAATAGCCACACGGTTGCCAACATCCCTGCCGCAGGCGCGTAGGATTCGGCGATAAGCGCGCGCCACCAGAATCCCTCTGTGAGGGCAAGGACGAGGGAGGCAGAAATCGCGGCGACGTGAGACTTGGTCAACAAGCGCACGATGATGAATGTATTCGTCACCGCCAGCGCGCCAAAAAAAGCGGACATGAGGTTTACGCGCCAAGCGATGCTGTTGATCGGAATCAATGTGAAGATTTTTCCGAAAATAATTTGAGTCGCGTAGCCGGTGTGGTGGGTCATGCCGAGGGTGTAGGAGAGAGTCTGGAATTCGGCAGAGTCACCCCAGAGCAATGACGGCGCGAGCGTACGGATGTATAGCGCGAGGGCGGCGAGTCCGATGAGGAGGGCGAGCCAGATATCCGTCCGAGAAAGAGGCGATGTATTTTTATCCAATAGAATCATTCTTCACAGTATAAGCGGTGAATAGAATTGCGGGCAAGTGTATAATCCGAAGTGATCGGAGGCGACATGTACATACTCAAGCCAGATGAAAAAACGACACCCGTGATGCTGTATACGCAGGATACCTTGGTGAGCGGGGAGGCGGTGACCAAGAAAAATATTTCGCGTGTGAACATCTGGTTAAGGAACGACGGCGCGCCGAAATACATGCACCTCTTGAAGCCGCGCGTTGTTGTGTTCGATAGGGGACCTGCGCCGATCACGCTCACCTATTCCGAGCTTTATTTCCCCGTCTCGCAAGTGATCGCGTTCCACACCATGCCGCCGACCGACGAACCGCTTGATTACGACCCGACCGAAGCGAACCGCATGATGCAGGATTTTCACGTGCTGGTGGGGGCGTTCGTGATGAAGGGCAAGATCCGCGTCTCGACTCAGACGGAGGTCGTTCAAAGCCTCGAAATGGCGGGCGCCGCGTGGATGTCGCTGTACGATGTTGAGGTTGCCAACCTGCACATCTCGCAAATGCCCGCGTTTCAAACGCCGATGGCTTTGTTCAATCCCACTCGTGTTGCGTTCGCCGTGACGTAGAATGAAAGAGACCAAAGCGCGATTCCCCGATTCGGTCATCGAAAAAATTGCCAGCGATAAGATTCTCGGCATCCGCGCGGGGACAAAATCAGATCACCGCGTCATCGGGATCTGGGTTGTCGTGGTGGATGGACGCGTCTTCGTCCGTTCGTGGAGCATGAAGCCGCGCAGTTGGTGGCGGACGTTCCTCGAAAACCCGCATGGCGAGATCTTCGTCGGCGGGCGCAAACGTGGGATCAAAGTCCGCGCGGTGCAGGTGAAAAGCGAGACGTTGAAGGAGAAGGTCAGCGCGGCGTACCGGGAGAAATACAACACGCCGGGGTCGGTACAGTACGTAAAGGATATGTCGCGGAGTCCATCGAAGGACACAACGACGGAGTTGGTGCCTGCTTAATCTCGCCATGGAATTCAATCTTACAACCCCCGCTTTGTTATTCCCGACTATTTCGTTGTTGATGTTGGCGTACACCAATCGCTTTTTGACCCTTGCCACCATCGTCCGCAATTTGTATGACCGGTACAAATCGAATCACGATGAGAGTTTGCTCGGTCAGATCGCCAACCTGCGTTACCGCGTCTATTTGATTCGGAACATGCAGATCGCAGGTGTGCTCAGCCTGTTGTTCTGCGTCATCAGTATGTTCGCATTATTTGCAGGCTGGATACTCACCGGGCAATGGAGTTTCGCTGTCGCGCTCGTTCTATTACTCGTCTCGCTGGGAATCTCTCTGCGGGAATTGCAGATCTCCGTCGGCGCGTTGGATTTGTTGCTTACCGATCTGGAAGAACAAGAGAAGAACGCTTGAGTGTAAGAACTATGGGTGATGGATGGTAGCCGCCCACTCGGATGATAATCAACCGCATGTCGTACGAGAAGCGTAACTACTCCGGTAATTCCCCAAGTCTGATAAGTCGCCTCATCCGGGAAGTGCTCGATGCCTTGCTTTTGATCGCGCTACTGATCGCGATCGCTTTCCTGGTCTATTATCTTCAAATACCACCGGAAAACAGGCCTTCGATCCCCGATCTAATTTCGGGAGATACAAAGACTCCGACGCTCACAAATACCGCGATTCCCACGCGCGTTCTTGTTCTAACCCCTCCAGCCGCCCGCACACAGACTCCCACGGCTATCCCCAGCCTAACGGCGACGCTAAGTCCGACAGCGACTCTCACTCCCCAACGAGTTTCCAGCGCGACGCCTGTACCCACTTCCACCATTCAACTATCGGTGGATACGGAAATCGCGGATGGAATCGAACGGGGGAATCGAATCGTCGAGGCAATTGAAGCGTACATCACAGCCAAAGGCTTCTACCCCGCCGCGCTCGATGACCTTGTGCCTGATTACCTCCTTGAACTTCCGTTGACGATCACCGACCAGCCTTTCTTTTACCGGGTGTTCGAACGGACGACGGTCATGTCGCCCGAGCTGTATTGGGTATCCTTCAGAGTGGTGAGTCAAAGTAATGTGACTTGTACCTACTACCGCAGGCTTCAAACTTGGGACTGTAATTTTTCGAGCCCGTAGGAAGCGCATTGCGCAATTCATAAATGTTGCAATCACTGAGTTGGTGGCGATGTAAAGTAAAACCCGCAGGTGATAAACCCGCGGGTTCTGTTTCATTAATTTTGCCTCTTTGAATACGTTCGCAGTTCTTCGGCTGATAAGTTATCTGGCTTTACCAAACGATAATGCTTTTCAGATATGACTTTGATTCCATCCTTTGATTGTTCGAATTCAAAAAGAGCAATCAGGTCTTTCTCCATGAATTGAGCGGCAAGAGGGCGACAAATCAAGTGAGGAAATTTTAAGGCACACATTTCAAAATCCTGTTCGATTTTTACAACGCCGATCTTATCTTTGCTGCCTTTAGCTTGAACCGGTAAAATATAATGCGCCCCGCGCTTGTCCAGTCCAATGTAAATTTCATCCGTTTCAACTTGCGAGCCGTCTTGCAGGGTTGTTCTCAAATGACTTTGTAAAGAGTAACAAGCTAGACCTGTAAAAATATCAACCAATCGGTTGTAACGAAGTTTCGCCAATAAAGCCTGTTCGTCGCTCATCGAATATTTGACAATAACGCCGGGCGTTGCATCGGGAATTTTTGTCTCCGCCAGAATATTGGATGGGGCGATATTCGCCTGTTTTACAGCCGCGAGTTTGTATTTTCCTCTCCCCGCAGGTCTGATAATCCATTCATAGCCTTTCGGTGCTTTTGAAGTAATGGATTTCGGCAAAAGCGTTCGGTATCGAAAAGAGTAAAGAACATCACCCAAGTTTTTTGGCAAAATTATTCCTAATGTATCGGCAACTTGGCTAAATTCTGTTCGTTCAAATTCAATTTCGGTTGCCCCTTTCTTGAAATGTTTGTTGAAGATGGCTTCCAGGATTTTCTCGTAACGGTTCGGTTCTTTGGTTTCCATACTTACCCTCTCCATTTCAAAATGACAACTTCCTCGCGGAGTTGTTCTTTCGTCGCGGTTGCGAGCCGGGTGCGGAACAAATCGATGCCCGTCAGTTCATAGCCTAATTTTTGGGCAATATCTCCCAAAATCTGTCCAGTCCGTATCATCACGCGTAAATAAGATGCTTGATCTCCAACAACATAAGCGAGTTGTGCGCCGGGACGCAGGACTCTGCGAAGGTCGGCTAAATGTTTTGCCATGCCGCCGAAATAAAGTTTTGCGGCACGTGGATAAAGTTTCTCAAACCCCGAGTCTTTTCCCAATTCGATTCGACGTTTTTCGATTTCATCTGCAATTCGTTGAATTTCTGGAAAATCGGAAACTAGCTTGTCATCATCGTCTTCCTTGTAAATCCCACGTGTGTTCGAGCGGACAAGCCTTTTTTTCAATTCTCTCAATTCTTCTTTGCTGTTGATAAAACCAAGCAAAACCGACTCGAGACGTGTGGTTCGGGTGTAATCCTTTTCGTTAGGGTAGGGAGGCGAAGTGATAACCGCATCTATTGAATTTGATTCAAGCACGGCTAAACTGCGTGCATCCGCCAAATGAACTTTTGTTTCGGGAAACGATTTTCCTGTAACTTGTCTCAAATCATTTGCTATTTTCTCAACTTCCGCAAGCCAGTTGGCGATAACAGATGCATCGTCTTTAGGTTTTTTAACTCCGACTTCGGGTCCGAAATGCAGGTTGCTAATTTTAAAAACCAAAGCATTTCCCAAAGCTAAAAGCCCATGACGATAAAAAGGCTCGTCCTCAAATTGTTTTAGACATTCAAACAAAACCAATGTTTTGTGTAGCGGAAGCGGGCTGATTGAATTGGTCAGGATCAATTTTTCGATTTCAGGCGAAAGTGTTTTTAGCTTTAAATCTTTTGGGTTGCCAAATGAGAGATTGTCATCAATTCCTTGTGACTTAAGAACTGCCAGAGTTTTATCGGCAACTTCCCTCGCTCGTGAAGATAACTTATTCGCATCTAAATCCCAGTTAGTTTTGACCGTTGAAGCAAAATACGGAAATGGATTTCCTTCTAACCCAATTCCCTTCATTCCTGCCAGTTTGGCTTCGACTAATGTTGTGCCTGTTCCGCAAAAAGGGTCAAGCACAACGTTTTTCTGATCCAACCCGAATTTTTGAATGTAATCCCTCACCAAATGCGGAGGAAAAGAAAGCACGAATCGATACCAATCGTGAAAGGCGCGGTCTAGCGGGTCTAACTTGTTGGCGCGACCATTGGTTAATTCAGGTTTTTTGCTTCCTGAATTTCGATGACTTCTGAAAAATCCATTTTGATCTGAGTTGGGGTTGCCATATCTCGTATTTTATCACTCATCGTAATTGGGTCTCCCGTTATAATCAACCCGATGTTCTCCTTCCAAATCACCTCCAAAAACAACCGCGCCCGCGCAGGGATATTTACCACTCCTCATGGCGACCTCCTCACGCCGGTCTTTGCACCCGTTGGCACACAAGCGACGGTCAAGACCCTCACGCCCGAACACCTCAAGGATATCAACGCTTCACTTGTCTTGAGCAACACCTACCATCTCTACCTGCGTCCCGGCGACGAACTCGTGCGCGACATGGGCGGCTTGCACAAGTTCATGCAGTGGCATCGCCCCATGCTCACTGACTCAGGCGGCTTTCAAGTTTTCTCGCTCGCGCAAACCCGCAAAATTGACGACGACGGCGTGACCTTCAAGAGTCACATTGACGGCTCGACGCATCGCTTCACGCCCGAAAAGGCGATTTCGATTCAAGAGAATCTCGGCGCAGACATTATCATGGCGTTCGACGAATGTTCCGACCCCAACGACCACATCTACTCAAAACTCGCCATGGAGCGGACTCATCGCTGGGCGGAACGTTCCCTCGATGTGCAGACGCGCACCGACCAGGCATTATTCGGGATCGTACAAGGCGGCGTTCAAGCGGACCTTCGGGCTGAGTCCGCCAAATTCATCACTTCGCTCGACACCCCCGGCATCGCCATCGGCGGACTCTCCGTAGGCGAGACCAAACAAGAGATGCGCGACACGCTCGACATCGTCACTCCGCTTTTGCCCGAAAACAAACCGCGCTACCTGATGGGAGTCGGCACCCCCGAAGATTTGATTGATGGCGTAATGCGCGGCATTGACATCTTCGACTGTGTTCTGCCAACACGCCTCGCTCGTCACCACTCCGCTTTTGCGCCTGAGGGACGCCTCAACCTCATGAACGCGTCCTTTGCCCGCGACGAACGTCCCATTGATGAAACGTGTGATTGTTATGCTTGTAAAACTTTCACGCGGGCGTACATCCGTCATCTCATTGTAGCGAGGGAATTGTTGGCAGGAACTCTCATTTCAATTCATAACTTGAGGGCGTTGATTCGGCTGATGGAACAAATCCGAATCTGTATTGCGGATGGAACGTTTGACGCGCGTGTTCTCGAATTGTTGAGTCAGTGGGACAACAATGCGAAACGAAAACAGGCTCTTCAAGGATGACAATGACCCTCATTCAAGCTTTCATTCTAGGGATTGTTCAAGGCTTAACTGAATTCATCCCTGTTTCGTCTACAGCACATTTGTTGATTGGACAAAAACTATTGGGCATTCCCGCCGATGATGCGATGTTCTCATTCCTTGTCATCGTCCAACTCGGAACGCTCGTGTCCCTTTTTGCGTTTTACTGGAAAGACCTTCTTTCCATCGCCCGCGCAACGCTAGACTTCCGAAGTCTCCAAGACTTCGGAAGTCTGAAACCGGAAGCAAAACTTGGCTGGTTTATCATTATTGCCACCGTTCCCGCATTGATTGCTGGCTATCTATTGAAAGATGCAGTTGAGGCTTTGTTCAAGTCTCCTTTGCTTCAGGCGTCCATTCGGCTATTCTCTGCCGCGATTTTACTTACGTTGGCTGAGTTGTTGACCAGAAAGAATCGTAGCCTTGAATCCATGACATGGCTAGATGCCTTGATCGTTGGTTTGTTTCAGATTATTGCAGTATTCCCCGGCGCCTCGCGCAGTGGAACTACGATCAGCGGCGGCATGTTCCGCGGATTCGACCGTCCGTCCGCGGCGCGGTTTGCGTTTCTGATGTCCGTGCCGGTGATGCTCGTGGCAGGTATCTATCAAATGTCGCAGATGATGCAATTGCCGAATCCTGGCGAGTTCCTGCCCTTACTCGCAGTGGGGTTTGCCACTGCGGCGATCGTCGGTTGGTTCGCCATCAAATGGCTGATTGATTATTTGAGTAAACGTTCGTTGTATGTGTTTGCTATTTATTGTGCAATTGCAGGCTCTCTTTGTATCTTGTCATGGGCTGTGTAGTCATGGCGCGAAAATTTCATCATACAAGATTACCGAACTATTCGACTCTGTTGTCAGGACATATGCCAACGTCTGATATTGGATTTCAATCTGCAACTTTGCAAATCTGGTACAACAACACTGACGAACCGTGGATGGATGCATTCGCCCATTACCATGAAAAAAGTGATGAGATTTTCATAGTACTGAGAGGCGCTCTCCACGTAGAGGTGGATGGGCAAATTCATCGAATTGGTGAGCGCGAGTTTTGTTGTTTTCCCGCCGGTCAATGGCATTCCATTGTTCGCGTGGAAGTTCCTGCCGAAACGTTGATGATCCGTTCGCCGTCTGTAGATGATAAAGTGTATAAGGAATAATATGACCGACTTGAACTCGATGAAAACTTTGCTGAAACTTCTCGTCGAAACCGAATCTCCTTCGCACGACAAAGCCGCCGTTGACCGCGTTGGGGTTATCGTCGTGGAAGAAATGCGCAAACTCGGCGCGCGAGTGGAAGTGATTCAAAACACAGAAACTGGTGACCATGTTCTCGCGCGATTCGCGCCAATTCATCCTTCATCCCCCAGCCTTCATCCTTCCATCTTGCTCCTCTGCCACATGGACACTGTCTTCCCTCTCGGCGCGATTCAAAAAACTCCCTACCGCGAAGAGGGCGATAAGATTTTCGGTCCCGGCACGCTGGACATGAAAGCCGGGATCGCGATCGCGCTCGCCGCCGTTGAATCAGCCCAAAGGTCCGGGTTGAATCGTCCTGTCACGTTGTTGTGCACATCGGATGAAGAGATCGGCAGTCACACATCCCGCGCGTTGATCGAGTCATTGGCGAAGGAGTCCGCGCTGGTATTGGTGATGGAAGGCGCGCTGCTCGACGGTTCGCTCAAAACGTGGCGCAAAGGTGTGGGTCAATTCATCGTGACAACCCACGGACGCGCCGCGCACTCCGGCGGCGATCATCAGGCGGGACGCAACGCCATCGAGGAAATGTCGCATCAAGTGATCGCGATCCAAAAGTTGACCGATTACTCGAAGCAAACCACTCTCAACGCCGGAGTCATCCACGGCGGAACCGTTTCGAATGTTGTGCCGGAAGAATGTACGGTGCAGGTGGATGTGCGCGTGATGCAACCCGGCGAGTGGGAACGGCTCGAAGAGGAAATGCAAAAACTCAAACCTGTGCTGGATGGCACGCGCATCGAGGTCGCGGGCGGGTTGAATCGTCCGCCGATGCCGTTCGATGATCGGATGAAAGCCACATTTGAAAAAGCAAGATCGATCGCCGCGCAGATCGGCATGGAGCTCAAAGCGGGCGGCACGGGCGGAGCGTCGGATGGGAATTTTGTCGCGCCGCTCGGCATCCCGTTGCTCGACGGCATGGGCGCGGTGGGTGAGGGCTATCACTCGGAGCGCGAATTCATTTTTGCAAATAGCATGGAAGAGAAAGCGAAGTTGATCGCGGAGTTGATTCGAGAATGGTGATGTTCATGTCATTGCGAGCGATTTTCGCAAAGCAAACTCGTTCACGTCGAGGAGATTGCTTCGTCGCGAAGAGCACGCCTGCCGTGGCGGGCGGTGCCAGGGAGAGCGCTCCTCGCAACGACATTTTTTTCTTTCTTCTTTCCTCTTTCTTTTTAATTTCCTGCTCGACGGGCACGCCTCAGACCGCGCCTCAAGTTGTCTCTGTCTATTCGACCTCTGCCGCCGAGCCGTGGCTGACCGACCTCTACGCCTGCGCGGACTCGTCCGCCGTCCTCACCCGCGTGGACGACCCGAACTCGGCGGACGTCGTTTTGCAGATCGGGGAGCCTGAATTTTTGTCCGGTCTCGCGTATCAGATCGATGAAGAGGAAATAGTGATCGTCGCGCATCGTCAAAGCCCGATTCAAGAATTGAATCTCGAAAGCGCGCGCGCGTTGTTCATGGGACTCGGCGACCCATCGGTGCAGGTGTGGGTGTACGCGTCCGAGGCGGATGTGCAGAAGGTGTTCGATCAATTCGTCATGGAGGGAAGAAGCGTTTCTTCCTCTGCGTTGGTGGCGGTGAGTCCTCAGCAGATGTCCGATGTGTTGGACGCGGAATCCAACACGGTCGGGATCCTGCCGCGGCATTGGATGACGGGAGACTCGCGCGAGGTATTCTCTGCAGCGGTCGTGCCAGTGCTGGCGTTGACCAAATCCGAGCCGCAGGGTGCGATCAATCAACTCATCGGTTGTTTGCAAAAATGATTCCTTCTGTATAATTATCCCTGTGAAGGCTTCGATCTTCGCAAGGATGCAGGTTGTCGAAAGGAAAAACACTCATGGCGAACGGTGATCAGCGAGCAATGTACAGGTTATTTTTCGAAAGCGTATCGGCTATTTCCGCGTCGTTTCAGCGGCACAAAAGATTGATCGTGCTGAATCTGGCTGGGTTATTCGCGGCGCTGGTCCTGCTTGCCGTGGTAGGGCAGGTTCGATTTAGTTCAACGCTTTATTTTTACTCCGACATCAATGCCGACGGAAGATTTGGCACCGGCGCGATGACCGTGGTAAGCGGCATGTGCTTGTTCGTCGGCGGCGCGTTATTGATATCGAGCGCGCGGATTCAGCATCTCCGCCGCGCCGGCGCGCATGAGGCAGGCGGTCACCGTTGGTGGTTGTTGATCGCTGGAGCCGGACTTGTGTTTCTGGGTTTCGATGAAATTTTGATGGTTCACGAATACCTTACGTTGAAAATGGCACAATTCGGTGTTCCCAAATTGTTCGGGATCGATCAGGATATCTATATCTTTGCCGTCTATGGCATTGCCGCTTTCGCGGTCTTGTTTAAAGTGCTTCCCTCGATCTATGAACATCGCGGCGCCGTCTTTCCGTTGGCGGCTTCGATCGTCTTTTTTGCCCTGACTCAGGTCGTGGATGTGATCCCGTGGGATGGACTGAGCGGCAGTCAGAAAACGATATTGGGTCCTGCGGAAGAGATTTTCAAGACGATGGGGGCGTGGTCGGCGGCGCTATACGCCGAGTTGTTCCTTGAAAGCGTGGTGATGAGCGATGCCCGCGCTGGGTTTCGACCAGAGGGATAACAGACGGTAACTGATGAAGACTGCCGTATGAGATCTCCGTTGTGGACGCCTTCTGAAGAACGCAAACGAGGAGCCAACATCACGCGCTTCGTGGGAACGGTCAACGCGCGGCGCAAGTTGAAGCTCGCTTCATATTCGGACTTGTATGACTGGTCTGTGGAGAACATAGCCGACTTTTGGGCAGAAGTGTGGGATTTCGCCGAAGTGCGAGCCTCGAAACAATTCGATTCCGTAGTGACGGATTTATCCGTTTTCCCCGGCACACAATGGTTCCCCGGTGCGCGTTTGAATTTTGCAGAGAATCTCTTGCGCTATCGGGATGGCCAATTGGCGTTCGTGTTTATCGGCGAAACGCAAACAACGAAACGCATGACCTACGCGGAGTTGTACGACTCTGTCGCGCGGCTCGCATATTCGTTGAAAGAGTTGGGTGTCGGTGTGGGGGATCGGGTCGTTGGGTATATGCCGAACATGATCGAGACGGTGATCTGCATGTTGGCGGCGGCAAGCCTCGGCGCGACGTGGTCATCGTGCGCGACGGACATCGGACCCGGCGCGGCGATTGAACGGTTGGGACAAATCGAACCAAAAGTTATGATCACTGCGGACGGATATTTCTACAAAGGCAAGGCGTTCGACACGCTGGGTCACGCAGCAGAGGTGGCGCGGGGAATCCCGTCGTTGAAAAAAGTGATCGTCGTGTCGTACACGCGCGAAAAGCCCGATATTTCTCAAATCCCCAATTCGGTTTATTACGAAGATTTTCTCTCGAAAGAAAAGAATCTCGCAATTCATTTTGAGCAACTGCCGTTCGATCATCCGCAGTACATCATGTTCTCGTCGGGGACGACGGGCAAGCCGAAGTGTTTGGTGCAGGGCGCGGGCGGGGTGTTGATCAATCACCTCAAAGAATTGCTCCTGCACACCGACCTCAAACGGAGTGACAAGATTTTCTACATCACCTCGTGCAGTTGGATGATGTGGAATTGGCTGGTCAGCTCGTTGGCGGTCGGCGCGACGATCGTGTTGTACGACGGCAACCCAAATTATCCCGACCCCGGCGCGATGTGGAAATTGATTCAAGATGAAAAAGTCACCATCTTTGGTTGCAGTGCCAGTTACATCCACTTCTTGAAAAAGGAAAACATCTCACCGCGCACGGGCTTCGATCTGTCGTCCCTGCGTGAGATCTCACAGACCGGTTCGCCGCTCTCCGCGGATGGATTCGAATACGTCTACCGCGAGATCAAAGCCGACCTGCACTTCAATTCCATCTCCGGCGGCACGGACATCAACGGCTGTTTCGCGGCGGGAAGCCCGATCCTGCCGGTCTACGCGGGGGAGTTGCAGAGCGCGGCTTTGGGGATGAAAATCAAATCGTATGATGAAAAAGCACAGCCAATCCTCAACGAGCAGGGTGAGTTGGTGTGTGAAGCGCCTGCGCCATCCATGCCGTTGTATTTTTGGAACGATCCCGACGGCTCGAAGTATCACAAGGCGTATTTTGATGTGTATCCCGGTGTGTGGCGTCACGGCGATTATGTGTTGATCCACAAAGACACCGGCGGCGTGACCTTTTACGGTCGCTCGGACGCGGTGCTGAAACCCTCCGGTGTGCGGATAGGCACAGCGGAGATTTACGCGCAAATGGAGAACCTGCCCGAGATCGCGGACAGCCTCGCGGTAGGACAGAGCTATCAGGACGACCAACGCGTGATCCTGTTCGTCAAACTCGCGGCGGGACACGCGTTGACCGACGAACTAAAAGACAAGATCAAAAAGACATTGCGCGAGAACGCCTCGCCGCGGCATGTTCCGGCGCTGATTCTCGAAGCGCCCGAGATTCCGTACACACTGAATATGAAGAAGGTCGAAAGCGCCGTGACGAATATTTTGAATCGTCGGGCGGTGAGTAATCGGGATGCGTTGATCAATCCGGGGTCGTTGGAGTATTATGAGGGGATATTGCCTCAGTTAACGTAGCGACGCCTTTAGTCGTTTACTTTCCCCACCAGGGACGGCGATTCCGAGAGAAACATCAAAAGAGGAAATTGTGGAAATACAATCAAATGTATTCATGCCGAAATACTTGTTTACAGTGTATTTAAAGCCGTTGGTATATGACGTAGGTTTCCTTTTCCTTGCATTTGTAGTTATCCAAAGAGAATGGTACAGTTGGGAATATGCACTAATTTTGGCTCTCTTTGGGATTAATGCCTTTCAGGTATCCAAAAACCTCATTAAGGAAATTGAATTTGGCGAAAGCGAAATGATTATTCGCTATTTCGTTTGGACAGAAAACGCTATTGATTACCAAAGCTTTAGGAGTATTGATGTGAATCTTTCAATTGCTTTTAGTAACGCTGTCATTTCGTTGAAAGAGATGACCAATGGAATGGAGTTACAGAAAAGATTGGCAGACATTCTTGGAAAAAAGAAAATTCGAGAAATCAGCATCGAGAAGGAAATTGAGAAAAAATCGAAAGCAGCAAAGAAAATTTTCGGTTATGCATTCGCGTTCACTGTTGTCGTTGGTGTTGTCGCAATTTCAATCGTAAACGCAGATTTAGCCACTTGGTCTTTTATGTTATTTCTTCTTTTTGCATTTACCGTAATTATTCTTTCGATTTTTGTAAAATCATAAATTCGCAAAAAAGGCGCCGGAAGTCGCCATTACGAGAAAGTGAGTATTGATGCCCTGCAATTGTTGTGAAATTACGGATAACACCTTCGGCGAGGATGAAGCCAAAGCCAACCTCAAAGACTATCGCAAGCGCGGACCGGCGAATCAGACCAAATTGATCCTCGAAGCCGTCCGGTCGCTGGGGTTGAAAGATGCCGCACTGCTCGACGTCGGCGGCGGGATTGGGACGATTCACCACGAGTTGTTGAAGGATGTGGCGCGCGAAGCCACGCACGTGGACGCGTCGTCGGCGTATCTCAAGGTCGCCACGGAGGAGGCAAAACGACTGGGGCATGAAGCGCAGGTGAAGTTCGTCCACGCCGATTTCACAGACGTGGCGGAGAACTTGCGGCAGGCGGATGTGGTCACGTTGGATCGCGTCGTGTGTTGCTATCCCGATTTCCGTTCGCTGTTGAAAGCCGCTTCATCGAAGAGTAAAAAGGCGATTGCGATGACGTATCCGCGCGAAACGTGGTACATGAAAATGGCGATCGGGGTGATGAACTTTTTCCAGAAGTTGATGCGCGATCCGTTCCGCGTGTTCGTGCATCCCGTCGCGGAAATGGACGCGTTGTTGAAGAATGAAGGCTTTACGCGCACGTCCGTCCGCAAGTTGTTCGTTTGGGAGATGTCGCTGTATCAACGATAGGTTCGGTATAATCACGGGGAGAAAACACAGACTCGAAAGGTGATGCTCGATGTTCAACGTTCGTTTGACTCTCTCCCTGCTTTTCCTTGCCACGCTGGCGTGCGGGTTGCCGTCGGCTACAACCACGCCGGTTCCCGCGACAAAGGCTCCCATCGAACAGCCGACACTTGTGACGGTTGTACCCGAATCGACCGCCGCGCCGACCTCCACAGTTGTGAGCATTGTGCACGTGGATGTTCCGGGTGAACTGCCGGCGGTGCGTTCGAGTTTTGCAGGCGATCAGGAGTCGTTCGTCACCTCGCCGGAGAAACGCGCCCCGGGCGGCGACCGCTTCACGTTCGGCAGGTACGAGCGCCCGTTCAACGCCGAAACGATGGACGTGTACCTGCCTCACATCGACATTACCGAGACGAGTTCGTACCGCGATAACAAATGGGTCTATTTCACGATCACCTTGCGCGCGCGGGATTCGAATCAGGCGTTCTCGGGGAAGTATGCGGTCGAAATCGATGCCGACATCGACGGGCGCGGCGACTGGCTGTTGATGGTTTCACAACCCGCGTCGAATTCATGGACGACGGATGGCGTGCAAGTGTGGTTCGATTCGAACAACGATGTGGGCGGGTCGCTCTCGGTGACCTCAGACGACCAAGCCGGTGGGAACGGCTACGACACGAATCTTTTCGATAGCGGCGCGGGCAACGACCCCGATCTGGCGTGGGCACGCATCCCCGCCGACCAGCCGTTCACGATCCAATTGGCGGTGAAATTATCCTTGCTGGGCATCAATGCCAACGCGTTCATGGCGGGCGCGTGGGCCGGCAATGACCTGCTCGACCCAGCCTTGTTCGACTTCAACGATCATTTCACGCACGAGCAGGCGGGTTCGTCGCTGGTGGAGTTCGCGGTGTATTACCCGATCAAAGCCGTCGCGGAGATCGATAACGTGTGCCGCGTGGCGATCGGGTTTCAAGCGCAAGGCGGTGAGCCGGGGTTGTGTCCGTTGGATTCGGGCGACGGGTGTCCCGCCGGTCAACAGTTGGTGTGCGTGAATACGATCTACGGCGAACAGTGCAATTGCGCGCAACCATAACCTGCAAAATTCCCTCTTGACTCTGACATTGTGTCAGAGTGTATATTCCATCGAAAGTAACAATTGATGTTTCGGATCGGTGAGTTCTCGAAGTTGACTCGCGTGTCGGTGCGGATGCTCAGGCATTACGACCAGCTCGGTTTGCTGAAACCATCGCACACGGATGCTTCAACCAGTTACCGCTACTACTCAGCGGAGCAACTGCCGCGCTTGAACCGCATCCTCGCCCTGCGCGACCTCGGATTCTCGCTCGAACAGATCGGCGGCTTGTTGGATGACGACCTGCCTTCCGCAGAATGGCTTGGGATGCTCAAACTCAAGCGCGCGGAGATTCAGCAGGGGATGCAAGCCGAGCAATTGAAACTGGCGCGATTGGAGGCACGCATCGGTCAAATGGACGGGCAGGCTGGTCAGCCAAACTTCGATGTGATCGTCCGGGAGGTCGAACCGCAATTGGTCGCGACCCGCCGTGAAGTTGCGCCGGACGATGACCGCATCACGACCATGTTCGAGGAGCTCGAACGCTACGTGGATCGCTTCCGCGCCCGCGCCGACAAACCGCCGATGACGATCTATCACGACCCCGAGTATCGCGACGAAAACATCGATGCCGAGGTGGTCGTGCCGCTGACGAAACCGATCCCCGCTTCAGACGAAGTCCGCGTGATCGAACTGCCGCGCATCGCCCAAGTCGCTTGCGTGGTTCACACCGGGAATTACGCGACGGTCTATCTGGCGTATCACGCGTTGCTCCGCTGGATCGACTCGAACGGCTACCGCATGAATGGTCCCATCCGTGAAGTGTATCTGGGTTACAGCGCGGAGGGGCTGGGCTTCGAACTCCCGCCCACGTTTCTGGCAAATGATTCAAAAGCGTTCGTAACAGAGTTGCAGTTGGAGATAGAGAAAGTCTAGTGTCAGTGCGAGCCCGAACGAAGTGATGCGTGGCAATCTCAACGCACCCATGAGCAATTGTTTCATGAGAACCGAGATTGTCACGCCGCCGAAGAGCATCGGCGGCTCGCAATGACAAATGGAGACAGTTATGGCACATTATTTGGTGAAAGCGCGAATACAAAAAGACTTGCTGACAGAACTGCGCACGCGACTCGACAGCGGCGAGATTCAAAAGATGCGTCCGTTCGGGACGGCTTTGCAATACAGCCTCGATAACGCGCGTCTCGATCCGCAAGGTGACGGTTGGACGGTGTGGGAGGAGGAGGATTATTGCGTCCCGCCTCTCGCGCAGGAACGCGCCGCCGTGTTGGATACCTACTTCACGAACCTCGGTGTGGAAAAAGTGGCGGAGGGTGAAGGTTGGGAAAGAATTGATTCCCTGGAAAGACTTTGGGTGAAGTAAATGTCCGTCATTGCGAGGGCATCCTGAGCGCGATAGTCTTCTCAAAGTCGCTGGACGTGTTCACGGTTTTAGGTACGATATTAACGCGAATGCCGCGAACGAAGCGAAAAGCGCGAATCTTTAAACTTTTCGCGATATTCGCCCATTTTGTGTAATTCGCGTTAAAAATCTTGGACTTTGAGAAAGCCATGAGCGGAGCGCAGCGAAGTCGAAGGATCGCCCGAAGTAATCTCCCTCACCGTGTTGGGGATTGCTTCGCTTCGCTCGCAATGACGAAAGGAGAATGAACATGAAATACAAACGATTTGGTCAAAGTGGATTGCACGTTTCGGAGTTGTGCCTCGGCACGATGACCTTCGGCGAGGATTGGGGCTGGGGTGCATCGAAAGAGGAGAGCAGGAAGATATTCGACGCGTTCGCACAGGCTGGCGGAAATTTCATCGATACGTCCTCCAATTACACCAATGGGACCAGTGAAACGTTCGTCGGTGAATTCGTCAAAGGCGAGCGCGACCGCTTTGTGATCGCCACAAAATATTCCCTGCGCGTGGGCAAGGGACACGGATTCGACCCGAACTACGGCGGCAACTCGCGCAAGAGCATGATGCGCAACGTGGAGCACAGCCTGCAACGCCTGAATACGGATCACCTCGACCTGCTCTACCTGCACATGTGGGATTTTATGACGCCCGTCGAAGAAGTCTTGCAATCCGTTCATCATTTGATCGCATCGGGAAAAGTGTTGTATTTCGCGTTTTCCGATACGCCTGCCTGGGTGGTTTCGTACGCGCTCGCCAAAGCGGATGATCTTGGCTGGTCGCGTCCCGTAGCCTTGCAAGTTCCGTATTCGGTTCTTGATCGTTCGGTGGAACGCGCCGAACTGCCGATGGCGCGCGAGCACGAGCTTGCCATCCTGCCGTGGGGCATGTTGGAAGGCGGCGTGTTGACCGGGAAATACAGCGCGCCATCCGAGGAGCCGCGCCGCGAATCGGATCTGGACGAACGCGGATTGAAAGCGGGCGAGACCGTGGCACGGATCGCGCGCGAGGCGGGATGTTCGCCGGCACAGGTTGCGATCAATTGGGTGAGGCAAAAGCCCGGTACCATCATTCCCATTCTTGGTTGCCGCACGCTCGCACAGGCGAAAGATAACCTCGGTTGTTTGAATTTTCAATTGAGCGATTCGCACATGGAAGAGTTGGACGCGCTCGCCGAGTTCAAGTTGGGATTCCCACACGGCTTTCTCAAGAGCGATCACGTTGGGAACCTCATCTTCGGCGAGACACTTCCGCTGTTGGCGGATCGACCCGCGTAACCATGTCATTGTCAAGCGAAGTGTCTTGGAACCTCATAGCCATACGGCAAAATCAGAGGTCCTTCGCCGCTTCACTTTCTCAGAATGACATGATATTTATCACCCATTTGTAAGGGTTTGATTCTCAGGGCGGATTGTATAATTGCAGATGAAGTTTCCCCTCATCTTTCAGGAGTCCAGCCCATGAACCGGTTGAATCGAATTCTCTCGATGTTCGTCCTCGGACTTGTGGTGTTATCCGCGTGCAATTTGGGCGCGATCCCTCAAGCCACGGACGAGCCGGGGAGCGCGACCCAGCCTCCCGTCGCGACCGAACCGCCGGGCGTCACCGAAGTCCCGATCGAACCGACGGAGACGGTGATCGCCATCGCGGATCTTTCCGGTCCTCCCATGGAGGTCGGTTCGCAATTCCCGTACGTGGATGGGAGCGTGCTGGTGGCGGTGCCGGGCGGTCCGTTCATCATGGGGCACGGCGGCGACGATAACCCGATCCACGAAGTGGTGGTGAGCGATTTCTGGTTGTATCGTTCGAAGGTGACGAACTCGCAATTCGCGTTCTGCGTGACGCTGGGTAAGTGCACGCCGCCGAACACCGAGAAGAACCCCGGCTACGGCGACCCGTTGAAAGCCAATCACCCGGTGACCGGCGTGAATTACGAGCAAGCCGCGGCATACTGTTCGTTCGTGAACGGACGTTTGCCGACCGAAGCGGAATGGGAGAAAGCCGCGCGCGGACCGCAGGGCAACATTTATCCGTGGGGCGATGCGACCCCTTCGTGCGATCTGGCGAACTTCGGCACGTGCGAGTATGAAACGACCTCGGTGGTGGAACATCCCGCCGGGCAGAGTTACTACGAAGCGCTCGACATGGCGGGCAATGTGTACGAGTGGGTGGCGGATTGGTACAGCCCGAAATATTATTCCGAATCGCCGACGGAAGACCCGCTCGGACCGGACCTTGGGAATACGCGCTCCGTCCGTTCGAGCGGATTCAACGCCCCGGCCTATGAAACCGAATCGGCGCGGCGTTTCGCGTATAACCCGGTCTTTCAACTGGAGAATCTCGGCTTCCGCTGTGTGGTGGAAGACCCGACGTTCTTCGCGCCCTCCTGCACGGCGCTGTTGGTGTACGGACAGGATGCGGCGCCCGGCGCGCCCGGCGGTGGCGGTGCGCCTTCAGAGAGTTGCCCGGCGGTGAGTATTCAGGTTGTGCCGCTGTGTGTGAACAAGGTCGGTTCTTCGAACGTGAACTTCACCGGTCCGCCCGGCTCGAATATCGACTCGGGCGGTTGCGCGCCGACCGGCAACCCCGACCAATATTCGTGCACCGTTCCGACGACGGTAAAGATTTCGGCAGATTGTCAGCAGTCTGCACCGGGTAGCCCCTCGTGCCCTCCGGGCTATCAGCAACAAGGAAATCAGTGCGTTTCGCAAGGCGGGCAGGGACAGTGCCTGCCGGGCTACAACTATGACCCAGCCTTGCAATGCTGTTCCGCGCAACCGGGGCAGGACGCGACCATACCGTTGCCGCAATGTCCGGTGGGAACGTACTTCGTACCCGGACAGAACGCCTGCGTTCCATACCCCGCGCAAGGAATTGTCTCG
>CAZQES010000035.1:0-715 GCA_964591425.1 uncultured Anaerolinea sp.
ATGGCTCGCACCAGTTCCCCCGGCTCGATGTTTTTCAACACATAACCCTCTATCCCCGCCGCGACCAGATCGAACACCCGGTCATCCACCTCGGTGCCGGTGAGCATGATGATTTTTATTGTAGGGTCGGCTTTGCGCAGAGCCAACGCCATTTGCTGGCCGTCCATTTCGGGCATGATCAGATCAACGAGGACGATTTCTGGATGGAGACGTTGCGCGGCTTCCAAGCCGACGCGTCCATTCTCCGCTTCGCCCACGACGTGGATATCGGTTTCCAAGCGGAGGACCATTGCCAATCCCTTGCGGACTACCGCGTGATCATCCACGATCAGGATGCGGATCGGGTCAGGCATGATGATGCCCGTTGACCGGAAGGTTGATCATGATGCGCGCACCGGCGCCGGGTTGTGAATCGATCTCGCAATCGCCGCCCATGGCGCGGGCGCGTTCCTGAATTCCCTGCAAGCCAAAATGTTCGCGGTTCAAACTGCGCGATAACGCGATCGACGGTTCGAAGCCCTTGCCCTCATCGGTTACGACAAGGAAAACTTCATCGTCTGTAACGGTCAGGCACAGGCGGGCGGAAGGCGCTCCCGAATGCCGGGCAGAGTTGGCTAACGCCTCCTGCGCCATGCGGTACACCGTCCGTCGCATGCCGGAGGACAGCGAATTGAAATCGCCGTTATTGTTGAAGACGATGCTGAACGGACGCGGG
>CAZQES010000035.1:725-21771 GCA_964591425.1 uncultured Anaerolinea sp.
TTCGTCAGGTCCGCCATGAAGAGCTCGATGGTTAATGCGGAGGGCCACAGGTCGAAGATCGAACGGCGGACTTCGTCGTGCGCGCTGTTGGCTAAAGAGCGTAGTTCGATCAGTTCTTTTTTTACATCGCCTGCTTTTTCGGGGAGCATGGTGATGCAGGCGTCAAGCGAGTAGACAATGCCGAACAGCGATTGCGCGACCGTATCGTGGATGTCGCGGGCGATGCGGTTGCGCTCGGTCTCCACGGCGAGGCGTCGGGCGCGGTCAATGCACAGGATGGTCGTGCCAAGCGCAAGGGCGGCTTGATTCGCGACCATCGTGATGGCTTCTTCGCGTTGGCGAGTCAATTCATCCCCTTTATTCAGTTCCACCATCAAAATCCCAACGGCGTGTTCGCGAAGCGAGAGCGGGTAGACGTACCATTGGCATGTCTTCAGCCATGAGTTCAGCGCGGGATGGACGATCAGAGTTTCGCCGTCACCCCCTGTTGTGAACGATTTTCGATCCAGCAATGCTTTGAAGATTTCACCACTTTCCGACCTGAGCGGGAGGGGATCAATGGATGGAAACGATGAATTGACGGGATGCAGCATCCAGCCGCCTATTTCTTCGTGGGCAGGGTCTACCACTCCCACAACCGCCCTGTGGAAACCCAGCCCAGTTGTCACTGCGCCAAGCACGCGCTGTTGCACTGAGATCAAATCGGGCGCGGCTTGGAGTAGCACTGTGAGATCGTGGATAACCCTTAATTGGCGGTGTGCGATGGCGAGGTTTTCATGTTTTTCGGAAAGTTCATCGCGCGCGGCGGATAGTTCGTCGCGGGCGCGGTTGATTTCTTTGAGTAGAACTGCGGGATAGGCAAACAAAGTGGGGATGAGCCAGATCCCTGCCAGTTGTGTGATGAGCGTAACGCTTTCAGGCGGTCCCAGGCTGGTGAGGCGGCGCGTAATGAAGTCAGCGGCAAGATAAAGCGGGGTAAAAGATGCCGCCGTTCCGAGCGCGCCATACATTTGGAAGAAAAATGCTCCCGCCAGCAATGGGCTGAGAGCATAAAGATAATAAGGACTTTGCGAGCCGCCGCTCACTGCCAGAACGGAGGCGCAGAAGAACAGGTCGATACCCATGACCAGCGGCCGCTCCGTGACGAGACGGTTGAGCGGACGGTTGAAAATCGAAATGACCGTGTTTGCAAGGATCACGATCAGAAAGATCCAGAGTGGAGAAACGAACGGAGACGAATCTATTTCGTTCCCTTTCAGAAGGATCGGCAGGACCGGAATGAGCGAAGCCCAGCGAAACGCCACGAGGAACGGGAAGATGCGGCCCGAGTGAAAGAGCCTCTCGAATTTTGTTAGCATGGGTTGGATTATATTCCCAATCGCTGATGCATGAAAGCGCAAAAGGCGCGCATCCCATGGCTTTTCAAGATCGAATCCTACTTGGCGCGAATGCCGCGAACAAGCCGAAAAACGGGAAATTTTTCTCGCGGAATTCCTTCCATTCGCGTTAATTCCGCGCCTCGCCAAAGGGAATTCGTCAAGCGACCTAGAAAATACCATTACGCGTGTCATCCCCCGCGCGGGGGAGAAAAAATCCCCTGCGTAAGGGATGGTCGGTGGAAGGGCAATTCAGTATGATGCACATCATTCAAAGGAGGCTCTCCATGATGGATGTGATCAAGGAAGATCAAGTGTTGGATTGTTCAGGGATGCTTTGCCCGATGCCTGTGGTGAAAACATCCAAGGCGATCAAGACGATGGAGGTGGGGCAGGTGTTGAAGATGATCTCCACAGATCCCGGCGCGCCGCCAGACATGGAGGCGTGGAGCAGGCAAACCGGGAACGAACTGCTTCGTTCCATGCAGGCAGACGGGAAATTTGTGTTCTTTATTCGCCGCGTAAAATAAATCATTTTATGTCGTTGGGAGCCGCTTCACTCCCAACGACGAATGCCAACGGAGGTTGACATGTCGAAGTCTGACCCGAACTCCCCGAAACGACTCGCCCTGATCGCTTCAAAAGGGACCCTGGACTGGGCTTACCCACCCTTCATCCTTGCCAGCGCGGCTGGCGCGATGGGCTGGGAGGTGGGCGTCTTCTTTACCTTCTACGGACTCACACTTCTCAAACCGCAACTGACAGCGGCGGTCTCGCCGTTAGGCAACCCTGCCATGCCGATGAAAATGCCGTTTGGTCCTGAGGGATTCCAAAATATCAACTGGCCCATGCCGAACTTGTTGATGGCAAACGTGCCGGGATTTGAAGGTCTCGCGACCACCTTGATGAAACAGACTTTTCACAACAAGGGCGTTGCCACCGTCGAAGAACTGAGGCAGATGTGCGTGGAAATGGACGTACGCTTGATCGGCTGTCAGATGACGATGGATGTCTTCGGCTTCAAACGCGAGGATTTCATTAAGGAATGTGAGATCGGCGGCGCGGCAACCTTCCTCGAGTACGCCTCCGACGCCGACGTGCAGTTGTTTGTTTAGCAGGCAGATTCACAAGCACACAGGTCAGCATGGATCATTTTGATACACGTGAACCTGTGTACCTTGTACTTTTTTCGTGAGGAGGCAGATATGACTACGCTTTCGATCAATACCCGCGCACTCGGCAACGCTTCGATCGTGACTGTGGACGGCCGCGTCGATTCGGAGACCGCTCCCGACCTGGACAGCGCGCTGTCAAAACTACTGGCTGACGGAAGAACGAAGATCGTTTTGAACCTGCAAGGCGTGGATTATCTTTCCTCCGCCGGTTTGCGGACGTTGGTCAAGGCACTCAAAGGCGCTCAAGGCTCGGGCGGGGATATTCGCCTCGCTTCGGTTTCCCAGCCGATTGAGGTGATCTTGCGCACGGTCGGCATGATGCAGATGTTCAAGATGTTCGCAACCAACGAGGAAGCGGCGGCAGGAATCTAGCCGCTTCTTTTATTTATCATTGGAGAGGTCACTCGCCTATGTGGAAAACGAACGACCCTGATGTAAAGAAGATCCTCTACGTTCAGACCCACGGGGAGGCTGATCCCGAACGGACAGCCACTCCGTTCTTCCTTGCCACCGCGGGCGCGGCGATGGACAACGAAGTGTGTATTTACTTCACCATGAACGGTCCGCAGTGCGTGGCAAAAGATAACGGCGACAAGATCATCATTCCGCGTAAAGGCGGCAACGGCAAAGAGCTGAAATACTTCATCGACCAGGCGCAGGAGATCGGTGTGCGTCTGCTCGTCTGCCAGCCATCGCTCGACCTGCACGGTTACACCATGGACGATATGATCGAAGGCGTCGAGATGATCGGCGGCGCGGCGTTCAATGATATGGCATGCAATGCCGATGCAGTGATCGCTTTTTAGATTATGTCGGTGGTCGAGTAGCGACGAGTGCTTGTTGCGAGGAGCATATCGAGACCACCATGCCGTAAAGCAACTATTGTTACAAAATTTTATACGTGTACCTGTTGGTCTCGATACGGCGGCGGAGGCTTGGTGATTTGCAAAGACATGAAGGCTCCCGCCGCCTACTCGACCAACGAATGACTGGAGGCACTTTTGCCAACGACACTTGAAAACTGGAATCCAGGCAAAGCGGAAAATCGCCATCCCGAAGCGACGTACGAGGAAAAAGAACGCCTCTTCCTCGAGGTAAAGAACGATGTACGCTACTCGGATTTCCTCTACGGCTGTTACGAGTGCGGCATTTGTGTCTCGGCATGCCCCTCGGCGCGGTTTTATGACTTCAGTCCGCGTGTCATCGCGCAAGCTATCGCGCGCGAGGATATCGAGCGCGTGTATGACATTATCACGGAAGATATTTGGAATTGCGCGCAATGCTTTTCGTGTGTGCGTTGTCCGCGGCAAAATAACCCTGGAGGGTTGGTCACGATTTTGCGCGAAGTCTCGATCAAAAATGGATTACAGGAATCAAAAGACGCGTTGCAAGGCTATAGCCGTGTGATTTATAAAGTCATGCTCAAGGGCAATCAAGTCTCGCCCGATATGCTCCAGCCTGATTTTTTCCCGGATTGGGGTCCGTGGGTGAAGGATTTTTCCCAGAACATGCACGTCTGGCGCAAAGCGATTCCGATGGATTCGATCCGCGGTCTCACCGATGTCGCCTGGCGCACGGATCGCAAGACTCTGCTTGAGCTGTACACAATTTGGTTCGAGTCTGGCAACATGGACATCATCAAGGAACTGGATGAAAGTTTATACGACTTGTTGACTGAGGTTATGCAGGAAGAATTGGAAGAAGGATAATTCGCCCGTCATTGCGAGCGAAGCGAAGCAATCCCCAAGTCGAGTAGGAGATTGCTTCGTCGCAAAGAACGCTCCTCGCAATGACGGAAAAGTTTATTGGAGATTCCCGATGACCGAAAACTTAACCACCGTTGAACTGATCCTGGAACGAAAATCGCATCCTGTCGTGCGCGATGCATCCGTTGCGCCGACCGAAGATATGCATGACCGCTTATTGGAACTTGAAGCCAAAGGCGAGATCGTTCTTCAAAGAATGAAAGGCGATTACATCGAATTCCCCACCAAATACGGGCGGATGAAAAAGATTCCCATCGAGCATACCTGGCATCATAAATCCTGCGGTCACTGCGGACACATCCCTGGTTATGCCTCATCCATTCTCTGGCTTCATCGCCAATTCAACTTGGATTATCACGACCCCACCGACCAGACTTCCTGCACAGGCTGGAACTATTACGCCTCTGCCGCCTCCAACGCGGTGGGGCAAGCCGCGGTGATGAGTCGTAATTTCGCCGCCGCGTACGAGACGGGCTACTTCCCGATGATCCACTGCGGCACGTCGTTCGGACATTACAAGGAAATCCGCGAGCAACTCGTGCATCACAAGGAACTGCGCGATGAAGTCCGCCGCATCCTCGATAAGATGGGCAAGCCGCTCGTTATCCCCGAAGAGATTGTCCATTATAGCGAGTGGGTGTATGCCATGCGCGCTCGATTCAAGGAACGCCAACTCGTGGACATGAGTCCCATCACCGCGACGGTGCATCCCGCCTGCCATTACTACAAGATTGTCGCGGAAGATGCCATCTACGACCCCGAAATCTATGGCGGACAGCGCACGGCGGTTGTCACCGCTTTGCTTGAATCGCTCGGCGTCAACGTCGCGGATTACTCGACCTGGTTCGATTGTTGTGGGTTTGGTTTTCGCCACGTTTTGGTTCAGCGCGACTTCACGCGTTCGTTTGCGGTCCTTCGCAAAATCGAAACGATGAAGAATGAAGTCAATCCCGATCTGACAGTGACTCACGACACAGGCTGTGTGACCACGCTCGATAAGAGTCAATTCGCCGCGAAGGCACATGACCGCAAAGTTGGCATCCCCGTGTTATCTGATGCGCAGGTCGCTGCGCTGGCAATGGGCGCGCATCCCTTCCGCGTGGTGCAGTTCCACTGGCATTCCACGGACTGGCGTCCGTTTTTGGAGAAACTTGGAATCAACTGGCAGAAATATTGGGATGAATTTCAAGGCGACCTCGACGCGATCCGCGCGGGCACAAAATCTGGAATCACCTGGCAGGATGCTGATCAGCCGATTCATTTGACGGCATAAAAATCACATGTCATTGCGAGTGGCGCCTCGGCGCCATGAAGCAATCTCCTGTTAGTTGGGGATTGCTTCGTCGGGCTAACGCCCTCCTCGCAATGACATATCAGACTTCGGAGGAAACATGACATCTGGAAAAGTACTCATCATCGGTGGGGGACCTGCGGGGCTCGAAGCCGCGCGGTCTGTCGCTGGGTTGGGTGAGGAAGCGATTCTCATCGAAAAGCGCGAACGTCTCGGCGGCACGCCTGACCGCGAGTCTTACGCCAAGTTGACACATCACTGGCGCGACGCTTCCGAAGCGATGGCGGAACTCGCCGCGTCGGTCACGAGTCACCCGAACGTGCAGGTGAAGTATCAAGCCGAAGTGAAGGGCATGTCTGGGAGCGCTGGCAACTTCACGGTCGAGATCGAAGCGGGCGGCGTACCCGAGTCCCTCAACGTCGGCGCGGTCATCGTCGCAACGGGCTTCCAACATTTCGACCCAGGTCGAGCGACGCAATACTACAACTACTATTCGTTTCCCGATGTCATCACGCTCACCGATCTGGAAAAGATGTTGAAGGAACACAACGTCGTGCGCCCGTCGAATGGCGAAGCGCCGAAGAAGATCGCGTTCATCCAATGCGTGGGTTCGCGCGATAGACAAATCGGTAACGAGTATTGCTCGAAAGTTTGTTGCGGCATCGCGAGCAAGCAGGCGATTGAACTGCGCGAGCAACTGCCCGACTCGAAGGTTTTCATTTTTTACATTGACATGCGCATGTACGGTTATTGGGAAAATGAAATCTACTGGCCCGCGCAGGAAAAATATAAAGTCAATTACATCAAGGGCGTCATCAGTGAAGTGTTGAAGAAGGGCGACCAGTTGCTGGTACGCGGCGAAGATACGACGATGTCGCGCCCGATGGAAGTGACGATGGATATGGTCGTGTTGTCGGTCGGCATGGAGCCAAGTGCGGGCACGCGCGCCATATCGCAACTGCTTGGCGTCCAACAAAACAAATATGGATTTATCGAAGCAGGCGGCGCTGGCGGACTGGATGTTGTTGCGACATCGAAGGAAGGTGTCTTTGTCGCGGGCGCGGCGTCGGGTCCTGCCGATCTCAATGATTCGATTTCGTCCGCGGGGCTCGCCGCGGCGCGCGCGGTCGCGGCGGTGCGTAAAGTTTTAGCGTAGAGCGAGATATTATCTCGCTCAACAACTATGCAACCTCAACGACAAAGTCACATCACTAAACAGAAAACGGGACCTGACGACCCTGAATTGCACAAGGCGTTGCAGGACTCGCTCGCGCAGGTCGCGCCTGAGGATGTGATAGCGATTGCGGATGAATTGGCGGAACGTCACGCCCGCCTCTTTTCTCGACTTCGGCTTGACTCTGCTTCGTTAGCCTCTTCCTTCGCTGACATCGCCGCGGCAGTCACGCATACGAAAGCGAACGCGAGAACAATTACCAATTACTTTGCGCAAGGCGACTTTGCCAACTTCGATCAATTACTACATGGCGAATTACCAACGCCTGTACGTGTTTCAACCTTCGTTGATAAGTTAAACGCGCTCGATACACGCCTCGCCCTCGAACTTGCTTCTGGACTTTTACACAACACCTCTCCCGACGACCACTGGCTGTGGTCTCGCTGGTTGTGGGATCCGACTACAGGCACGGGCATTCTGCCTTTGCTGGCAGGAAGCACGCACAACCTACATGCCGAGAATCTCGCCGATGGCTACGCCCGCGTGGGAGCGGTCACTGCGATGAGCATGAAATTCGCCGAAGGTACAGGCTTGTGGACGGAAGAATTGATGAGCAATGAAAAACGCGCTCAATTTGCAAACAGCGCTTTTCTGGCATGCGCCTATGCCGTGTACATGTATGGCTCGACGAGTTGGAGGTTGAGCCGCGAGTTCAACAACTTGTTGCCGTCCCTGTCGAATATGGCACGGAGGTTGTTGGGATTGAAGAAAGTTAATAGCGAAACTCCGATGGTCGAGTAGGGCTGAGCGTTTTTTGCGAAGCCCGTATCGAGACCATCAGGTTTCAAGAGTAATCTTGTAACAAGAATTCTTTTACGGCGTGGTGGTCTCGACTGCTTGCGTCTCGACCACCGAGTTTGGATGAAACGGAGATTGTTATTTATGCCTGTCAAATACGAAAAAGCAAAAGCGATAGAAAAAGAACACATCGTCGTAGACGGCGTGGATGTTTCCGGTCATTGGAACCGCATGTTCGAACAGCGGACGATATTCGAATACACGCCTGAACTGATCGAAAAGATTGCTTCCATTCCTAATGCAGAGTCGTTTGCAGATTGTTATCAGTGCGCGAAGTGTGTGGCTGTCTGCCCAGTGGATGTGGTCGGGAATTATGGTCCGCGTAAACTTTATCGTTATGCCCAAACAGGCATGGACTTAACCGAAGCGCCCGAACTGTGGCTTTGCACTACTTGCGCCAACTGCCTGCGTGTGTGCCCCAAAGAAGTGAACATGGTCAAGATCATGCCTGCCGCACGCGAGCAGGCGATCCTTGACGGCAAGTTTGTTCCGCCTGAATTACAGCAGGCATTCGAGAACACCGCCAAGTCTGGCAACCCGCTCGGTCAGCCGCAACGCAAACGTGATGCCTGGATCCAGAACGCAGGTGTGCCTGTTCCCATCATCAAGGATTTGGGTCGTCCTGTGGATGTGCTATGGTATGTCGGCTCGTATCCGTCCTATCACCCGCGCGGCATCGACGCGGCGGCTGCGGCGGCGCGAATCTTCACCGCCCTCGGCATTGACTTCGCCATTCTTGGCAAGGAAGAAAAAGACGACGCCGACTCCCAGCGCCTCGCTGGCGAGAAGGGTCTCTTTGAGATGATGACCGAGTACAACATCGAGACCTTCAATAAGTACGAGTGGAAGGAACTGGTGGTCACGGGTCCGCACGAACTGAACGCGTTCAAGAACGTGTATCCCAAATATGGATTTGAACGACCAGTGCTTCACTACACTACCTTCCTTGTTCGTTGTCTTGAGCAACTCAAGCCGTTGCTCAAACATCCTGTGAACAAGAAGATTACCTATCACGACCCGTGCTATCTGGGACGTCACAACGGCGAATACGAAGCGCCGCGCAAATTGCTCGAAGCCATCCCTGGCGTGGAACTGGTCGAGATGGGACGCAATCGCGAGAACGGCTATTGCTGTGGCGGCGGTGGCGGCGGCATGTGGATGGACTCATTCACACAGAAACACACCACCATGCGCCTCTCCGAAAAACGCGCCATGGAAGCCGCCTCCACGGGCGCGGATGTGCTGGCAGTGGCTTGTCCGTTTGAAGTCTCGCGCTTTGAGGATGCGGTCAAGTCCACGGGGAATGAGCATGTAGGTGTGTTGGATATTTTGGAATTGTTGGATAAGTCTATGCGCGGAGAGTAATCCGATGGTCGAGTAGCCCCGTGTAAGTCGGGGCGTATTGAGACCATCGAGTCAGCAAAAATTATCTCGCAACAAGAGTTGCTTTGGTTAGTGGTGGTCTCGATACGGGCGAGAAAAGCACTCGCCCTACTCGACCACCGAGTATGTATGAAACAGGAGATTATCTGAATGAACATTGTCGTCGCTATCAAACACATTCCCAGCATTGCCGATGACCTGCCCGTCAAAGGCAATAACGTGGACTTTGACTCGGTGGATTTCGTGCTGAACGAATTCGACGAGCAGTCCATCGAGCAGGCGGTGCTGGTGAAGGAAGCCGTCGGAGGGACGGTGACCGTCGTCGGGGTGGACATGATCGGGGAGTTGGATAACGTGCTTCATCTCGCGCTGGCAAAGGGCGCGGATAAGGCCGTCAAGATCACGGGGGATGACCCCGCCGCGGATTCACATCAGCAAGCCAAATGGCTGGCGGAGGCGATCAAAGGCATGTCGCCGAATATCGTCTTCGCGGGCGTGCAGGCTTCGAACGATCTCGATGGTCAAATTGGACCCATGCTTGCCGCGCATCTCGATATGCCGTACATTGGCGGAGTCAGTTCGGTGGAAGTTTCTGATCATACCGCGACGGTGAACAAAGAATTTGCGGGCGGGGTAGGCGCGAAATATGCTGTGAGCCTGCCGATGGTGGTTGGGGTGCAGGCATCTGTCAAGCCGCCGCGCTATGCGCCTGTGAGCAAAGTGAGACAAGTCGCGCAGAGTGCGACAATCGAAAAAGTCGCGCCGTCGGGCGATGTCAACTCGGGATTGACATTTAAGAAGATGGCTCCGCCCGTGGTGACAGGTCACGCGGAAATGATCGAAGGTTCGTCGAAGGAAGTCGCGGCGAAGATCGTGGAGTTGTTGAAGAGCAAGGGACTTGCATAATCATGTCGTTGCGAGGAGGGTGCTCTTCCCGACGAAGCAACCCCCTCGTCGTATTGGAGATTGCTTCGTCGCAAAAAACAAGAGCGCTCCTCGCAATGACATATAACTAGGAGAATTTATGAGCAACGATATTTTTGTAATCACCGAACACATGGACGGCAGGTTCTCCGATGTGTCGTTCGAAATGGTTGGAAAAGCCAAAGAATTGGCATCCGCTTGGGGTGGGCAGGCAGTTGCCGTTGTCGTCGGAGGCGGGGTTTCGTCGAATGGTTTCGCATCTGATTCCACGATCCATGTGGATGACGCGGCGCTGAGTCAATTCAATCCCGAAGCGTATGGTAAAGTGATCGAAGCGTTGGTCAAAGAAAAATCACCGCGGCTGGTGATGTTCGGCTGGACGGCGACAGGCATGGACTTGGCGGCATGGCTTTCGGCGCGGCTGGGCGTTCCGTGCGCGGCGTATGTGAAAAATATCGGCGCGGATCTGACGATGACCTGCCAGGTATACGGCGGCAAGATGAGCGCGGATGTTTCGCCCGAAGGGGACATGGCAATTGCGGCTGTGCTGGCTGGATCGTTTCCCGTTGAAGCGGGTCAAGGCTCGACTGCTGCTACGGCGATAGCGTCACCTGTTGATTTGAGTTCGTTGAAAGTGAAATTTGTCGAAGCCATCAAACCCGCTGGCGGCGATGTGGACATTACGTCGCAGACGAAACTTGTTTCCATTGGGCGTGGCATTGGCAGTAAAGACAATGTGGAACTCGCAGAGGAGTTGGCGCAGAAACTTGGCGCGACGGTATCCGCCTCCCGTCCTGTTGTGGATGCAGGTTGGCTGCCGCGCACTCGTCAGGTTGGCAAGTCGGGTCTCAAGGTCAAGCCGAAGTTGTATCTCATGCTCGGCATCTCGGGCGCGCCTGAACATCTCGAAGGCATGAAGAGCGCCGAGTTGATCATCGCAATCAACACCGACAAGAAAGCGCCGATCTTCAACGTGGCGCATTACGGCGCGACGGCGGATCTGTTCGAAGTCGCGGAAGCGATGCTTGAAATCCTTTAAACACAAAGGACACGAAGTACACAAAGTTGGATTGAGTGATGATGGTGGTTCTTTACTCATGACCTTTACGAATCAAGGTCTAGAGGAAGTCGTCATGTTGTGCCACACATCAAACCTGCGTGACCTTTGTGTCCTTCGTGTTTAGAATCTTCTGGAGGGCACGTTGCTGACACAGATTGAAAAGATCATCTTCATTTTGCTGGCTTTGGTTTCGGCAGGGTTCACGGTTCATGGGTTCAAAACCATCATCGACTCGGTGCGCATAGGACGACCTGCGCCTGAGTTGAAGAATATCCCTGCCAGTCTGATGAAAGCCGCGATTGCAGTTCTGTTTCAGCAGACTATTTTCAAGTCGCGCAAAGTTCTCAGCGCGATTCACATGGCGTTGTTGTTCGGTTTGATCGTATATGCCTTCGTCAACATCATTGACGCGCTCGAAGGTCTCCTCCCTGGTTTTGATTTGGTTTACGGCGGCAAACATGTAGCGAACGCTCCCGCGGCGCTGGTTAATACTTTCAATCTGATATCAGATTTAATGAGCGGTTTGTTACTCGTCGCGATCACCGCGTTCTTGGTGCGGCGCTTCGTCGTCAAAGACAAGGCTCTCGATTTTCGTGAAAATGTATTGTTGAACGAAAAAGTCAAAGCAGGCGGGCAGAAAA
This sequence comes from uncultured Anaerolinea sp., assembly GCA_964591425.1. GTDB lineage: Bacteria > Chloroflexota > Anaerolineae > Anaerolineales > Villigracilaceae > Defluviilinea. The sequence goes on from CAZQES010000035.1 coordinate 12,374, forward strand.
AAGATTCGCTGATCGTTGGCGTGTTTGTCATTATGCATGTGGTTGCGCATTTGATGAGCCAAGCTTATCGCCTCACCGAAGGCGCTGACCCGTTCATGCCCATCGCAAGTTTTATCAATTCCATTTTCGGCGCGTCCGAAGTTGGCGTGCATGTTGCGTGGTGGGTCAGCATGGGCTGGGTGATGTTCATCATCCCCTATCTTTCGCGCTCAAAACATACACACTTTTTTATGGCGCCGCTCAACCTTGGGCTCACCAAGCAGAATCCGCGCGGGCAACTCGATCCCGCGATTCCGTTGAAAGTTATTGAAGGACAAAAATATGATCCAGGTGCGAAGTTCGTTCACGATCTTTCGTGGAAGCGCGTTCTCGACGCGTATGCGTGTGTGCAGTGCAATCGCTGTCAGGATGTCTGCCCTGCGAATTTTTACGGGCGACCACTTTCGCCGTCAGCATTGGAAGTGAACAAGCGTTATCTTCTCAAGGATGCGACCTTCGGTTCCCGCCCTGACCGACTCCTGCTCCCGCTTACGGAGACTGTGATCTCCCCTGAGGCAGTTTGGTCTTGTACAACCTGCTACGCCTGTGTCCGCGTGTGTCCTGTTGGCAATGAACCGATGGCAGATATCGTGGACATCCGTCGCCGCATGTTGATCGACGGCTACGAAATTGACAGCGGCGTACAGAACGCGCTTCAATCGCTTGCCACGAACGGTAACTGGATGAGCAAAGGCAAACGTCTGCGCGGACGCTGGGCAAAGGAAATGGAATTCCCTGTCAAGAACGCGACCGAAGAACCCGTTGAACATCTCTGGTTCGTCGGCGATACCGCTTCGTTCGATGAGCGCGTCATCCCGAATACCAAGATGGTGGCGCGGCTCTTCAATCAAGGCGGCTTGGACTTCGGCATTCTATACCAGAACGAATCCAACTCTGGTAACGATGTGCGGCGCGTGGGGGAAGAAGGTCTGTTCGAGCAACTCGTCGAGCAGAATATGGAAGCCTTCGGCAATGCGCAGTTCAAACAAATTGTAACCACCGATCCGCACTCGTTCAACACGCTCAAGAACGAGTATCCGCAATTCGGCGGGACGTTTGAAGTAAAGCATTACACCGTGACCTTGCTCAAATTAATTGAAGAAGACAAACTTACGATCAAGAATAAGTTGTCAAATTACAAAGTGACTTTCCATGACCCGTGCTATCTCGGACGCTACAACGGCGGATTCACCGCTCCGCGCAAACTGCTCGAACTACTCGGCGTGGAGTTCGTCGAAATGCCCCGCAACTGTGAGAACTCGTTCTGCTGTGGCGCGGGCGGCGGTCAGATCTGGATGGGCAAAGTTGCGCCTGGTGAACGCCCTGCTGAGAATCGCATCAAAGAGGCGTTGACCACCTTCGGCGATGGCGCAAACGACAAGACCCAACTCTTCATCGTCACCTGCCCCAAAGACATGGTCATGTACTCCGACGCGGTTAAGACCACGGGCAATGAAGGCAAGATCGAAGTCCGCGACATCATTCAGCTGGTGGCGGAAGCTGTCGGTGTGGATGAGCCCATTCCAACACCAACCGCGTAGTGGACGCTCTCTAGCGTCCACGGGTTTCGCAAACCGACACGGCGCTAGAGAGCACCTGCTACACAAAGGATTGTGAACAACATGTACCCACAAATTCGCATGGAAGGCTCGGTGTACTACATCACGACAAACATCTACGGGCGATTGAAAATCTTCAACACGCCATCTTTCATCATACCGATTCTGGATAGCCTGAATTTCTATCGTTACCAATTCAAATGTAAACTTCTTGGTTACGTCATCATGCTTGACCACTTTCACTTACTGATTTATCCGACTGGCAATTCTTCCGTCGTTTCCGATTTCATGCGCGATTTCAAACGGTTCACTTCAGGTAGGATTGCCCGTCAGGCAGAGTTGGAAGGCAAAACCGAATGGATGGCTCATTTTCAAGACTCAGGCGAAGAGACGAAACGAGCCGAGAAAAAGGTCTGGCAGGACTCGTTTTGGGAGCAATTCATCTTCACCGAAAAGTTCCTCACTGAAAAATTGAATTACATCCACCTGAATCCTGTCCGTGCAGGGATGGTGGATGACCCAGCGAAGTATCCGTATTCGAGTTATCGGAGTTATGAGTTCAACGACAATACGTTGATCGAGATTGACAAAGATTGGATGTTTTTACCCGACGCGTAGACGACGTTCTCTAAGGTCGGAATTGATGGCGCAAAACGGCGGTAGAGACCGCCTTCTACGCAGAAACAAATTTTATGTTCAAATGTCCGTATTGCGAGTTTAGCGGTAAACGTTCGGAAGTCCATAATCACCTTGCGGAGTCTCATGGCAACACGCTGGGTGTGCGCGTGGATGAATTCACGGGTCATACGTTTTTCATTGTGACTTGTCCTGTTTGCAAAGATAGTTACGAGCAGGTGACGAAGAAGGCGAGAAACGATCCGAGTTTTGTAAATGAATATGAACATGAAATCCGCCTGGTCGTGTTTGATATGTTGCTATATCACATGCAAGGCGAGCATGGTCTCGGTACGACGGTTTTGGTTGAGTAGCGTTCCATGCGTATCGAAACCAACCGCCTACTCGACCTAAACGATTAGGAGAATAAAATGGCAACAGTTCGTGGATGTAACATTCCTGAAAATCTCTACTACTGGGTGGAGAAACACGCCTGGGCATTGCCCATGGACGATGGCACCGTGAAGATCGGCATTACCGATGTAGCGCAGAATTTGGCGAAGGGCATTGTCAACGCCACGCCGAAGGAAGCGGGGCGCACGGTGCAGAAGAGCAAGAGCGCTGGGACGTTGGAAAGCGGCAAATGGGTGGGGCCTGTCACATCGCCCGTGACGGGCGAGATCGTAGAGGTGAACGAGGCGGTGAAAGCCAAGCCGTCGTTGATAAATAGCGAGCCGTACGGCGAAGGCTGGTTCGTGAAAGTGAAGCCGACCGATTGGGTTGGCGAAAGCGCGTCCCTGGTGACGGGCGAGGCGGCTGTGGCGGAGTATCAGAAGTTTATGGAAGAGCAGAATTTGAATTTTGAGTAAAAAGGTAAATCGGTGGTCGAGTAGCCCTGAGCCGCCGCGCTGAGCCTGTCGAAGCGGTTCGTTGCGAAGGGCGTATCGAGACCACAGGTTTTCAAGAAACAATTTGTTTGATGAATACTGTTTGTCTCGATACGGCGGCGGATGCAAGGAGTCCTGCAAAGACACATTGGGTCCCGCCGCCTACTCAACCAACGAGATGCTTTTGAAATGATCTTCTATGCCTGCGATATCCCCGAAGACCTGACCTACGACATCGAACGCGATGTGTGGATTCGCTTCGATGGCGACGTGGCGACTCTCGGCATGACCGATGTGGCACAGACTCGGTGCGGTAAGATCACTGCGATCAGTTTTCGGGATGTCGGGAAGAAGGTTGCGCAAGGTAAAGCGCTGGCGACGGTTGAATCCGCCAAATGGGTGGGACCGTTCCCCGCTCCGTTTTCATGCGAGATCGTCGAGACGAATGAAATGGGATTTGCAAAGGATATTTTGATTACGAATAAAGAGCCTTACACCGCTGGCTGGCTCGTGAAAGTAAAACCAACAAATTTGGAAAAGGAACGCGCTCATCTGGTGACGAGTGAGGAAGCGGCTGAGAAATATAAAGAGAGAATCAGAGAGTTGAAGGTTAATTGTTTGAGGTGTGTTGATTAGCGTTTCAAACGGTGGTCGAGTAGGGCTGGGTGCACTTCCCAGCCCGTATCGAGACTACACCGTGCAATAACCTGAAATCTTTTGTTTGAAAGTTACTGTTGGTCTCGATACGCTCGCAACGAACGCTCGCTACTCGACCAACGGATATGAATCTAATAGAGGTAACCAATGTCCAATCAAACGAACGCTTACGAAATCCCGTCTGACCGCGCATATGACCGCGAACATCACATGTGGGCGCAACTTGACTCTGCCAGTGGCGATGTCTTTGTTGGCATTGACACGCTGGGACTGGCATCGCTCGGCGATCTCGCGTATGTCACGCTGAAAGAAGTCGGCGCGGAAGTGCAGCGCGGACAATCCATGGGGACGCTTGAAGCCGCGAAAATGACGGGCGACTTGATCGCTCCTGTCAGCGGGACGATCGTGGCGCGGAATGACGCGACGGTGCGCAACCCCGGCTTGGTGAATCGATCACCTTACGCGGACGGCTGGATGGTGGTCATCAAGCCGAGCGATTGGGAGAACGAGTCCGCGCAGTTGGTTTCGGGCGACGGACTCTCCGCGTGGGTGGAGGCGGAAGTGAAGCGATATAAGAGTCAAGGATGGATTGACTGATGACTCTCCCTCACCCTAACCCTCTACCCTACGGGCACGATGTCCCACAGGGAGAGGGGACTCGCGGCTGGCGATTAATCACGGACGATAACGTATCGGCTTCTTTCGGTCTTGCGGCGGATGAGGCGTTGGCGCAGCGCGTTGGGATGAATCAATCACAACCCACATTGCGGCTTTACACCTATCGCTCACACTGCGCGTTGGTCGGGCGTTTTCAAAATGTCGAGAATGAAATCCGCGTGGACTATTGCCGCGCAAATGGGATTACGATCAATCGTCGTCCGACGGGCGGCGGAGCGATCATCATGGGCGCGGATCAACTCGGCGTAGCGCTCACCATCCCTGGGCGCGGCGAAGATAATTACGCGCAGGCGCGCGAGATGATGAGTCACTTCTCCGAAGGTCTCGTGCGCGGATTGAATCAACTCGGCGTGGAGGCAAAGTTCCGCCGCAAGAACGATATCGAAGTGGACGGCAAAAAACTCGTCGGGCTGGGTGTGTATCGCGCTCCGTCGGGCGGTCTGCTGTTTCATGCCAGCCTGCTCGTGGATTTGGATATCGAATTGATGTTGCGGGTGTTGAACACGCCGTTCGAGAAAATTTCCGATAAAGAGATTGACACCGTGGCAGGGAGAATCACAACCGTGCGACGCGAGACCGAATCGAATCTTTCTGTGGATGAAGTGCGCCGCGTCATCGCCGACGGGTTTGCTGAGGCGTTCAACCTGAGCCTCCTCCACGCGGACGGTTTTACCCGCGACGAACTTGACGATATTGCGAAACTCGAAAACGAAAAATATCTGGCGGACGATTGGGTTTACCAAACAACGTCCGTGCCAGATAGCAACGGGTCGGCGAAAGTCAAAACTGAAGCAGGCTTGATAGATGTCAGCGTGACGATGGCGGGCGGCACGATCAAAGCCGCGTTCATTGGCGGTGATTTTTTTGCGGAGGAGAATGCAGTAGCAGATTTGGAAGCATCGCTAAGGTGGCACGCGAGTCAGACGGAGAAGGTCTCGGCGACGATCGGGAAAATCTTCGAGCGTAGACAAAGTCAATTTAGCGGCATCCAGCCTGAGGTCATGATCGAAGCGGTGACAAAGGCAGTGTCGCGCGCGCGAGTCGCGGAGAGTCAAATGCGGGCTGATCCGTACGGCTGTTACGTCAATCCTGGAGGGCAGTATGCTTGAAGTCGCTGAAGGTTTTGAAATCCGCCGCGCGAATTTTGAGAACACGATAACGTTCCACGCGCCGGGTTTGAAAAAATATAAAACCGAAGAATTTACAACACAGGATTCGATTGAGTTTGTTTCAATCAGCGTGACGGGGACGGCGTGTGCGTTGAGTTGTGAGCATTGCAAGACAAACGTTCTGCACGGCATGGCGGATTTGCGACAACATGACGGTTCGCTCTTTGATCTGTGTGCTGATCTCGCTTCGAAAGGCGCGCGCGGCGTTTTGATCTCTGGCGGCAGTGATAAGCGCGGACGTGTGCCATTGCTGGCGCATGTGCCTGACATGATTCGCGTTCGCAAAGAATTAGGCTTTGCGATTCGAGTGCATACGGGGCTGCCTGATGAAGAAACTTGCGCGGCATTGGGTGAAGTGGATATTGACGGCGCGATGATCGACATCATTGGTCACCGCGATACCATGCGCGAAGTCTATCATCTTGAATCTGACCCCGAAGATTACGAAAATTTTTTGGCGTGGCTGGAGCAATATAACGTGCCGACCATCCCGCATATTATTTTGGGATTGCATTTCGGAAAAATGCTCGGCGAAGATAACGCGCTGGAGATGATCGTGCGTCATCCGCCGAAGATTCTGGTGCTGGTGGTGCTGATGCCGCTGACGGGCACCCCGATGATGGGCGTCACGCCGCCTTCGTTGGAGGAGATCGGCGCGTTCTTCAAGAAGTCACGCAAGGCGCTGCCGTCCACGCCTGTGATGTTGGGTTGCGCGCGCCCGATGGGAAATATAAAACTTGAAATTGACAAACTGGCAATCGATGCGGGATTAAACGGTATCGCCTACCCCGCGAATGGAATCGTCGAGTATGCAAGGCAAAATGGTTTGCAGCCGAGGTTTATCAATGCGTGTTGTGGTGTGACGTGGTAAGAAAACCCTTTAACCACAAAGGACACGAAGTACACCAAGGTGGGTTGAGTGATGGTTGTGGTTCTTTGTTTTCGACATTCACGAAAGATGGTCGAAAAGAAGTCAACATGTTGCGCCGTTTATTAAACCTTCGTGATCTTTGTGTCCTTCGTGGTTAATTTCTTTAGGAGATCTCATGGCAAAAGTGACTGTACCATCCGACCAGCAAGATGAGCAATTTAATATCAGCCCAGATTACGTCCGCATAAGTATGGCGGCGGCGATCGAACTTGGGTTGAAGCCGGGGCGCATCAATCGCTGTAATTGCAATTGCATCAACCTTCTGCAAAATTATCCCGAGGGTTGCTATGCCAACTGCACGTACTGCGGACTAGCCCGTGAACGCCCAGGTACACCCGAAGAGAACACGTTCATTCGCGTGGCGTGGCCCTTGTACCCAACAGATTTGGTTGCGGAAAAAATCGCCGAACGCGAAGCCAACGGCGGGGTTGGACGCGTGTGCATTTCGCAGGTTCAGGATCATCGCGCTTATGACGATCTGGTGGACATGGTTCGCCGCGTCAAGAAACCCGCGCCTCAGGTTCCTATGTCCGCTTTGGTGAGCGCGACGACGCTGAATGAAGAGCGCTTGCACGTTCTCAAGGATGCGGGCGTAGACATCATCGGCGTCGGGCTGGATGCAGTGACAGAGGAACTCTTTGAAGAGACACGCGGACGCGGCACGAAGGGTCCGCATAACTGGGAGTATCACTGGCGCATCGTCCGCGCGGCGCGTGAGATTTATGGCGCGATGAAGGTCAATTGTCATATCATCGTCGGTCTCGGCGAAACGGACAAGGAACTTGTGGACATGTTCTATCAACTCAAGAGCGAGCAGATCGCGGGCTACCTGTTCTCGTTCAATCCCGAACCTGGCACGGTGATGCAGGATTTATCCCGCTCGCCGATTCACCGAATGCGGCGCATTCAATTGGTGTAGCACTTGATCGAAAATCAGGAACTGCCACGCGAGGCGTTATCCTTTGATGAAGGCGGAAGCATTGCTCGTCTTGATGCGCCTGAAACCATGGTCGAAATCGCGGTGAATACGGGACTTCCATTTATGACCAATGGCTGTCCCGACCGCGCTGGGGAGGTGGCGTGCAATCGTCCGTACGGATCGTACCGCCCTGGAGAAGAGTATCGTGACTATCCCTTCGTTCCCAACATGGACGATCTCGTCATCATTCGCCAGCAAATGAAGTTGGAGGAAGTCTGGGCGAATCTCAATTCCCCAGTCACTACTTATCCATTACCTGTCATCGCCGCCTGATTACCAATTACCGCTCTCCATGAAACCCATCCGCCTCCTCAATCTCGGACTTGTCTCGCCACTGCAAACACAGGCGGTCTATCACATGCTGGCGGAACGGATGAGCGTGGATGAGCCTGATACCATCATCCTTTGCCGTCCCAATGCGCCATATCTGTGTTTGGGATACCACCAGACTTTCGATTCGATTTTCGACGCGGACGAATGTCAGCGGCGCGGACTCCCCGTGCTGCGACGCAGACTCGGCGGCGGCGCGACGTATCTTGATGAGAATCAGTTGTTCTATCAGTGCATCTTCCATCACTCGCGCATGCCTGCCATGCTGAAGGATATTTACCAGATGGCATTGTCCGCGCCTGTCAACACTTTGAAGCGACTTGGTTTGAATGCGGAGCTGCGCGAGGTCAACGAGATCGAAGTAGATGGTCAACGCATCGCGGGCACAGGCGGCGGACGGATCGATGATGCGTGTGTCGTGGTTGGCAACCTCTTGTTTGATTTCGACTTCGAAGCCATGACTTCCGTTTGGCGTGTGCCTTCATCGTCTTTTCGTTCAATGGCAGAGACGGCATTGCGCGAAAGATTGGTGACGCTGGATCAACTTGGCGTCACGGCTTCACGCAAAGCGATTGAGGAAATATTGATCGCAGAATTTTCAAAGTCCTTCGGCAGGGAATTGCAGCCAGATTCTTTGACAGCCGAAGAACTCGAGCACTCAAAGGCGATGGAAAAGGAACTCGTCTCGGATGAATTTCTGTCGCTGCACACGGGACACGGTGACTCGATTCGCCCGCTAAAAATTTCGGCGCGGGCATTTGTCCATGCCGACGAAATTCAGATGGATGGATTCAAATTGAACGGCAGTTTTCTCGTCTCTCAGGATGTGATTCAAGAAGCGGTCTTGGTATCTGAACCGACCGATGATTGGAGTGTGATAGAGCAACAGCTGAAAGGGTTGCCGTTCAAAGAATGGAAGGAACAGACGCTTGTTCACTTTTCCAACGAGACCATCTTATCGAAGGAACCTTCATGACCAATTATGGCTTTCTGATCGATCAATCCAAATGCATCGGATGTCACGCGTGCAGTACCGCATGCAAATCTGAAAATCAAGTGCCGCTGGGTGTGAATCGCACGTGGGTCAAATATGTCGAGACGGGCGCGTATCCCGATGTGCGCCGCCGCTTTCAGGTGACGCGTTGCAATCATTGCGCCAACCCGCCTTGCGTGCGCATCTGTCCCGTCACTGCGATGTATCAGCGCGATGACGGCATCGTCGAGTTCGATCCAAGTATCTGCATCGGATGTAAATCCTGTATGCAAGCCTGCCCTTACGACTCGATCTACCTCGACCCTGAAACCAACACCGCCGCGAAATGCACCTTCTGCGCACATCGTTTGGATGTGGGACTCGAACCTGCCTGCGTCGTTGTCTGCCCCGAACATGCGATTTTCGCTGGGGATTTGAACGACCCCGCTTCGGAAATCGCACGGACACTTGCTTCTGCTCAAGCGACCGTTCGCAAGCCCGAGCAGGGGACGGGTCCGAAGCTCTTCTACATCAACGGCAACGATTGGTCGCTTCATCCGTCCGCCGCGCAGGCTCACGAC
>CAZQES010000035.1:21781-29213 GCA_964591425.1 uncultured Anaerolinea sp.
GGGCAGACAAAATCACGGAGCAAAATGTTTCCGCGTACGGGTTGCCCGTGCTCCAGCCGACGTCAGAGAACGTCAGCTACGCGGGAGAGGTGCGTAACGATCGCTCTCTAGCGACGGGGAAAAAATCCAAATCAGGCACGCCGATCCGGACTCCGCAACCGCAGGGACAGCCGATGAACGGTCCCATCCAATTCGGCGGACGCGTGGCGGAGCATATGGTGCAGACGGCTTACAATGCCCAGCATAGAATCCAATGGCATTGGGAATTGCCGTCGTATCTCGTCACCAAAAGTATTGCTGGCGGATTATTCATGCTCCTCAGCCTCGGCGCGGGACTCGGCATGTTCACCTTCGACTCGCTGACCTTCCTCGCCGCGGGTTTCACCGCGATGGTCTTCATGCTCATCACCGTGATCCTACTGATAAAAGATCTATCACAGCCCAAGCGTTTCTTGAGCATCCTGTTCCGCCCGCAGTGGAAGTCTTGGGTGGCGCGTGGCGCGTATATCATGGTGATGTTCACCGCTGTGGCTGGATTGTGGTGGCTGCTCGAAGGCGCGGCTCAGGTGGGTTTCCTGCCCGCCGAAACAGTAGCAACTGTCCGCCCGTTTGCGGCGTGGATCGTCTTCCCATTCGCGCTGGGAGTCGTCATCTACACCGCTTTCCTGCTGGGTCAAGCCGAAGGGCGTGACATGTGGCAGAATAATTTATTGCCGTTCCAATTGTTGTCACAATCTGCAATGGTGGCAAGCGGCGTGTTCTTTGTGTTGAACCTCTTCGTGAATTTTCCCGCCGACCTGCGCAAAATTCTCTCAATTCTCTTCCCTGCCAGCATCGCAATCAATTTACTTCTAACATTGGCTGGCAAATTCAACTCGTTCGCATCCGAGGTCGCCCTGCTCGGCTATCGTGAAATGACGAATGGACGCTTCCGTAATCACTATTGGCTGGGCGGCATCGCGCTGGGACACGTCATCCCGCTCGCGCTGATGATCGCCTTCGCGCCAGCACTGCCTCTTGCTGTTCTCGCCACGTTGGTCGGCTTGTTCTTCTACGAATACGCCTTCGTGATGGCGCCGCAATATATTCCGAATTCGTAATATTCATGTCATTGCGAGGAGCGAAGCGACGAAGCAATCCCCAATAACATCTTCATTTCCGATAACAGGAGATTGCTTCGCCAAAGTGCGGTTCGCAATGACATAAAAGAGAATCAATGACAAAAACAAAAACCCCTCAAACCTCCGCAGGCACCGCTGTTCCTCAATTCGCGGCATCCGACCGCAAGCCCGTCAAACTGACCGAAGTTGTCCATCCTGATGGACGCATCAGCCAGTATCCGCCTCCCGACGTGTGGGATGACTGGGTGGAATGGGATGGCAAGGAGTGGCCCAAGAAAGTTGCGCGGCGCTACACCCTCGTGCCGACCGTATGCTTCAACTGCGAAGCCGCCTGCGGACTGCTCGCGTATGTGGACAAGGACACTTACGAGATCCGCAAACTCGAAGGCAACCCCGTCCACCCCGGCTCGCGCGGACGCAACTGCGCCAAGGGTCCCGCGACTCACAACCAAGTCTATGACCCCGAGCGGATTTTGTATCCGCTGAAACGAGTCGGTAAGCGCGGCGAAGGCAAATGGGAGCGCATCACTTGGGAACAAGCGCTCACTGAAATCGCCGCGAAAATGCGCGAGAGCAAACTGCGACGTCCGAACGGGATCGTCTATCACGTCGGTCGCCCCGGCGAAGATGGATACACCAACCGCGTTGTACAGACCTGGGGCATGGACGGTCACAACAGCCATACGAATGTTTGCTCATCGTCATCGCGCGCTGGTTATAACTTCTGGTGCGGACAAGACCGGCCCAGCCCAGACTTTGCGAACGCAAGAGTGATCCTTCTCATTTCGAGTCACCTCGAAACGGGACATTACTTCAACCCGCACGCCCAGCGCATCATCGAAGCCAAAACCGACGGCGCGAAACTCATCACCTTCGACCCGCGTCTCTCGAACACCGCTTCGATGAGCGATGTGTGGCTGCCGACCTACCCGGGCAGTGAAAACACGATTCTACTTGCCATTGCAAATCACTTGATTCAAAATGATCTTTACAACAAAGACTTCGTCCGCAAGTGGGTGAATTGGAAGGAGACTCTTCAAGCAGTAGCCAGTAATCAGTTAGCGGTGAACAGTGAGCAGTTAGCCGAAAAGATTCGCGCGGCATTGAAAACACCTCAAGACCTTCGACCTTCGACCTTTGACATTGAACTCTTCAACCTGTTCGACGCATTGCTCAAAGACCTCTACGCCGAATACACTATCGAACGTGCCGCGCAAGAATCTGAAGTACCCATCGAGCGCATTCAAGAGACCGCGCGCCTCGTCGCCAACTGCGAAGGGAAACTCGCCACTCACGTCTGGCGTTCTGCGAGCGTCGGCAACCTCGGCGGATGGCAGGTTTCGCGCTGTCTGTTCTTCCTCAATGTTCTTGCTGGCAGTATCGGTAACAAGGGCGGCACCTCGGTGACCAATTGGAACAAGTTCGTGCCCAAGCCGTTCAAGGGCGCGCCGGCTCCCGAAACATGGAACGAACTTCATTACCCGATTGAATACCCCCTCGCGCATTACGAGATGTCCGTCATTTTGCCGCACATGCTCGAAGAAGGTCGCGGCGACATTGACGTGTACTTCACCCGCGTCTACAACCCGATGTGGATCAACCCTGATGGCTTCATGTGGCTCAAGGCGCTCAAGGATGATGACTCAAAGATCAAATGTTATGTCGCGCTCACGCCCACGTGGAACGAAACCGCCTGGTTCGCCGATTATGTTTTGCCCACAGGTCACGGACCCGAACGTCACGACCTGATGAGTCAAGAGACTCACTCTGGTCAGTGGATCGCATTCCGTCAGCCCGTGCGCCGAGTGGCGATGGAACGCGCGGGCATCAAAGTTGACTTCACGTATCAAGCCAACCCCGGCGAAGTGTGGGAAGAAAATGAGTGGTGGATTCAACTCTCCGCGCGCATGGACCCCGATGGTTCGCTCGGCATTCGTCAATGGTTCGAGTCACCGTATCGCAAGGGTGAGATCATCACCGTGGACGAGTACTATCAATGGATCTTCGAGAACTCGGTGCCGGGTCTACCCGAAGTCGCCGCAAAAGAGGGACTGACTCCGCTGGCGTACATGCGAAAGTATGGCGTGTTTGAAGTGAAGAAGGAAAATTATGTTCCGTTTAAAAAGGAACTCGGCAAAGCTGACGACTATCAAGTGGATGATTACGATCACGCTTCAATAAACGGACAGGTAGTTGGTCTGGCAGTGGATGGTGTGGTCACCCCCGGATTTGAAACCCCGTCGAAGAAACTCGAATTCTTCAGCGACACGCTCGCCAACTGGGGCTGGAGCGAAAACGAGTACGTCATTCCATGGTCGGTAAAGAGTCACGTTCACCCTGATACGATCGACCGCTCCAAAGGGGAGATGATCCTGCTTCCCAATTTCCGCCTGCCGACGCTGATTCACACCCGCTCGGCAAATGCGAAATGGCTGTATGAAATCTCGCACAAGAATCCCATCTGGATGAATCCCGAAGACGCGGCACGCCTCGGCCTTGACACAGGCGACCTTGCCAAAGTGGAGACTGAGATCGGTCACTTCGTGGATACGGTTTGGGTGACAGAAGGAATCAAACCTGGCATCATCGCCATCAGTCATCATCTCGGGCGCTGGCGTTTGCAGGAAGATAAAGGCGTGAGCAAAGGATCGTCGAACCTCGTAGAACTGCACGACGACGGCAAAGGTGGATTTCTCATGCGAGTCATCCACGGTGCAAAAGCGTGGGAATCCTCCGACCCCCGATACAAGCCGCATCTGGTGGAGCAACGTGGGCGTGAACCAGAACCTCGCGCACGCCGTCCACCCAGACCCCATCAGCGGAGTCCACTGTTGGCTTCAAAAAGTGTTCAAGGTTACCAAAGCGGAAGCAGGCGAAAAAGCAGGCGACCTGTTCGTGGATACCAACAAGTCAATGGAGAAATATCGCGAGTGGCTGGCGATGACGAGACCTGCTGATAAAGTCAGCCCCGACGGAAATCGCCGACCGTATTGGCTCTCACGTCCGTTGAAGCCAACCAAAGAGGCGTATAAATTGCCGAAGTGATCAAGAAACTTAACCGGTTTCGAAAACCTGTCAGGCTTGAACAGTTTGACGAAGCAGAATCAACCATCCCTGAATCCGAAGCGGATCGTTATCCAGAAAGATAAACCTATGGCAGTCAGATCCACAAAACCTAAAAAGAATATCAAAGAGGACGAGCCCGAGGAGCCGGTCTGGACGTATCGCGGCTATAAACTCAAGACCAGCGAGTTCGTCACGGCAATGGTCCATTTATTCCGCGCCGAGATCCAGCGTGCAAATGTCTGGCGGCAACGATTGGACACGACCACGAACTGGGCGGTCGTTGCCACTGGCGCGACGCTTTCGATCGCGTTCAGCCAACCGAACGTGCATCACGCCATCATCATTTTGAACACATTGCTGGTGTTGTGGTTCTTATTCATCGAGGCGCGGCGTTACCGTTATTACGAGTTGTGGAGTTATCGCGTCCGCCTGATGGAAACGGATTTCTACGCGGCAATGCTCGTGCCGCCGTTTCATCCCTCGCCGGAATGGGCGGAAAGCCTTGCCGAAAATCTGCTCACGCCGAGCTTCCCCATTTCGATGTGGGAGGCGTTTGGTCGTCGCCTGCGCCGGAACTATTTTTGGATCTTCTTGATCTTGTACGCGTCGTGGGTGGCAAAGATCTGGCTCTTCCCCGCTCCGACCCTGAGCCTCGCCGAGTTCATGCGCCGTGCGGCGCTCGGTCCGATCGCGGGCGAGTTCATGTTCATTCTCGGGCTGGTCTTTTACTCGTTCCTCGCGGTCGTCGCGGTTGCAACCGTCACAATGACGCGCGCGACGGGAGAAATTCTGCCGCGCTTCGGTGACGAAGCCGCGCCTGCCGCGCCTTCGGCGCAGGGAAAGCATAAAGGCTTGCGCGCTTTATTCACGCCGCGCCATCGCCGCAAGCAGTTACTGGCGTTGGTAATTACGAGTAAAGCCGAGCCGGTTTCGAAGCGGATTCTGTCCGATCTGGGACGCGGAGTAACCGCAATGCAAGGGAAGGGGATGTACACGGGACACGACCGTTCGATCTTGATGTGCGCGCTCACGGTGACAGAGGTGCATAATTTGAAATCCGCCGTCGCAAAAGAGGACCCGCAGGCGTTCGTGATCGTTTCGCCTGCGCAGGAAATATTGGGACGCGGCTTTAATCCTCTCGAGGAGGCATGATGCGCGCGCTCGAAGACATCCTCTGTGAAAGTTCATCACGTCATAAACATCTTTGTCCGCGGCAGGTGTTGGGCGCACGGATGGCGCTTTATGCGGCGGAGATTCTCGCTCTCGATCTGCCGCGTAAGGACAAACGACTGCTCGTGACCACCGAAGTGGATGGATGCTCAGTGGACGGACTCATCGCGGCGACGGGTTGCCGCGCAGGCAGTCGCACGCTTCGCATCGTGGACTTTGGGAAGGTTGCCGCCACCTTTACCGATACCTGTACGGGCACCTCCATCCGGATCGTTCCTGCACGGGATGCCCGCGCGCTGGCACGCGAATTCGCGCCTCACGCCAGGAATCGCTGGGAAGCAATGCTGGCGGGATATCAGGTCATGCCGTTCGGTCGATTGTTCCAAACACAACCTGTTCGTTTGAATATGACGATCTCCGAGATCATCAGCAAACCGGGAAAGCAAACCTTCTGTAACGTTTGTGGAGAAGAGGTCATCAATGGTCGCGAGGTTTTGCAGGATGGCAGGATCATTTGCCGGGCTTGTGCGGGTGAAGGTTATTACCAAAACATTGAGCAATATTGCGCGACGACGCAAACCGTCCCATCCTAAATTTTGGTATATGAACGTGGAACCTCAAAGCATAGGTGATTACATTTCTTGAACTTCGTCTTCTGTCCCAGCCGCGCCTTAGAATTCGAAATAATCATTACGCTGATTCGTGAGTCGATCAGAGTCGCCTTTTAAAGAACCCTTGTAAAGTAACAACAAAAAAACCGATCATTATGATCGGTTCTTTCGTCACTGGCGGTCCCGACGGGATTCGAACCCGCGATCTCGGCCTTGACAGGGCCGCATGTTAGGCCGCTACACCACGAGACCATTCTTACAGCGGGCGAGAGTTTACCATGCGGAAAACTTCGTGTCAATACGCCCAGTCCGGATACAGCGCGGGATCGGTGGGAGTCAACCCGGATGGGTCGTGGACGTATACCCAATCGCCCTCTTGTGCCCAAATGAATAGCCAGTGAGCATCGCCTACAGAAAGATTCACACATCCATGCGATTGAGGATATCCGAAGCGCGTGCGCCAATAAGCGCCGTGCAATGCGCGCGCTTTGTCGAAGTACATCGTCCACGGCACGTTGTCGAGGTAGTAAAAATCGGTTGGATCGTTGTTTCGCATCGTTTCGATCTCTTTCTTTTGATAGATCTGGAACAACCCCGGGCGCGTCCAATAGGGTTCCAGTCCGCTGGCGATGACGGTGGCAAAGACGAGTTGGTACTTGTCATACACGGCAAGAGTTTGTTCTGCTAGATTCACGTCGATCCAGCGACCGGTGGTTACGCCTTCGGGAGGCGTTGTGTTGGGCGTGACCACAGCCACCTTGCGCGCCTCCACCCACTGGTTCACGCCGATCATGTTCCAGTCTGCACCGCCCACGTTGACGGTGTTGTAGACCTGAAAAATATCCGTGAGCGGGTTGAGATACAACCCGGTTTCCGGCGTGTTGTAGCCGGGCGCACGCTTGACGGGGATGTATTCGAACGACCAGCCGAACGCGTTGACCGGTGTGGATTTGAACTCGAGTCCCTGATACGAGGAGACTTCCGAAACGCGCGCGCCTTTGCCGGGAATCCAACTGCCGCTTGGGAGCATGTAGTAAATCCCGCAGCCCGTGTCCACGCGGTCGATGTAAGTGACGTACACGAAGCCCGGTGAATATGGCGCGCCGATCTCATTTCCTGCAGGCGCGTCCAACACGGGGACGTAATCCTCATCGAGGTGGAAATAGCGGTAAGGGAGCTGAGTCAGGCTGGGGTCCGGTTTGCGAACCGAGAGCGGACGCGGGGGAATCGTCAAACCAAGTTTTGCCATCTCGGTGACGTAAACAGAGGGTCCCAGGGGGAGACAGTCACCGGGTGATTCAAAATACACCCCCGGCGCGCAGACGACCGCGCCGCTCTCCGGCTCTGGCTCAATCTCGGCGAATACCGGTGGTTGAATTTCGAAGCTTAGACTCAGCAGGAGCAGGGGAAAAACAAGCAAAAACTTATTCATCGCGCGGGATTATAGCATGTGGGTCTTTGCAT
>CAZQES010000036.1:0-14758 GCA_964591425.1 uncultured Anaerolinea sp.
GCTCGAACCGAGCGAAGGCGAAGCAACCGTGCTGGGATTCGACGCGTTCAGGCAGAGTGAAGAGGTGCGAAAGCGCGCGGGATACATGTCGCAAAAGTTTGCGATCTACGACGATCTGACGGTGCTGGAAAATTTGACATTCTACGGCGGCGTGTATGGAATTCGTGACAAAACCCGCATCACGCGGACGTTGGAACTGGTCGGCTTGCGTGGACATGACTCCACGCTGACGCGTACGCTCTCTGCGGGCTGGCGTCAGCGTCTCGCCTTGGGGATCGCGTTGGTGCATGAACCGAAACTTTTATTTCTCGATGAACCCACCTCTGGAGTTGATCCCACCGCACGCCGCGCCTTCTGGGATTTGATCTACGAACTCGCCGACAACGGCGTGACGATCATGGTTACCACCCATTACATGGACGAAGCCGAATACTGCGAACGCGTCGGCATCATGCGCGATGGAAAATTGCTCGCCATGGACACGCCCTCGAACTTGAAAAAGAACATCATCCCCGGCGATGTGTGGGAAGTGTATGCAGAGCCGTTGCAGGATGGATTGTCTGTCTTGCCTGAAGTGAACGGAGTGTTACGCGTGGGGTTGGCAGGCGATTATTTGAGAACAATTACGGTAAGAGGAAAAAAGAAAGATGATCTGTTGAAGGCGTTGAAGGGGAAAAAGGTCAAAGTAAGAGATGTGATCGTCGGTGAGCCGACGCTGGAGGATGTATTTATTTCGCTGGCGAGGTGAACGAAAAACGATTATTTCCAAATTGGGCACCATATGAAATAATACTCTGGAACTCCAATATCTAAAGATATATTGCTGTTTATTTCAAATAGCTTTACCCCAGACCCTGCTCGAAGAACAACATTTTTACTGTCAGGTGAGAAACCGCAAGGTTCTACGTATCCTATTTCTTTTACTGAATATGTCCTTTCAATTTTTCCAGACGATATGTTTACAAGTATTACATCCCCTGTTCCGCATGTATTATTCTCGCAACTGTTCAACCACACCAAAACGAAATTTCCATCTGGCGATAATACAAGCTTGAGAGCAGAATTATCAGTTGGAATTTGAGTTATGAGACGAGGGTTGGAAAAATCCAAATCATCAGCATCAGTAACAAAAAGCTGATCTACCCATGTGAAAGCCACCTTGTTGCTATTGCTCGCGGTAGCATATGTGTCAAGGCGTCGGGGCCAGTTGTCAGTTCGAAATTCTTTGAAGGCAACTAAATCGAGTTTACGCTTATTTGTGCCGTCTGAATTTACAGCCCACATTTGGTTTCCGTAATCTCTTGTAAAGTAAATGGTTGAGCCATCGTCGTTCCATCCTTTGAGGGTTTCAGTAGCACCTAACCGAATCTGTGTTCCTAGCACGCCATTAGTGATGTATCTATTCTCGTTAGTATCTCTCCAATAAATATGTTCAAAATCTGAAAGGAAGAATATAAACTTGCTGTAGTTCAATTCCATCTTCATGATCAATTGCCAATCGTCTGAGATAACATAGATGCCATTTTCGGTAATGATGTGATTTTTTTGATTTCTGATCGCAAAATATGCCCAAGTAAACTCATTTCCAATTACAGATTCGATTTTAGAGGGACTTAATAGTTGTCTCAGACCTGTGCCATTGGGACTTATCTGATAGATACCACCTGATTGACTAAAGCTGTCTGGCAGTCCTCCAAATGCTATTTTGTCTGAGACAGATATTACCAGCTTGCCACTTCCACCACCTAACGGCGTCGGGATTGGCGTTTTAGTTCGTGTAAGTGTTGGTGTGGGTGTTAGAGTTGGAGATGGAGTTTGTGTGGCAGTAGGCGCGGCGGTTTCCATTTGTGCAATAACAAAATCGGCCGTTGATGTCAATTGGACGGATGAAGGTGCGCAGGCTGTAATCGCAAGACAGAAGATGATCAACAAGATATGCTTGAACATTGGATAACTCCTGAAATGGAGTCATTATAGCAAAAGACCAGGCTTCTCAACCTGGTCTTTTTGGTGGGAGGTAAAAGACCTGACAGGTTTCATCATGCCGCGTTACGGCATTGCGGCTTGCGTAGACAGTGATTCTCGTCTGGCAAGGTTCCGCGGAGACCTGTCAGGTCTTTGGCTTGAACTTATTGTGTCACTTGCGCCTGCTCAGGGACGACCAGCGCCATGATCAGGTAGACCAGCACGATCCCGCCGAAGCCTGTGAAGAAAGCCAGCACGGTCAGCAAGCGGACGATGGTCGGGTCGATGCCGAGGTATTCGCCCAAGCCTGCGCACACGCCCGCGATCATGCGGTTGGAGGTACTGCGGGTCAGTTGCTTGTAGTTGGTGTTCATGTTGCACTCCTTTCAAATGATTTCTAGAAAGGCATACGCAGGGGAGTGGAAGAAGTTGCAGAGCGGCGAGCGCAAGGGTATCCGAGTAAATGTATTCAAGTACACAGGTAACCACGTATACAGGGAGCTTGTTTACTTGTTTCCGTGTGTACTTGTCTACTTATACTTCCTGCTCTCCAAAAAATTCGCCACAGCCGCCCAGAGCAGAGCCAACCCGATCGTCACATAAACGACCGCCTGTAATCCCAGCCATTGGAGTTGGGAGATACCAAACGCGGTGAACAAGATTCCGACCACGCCGTAAAAAATCGTATTACGGATGTAATCCGATCCAACACGCTTCGATTGCAGGATGTTCCTCTGCATCAACGCCTCCATCGCGCGAACTTGTTACTCATGCAGATTCCTGCAAGCGAGCGAATCGCCTGCGTACGCGGCGCACTCGGAACATAGTCCGCGCTGGCAGTATTTGCATAATCCTATAGCGGCTTTGTCGGGGTGGTAATAACAGTTCATAATAGGTTGTAGACAGGTATACAAGGAGACAAGTGAACACGTGTGTACCCGTCTCCTTGTTTACGTGTTTACCTCTCTACGTGTCTACTTTCACCAATGGATGCCGCAACACCGTTTTCAGTTTTGCGGGATTCGCTTTGCGCGGATCGCCGAGATAGATTTCATGGTGCATACCATCGGGTCCTACGTTATCGCGGAAACCGTTTTCGAGCGCGAAGGCGCGCATCCTCTCGATGGTGGCAGGCTCGGTGGCGTACGGTCCGATGTGTATGATCTGCACGCATAAACCTTCCTCAAAATGAGCCAGCCGCAACTTCGATAGTGCAGGTGAATCACCCTTCTTTTTGCGGACTTGCTCCAAGCCCTCTGCAAAAATGTCTTTCGTGATGACGTCAGGCTGTAAGATCATCAGCGTATACGACCAATTATCCTTCTTTGCCACATCAACCATTGCATCTTGTACACCCCATAATCCTTCCAATGCCATTACGGGATAATCGATCGCATTTGTCTTGCGTTTCTTGAGCATGAATTTGAGCGTATACGAAATGCCGTACAAAGCCTGGGTTGCTTCCGCAAACCCCGGTGAGTTGCCGGGCTCTTTGCCCTTTTCAATTGCGCCGTCGATCATGGCGAATTGCAGCTTTGGCACTTTCAGGATTTCGGGCTTTTTTGCCGAAGGTTGATAAAGATATTTCAAATCCTTTTTGAGATCGAGTGTTTTCATGATGTTCTCCATGAACACCTTGAGTTTAAAGCGGATATTGGCTGAACACAAGTGAGAATTGTCATTCGACCTCGCCCTTGTGAATTACATCCCTGCCGAATTTTTCCTGCAACGCGTCCACCGCCTCCTGCAATTTTCGGGACCTTTCGTTATCATCATCCCACAAGCCTAGCTGGCGAATCGGCGCGCCGAGTCCGCTCACGCCGACGCCGATGAGGCGCACATATTGATTCGACTTGCGCACCGACTTCATCAATTTCAAAGCCGCTTCAGCGATCTCGTTTTCCTGATCGGTTCGATGATTCAACGTGATTTGCCGCGTCAGTGTGGTGAAATCGGGCCAACGGATCTTCAACTTGACCGTCGAGCCAGCCAGTTCATTTTTTCGCAATTGCCGCGCCACCTCCGCGGATTGTTCACGAACCGTTTTCTCCAACACTCTGTCGTCGCGCACATCGCGCGAAAACGTGTTCTCCTGACTGATCGATTTCGTCTCGCGTTCGGTGACGACTGGACGATTGTCAATTCCCTTGGCGTGACGCGATAGGTCTCGTCCGTTCTCGCCGAAAAGATGGATCATCTCACTCTCGGGCCACTTTGCAATATCGCCGATCGTGTGGATGCCCAACTCCGCGAGTCGTTTCGACGTTTTCGGTCCGACTCCCCACAGCATATCCGCGGGCATTGGATTCAAAAACGCCGCTTCCTCGCCCGAAGGGACGACTGTCACTGCATTGGGCGGCTCAGCCAACCCTTGGGCTTTGATGCGTTTCAAAGCGAGGGCTTTTCCCACTTCGGTGGCGATCTTCGCCACAAGTTTATTCGACGCGATCCCGATCGAACACGGGAGATGCAACTCATCGCGGATGCGCGCTTGAAGTCCGCGCGCGACGCGGGCGGGTTCATCCAGAATATCTGAAATATCGAGGAAGGCTTCGTCAATCGAGATTTGCTCGACCCGTGCAGTCAGATCATGAAGTCTTTGCATCACCTGCCGCGACACTTCACCATAGACGCGATGGTGCCCCGAAACGATGATCAACCCGGGACAAATACGAAGCGCCTGACTCATCGGCATTGCGCTCCGCACGCCGTTTCGCCTAGCCGCATAGGAGCAGGACGAAACCACCCCGCGCTCTTCCGGTTTGCCGCCCACTGCGAAAGCCTTGCCACGCAGTTCAGGGTTCCGATTTTCCTCCACTGCACAGTAGAAGGCGTCCAGGTCGAGGTGTAATATGGTTCGATTCATCACATTAATTATAAGACCGTGCCGGGGAGTTTTGTCACTTGAATTGCAATGTTGAATCGATTATTCTGAGTCTATACTCTGACAAAAGAGTATTTGGCAGGGGAGCAGGAGGCAGAATGCGTACGACCTTCAAGATCATCGCGGGGTTCATACTATGTTTAACACTTTTACTCCCTCCTTCGTCGCAGCCGTCCACTGTTCGTGCGGGAGGGTATTGTGACTGGGCGCAGTTCGTCACCGATGTGAGCGTGCCGGACGGCTGGCCCGTCTATCCCGGTCAGGTCTTCAGGAAAACGTGGCGCTTGAAAAACATCGGCACGTGCACTTGGACGCGTTCCTACTCGCTGGTCTTTGCAGGCGGCGAGCAGATGGGTGGTCTTGCGGCAGTGAATCTCCCAAAGGATGTTCCGCCGGGTCAAACTGTGGACATTTCTGTTGATCTAACAGCGCCGGCCTTGCCCGGCATGTATCGCGGTTACTGGCAATTGAGGAATGCCTCCGGTGGATTGTTCGGCATTGGTCCGACCGCGACAAAAGCAATTTGGGCGCAAGTGGAGGTTGTGGGCAGGTCGGCTATTGTGTATGATTTTGCCGCGAATACCTGCGCGGCAAGTTGGCACAGCGAGTGGGGCGGACTCCTGCCTTGCGCAGGTACGGTCCCCGATGCGCGTGGCGTTGTGATGAAACTCGACCAACCAATTCTCGAGAACGGCTCGCCCGCCACTGCGCCGGGGATTCTGATGATCCCGCCGTTTGAATACAACGAATCGCTCTATGGAATTTACCCGCCGGTGCAGGTGAAGTTCGGCGATGTCTTCCAAGCCATGATCGGATGCGAATATGGCGCGGCGGGATGCGAAGTACAGTTCGTCATCAAGTACAAATTAGAAAGCGACCCCGGATTCAGCCGCACCTATTGGAACAGTTTCGAAAAACACGATGGCGCGTTCAGAAAACTGAATTTAAGTTTGAACGGACTCGCCGGCAAAACTGTTTCGTTCATGCTCATGGTTCGCCCGCTCGGCGAAACGACCAAAGACCGCGCCTTGTGGGCGAACCCCGTGATCGTGAGACCCGGCGCGCCTGTCACACCGGGACCAACATCCATCCCGCTTCCATCCACGCCCGTTCCGGTGCCGACCGCGCTCACCCTGCCCGCCGGTTCCAAGTGTGACAAAGCATCGTTCGTTTCAGATGTGACCGTGCCCGATGGAACGGTCTTCGCACCCGGTCAGCAGTTCACAAAAACATGGCGTTTGAAAAATAACGGCACATGCACATGGAACACCGGTTATTCCGTCGTCTTTTCGAGCGGCGAACAGATGAGCGGACCCGCCTCGATCAATCTTCCGAATCAGGTGGCGCCGGGGCAAACGGTGGATGTTTCATTGAATCTCACTGCCCCTTCAAACCCCGGCACCTATCGCGGCTACTGGTTGTTGAAGAACTCCGCGGGTAATCTGTTTGGTATCGGTACCGCAGGCAATGCGGCGTTCTGGCTCGAGGTTAGAACATCCGGCGCGCCGTCTTCCGGCACCGGGTATGATTTTGCCGCGAATGCATGTTCAGCAACGTGGTCGAGCGGCGCAGGTGTATTGCCATGCCCCGGCAACTCCGGTTCGGCGAAGGGCTTTGGAATGCCGGTGAGCAACCCTGTGCTTGAAAACAATACAATTGATTCGCGCATGGGCATCTTGATGGTGCCGCAAAATGCATACAACGGCTCGATTCAAGCGGCATTTCCTCCGTTCGCAGTCCAAAGCGGCGACCGGTTCCAATCCACGATCAACTGCGAATTCAATACAAAAGGTTGCTATGTCGTTTTCCGTCTCGACTATCGAGTTAACAACGGACCGCAAAATACGCTTTGGTCGTTCGGTGAAAAATATGAAGGCTTGTATTATCAAGCGGATGTGGACCTGAGTTCGCTCGCCGGTCAAAACGTGCAATTCATTCTGTACGTCGGATCGGCCGGTTCACCCGCCAACGACCGCGCGCTTTGGGTCGGACCGCGCATCCTGCGCGCGGGAGCGGCGCTTCCATCTTCCCTTGCGGCTGATTCGCCAACTTCGACTCCATTGCCACCCCCAACGAATTCAACGTCGGCGACTACGACGCCAGTGATCGTGGCAACTTCCACGCCGGTTCCAGGTTCTGGCTCCGTAGACCCCACGTGGAGCCTGTACCAAAATACGGTTTACAACTTTGCCTTCCGGTTCCCGCCGGGCACCTTGATCTCCGGCGCTTCTGCGGAAAAAGTTTTGTTCCAATTGCCGTTCGCTCCGGGAACAAACTTGTTCGAAAAGTATTTGCAGGTAGACATCCGCTTTAACACCGGAACCTGCACGAGTTCGCTCGGCTGGGCTCCATCCGCTTCCTCGAACATCAACTCGAACGGCATCGACTTCCTGTTCGAATCGGGCACTGTGATCGCGCCCGACCGGCAAAGTGATTGGCGATCGTATTCCACTGTCCGCAACGGCAATTGCATCAGCCTTGGGTTTGTACTGAATTCGAACGCGTCCGGTGCGCCAACGTTCAATGCCTCTGCAGAATCAGCCGTCTTCGACGCGATGCTGTCCACTTTTGGCTGGACCACACCGTAAAGGTGCGCGTTACCCGCGCTGACCTTTGTACGATCATGTTGCACCGCCGAGCTCCATAGTTGGGATAGCGCTCGGCGGTTCATTTTGTAGAGAAAAGTGTCATTCATGTGATATTGAAGATTTGTTTAAGAGAAGATATACTAGAGGCGTATAGTCATTAAGGAACCTTTCGACGTAATCAACGTCGTAGTAATTTGGATAAGAGGAGAAGACCATGAAATCCCGATTCACTGCCGTATCGATCATGATGCTGGTCGCGCTTGTGTTGTCGCTGGTGCCCGCCGCGGCAAGCCCAACGAACGTGTCCGCCGCGGCATGTTACCAGGCGCAATTTGTCGCGGATGTGACCGTACCCGATAAGACAACCTTTCAGCCAAACACAACGTTCAAGAAGACATGGCGCTTGAGGAACATCGGTGATTGCGCGTGGAACAACGTGACGATGGTCTTCGACTCGGGCGCTCAAATGGGCACGACCGCCGCGGTGTCGGTGACGAATGGTATCGCGCCGGGTCAAACCGTGGATGTGAGCGTGGACCTCACCGCGCCGAACGCACCCGGTCATTACATCGGCTATTGGAAGTTCAAGAGCGAACAAGGGACGCTTTTCGGCATCGGCGTCAACGCGAACAAGAGTTGGTGGGTCGAGATCAACGTGGCTGGCACGCCGACAACCAATGTGGTATTCGACTTCACCGCGCGCTCCGCTGAAGCCACATGGTCGAGCGGCGCGGGCGGACTTTCCTTCCCCGGCACTGACGGCGATGCAAAAGGATTTGTCATTCGGAAGGAAAAACCGAAATTTGAAAGCGGTGTTGAACTCTCGCAACCTGGTTTGCTGTTCGCGCCACAAAATCAAACGAATGGATTCATTCAAGGGCGCTTCGCTCCGTTCCGCGTGGAAAGCGGTGACCGCTTCCAAACGCGGGTGGGGTGTGAATTTGGCGCAACCTCCTGCTATGTTGCGTATCGACTCGATTACGAAGTCGGCAATACCATCCGCACATTCTGGACCTTCCGCGAACGCTACGAAGGTTTGACATACGATGCCAACATCGATCTCACTCCGCTCGCGGGGCAGGAAGTTCGATTCATTTTGTATATTTCCGCGTACGGTTCACCCGTTGGCGACCGCGCCCTATGGGGCAACCCGGTCATCGTCCGGAAGGGAAGCGCTCCTCCGCCGACGGCGACTGGCACACCTCCCACATCCACACCGACGCGCACGCCAGGCCCGATCACTGTCACCGTGCCTCCCTCCGCCTGTGACCGAGTCCAATTCATTGCCGACGTCACCGTGCCGGATGGCACAACGTTCGCGCCCGGTTCGACCTTTACAAAAACATGGCGACTCAAGAACGTCGGCTCGTGCGCGTGGACAACCTCCTATCAATTGGTGTTCTCGAGCGGCGAACAAATGGGCGCGCCGGTATCCGCTTCGTTCCCTCGCAGTGTAGAAATTGGTCAGACGATTGATATCACTGTTCCGATGACCGCGCCTTCTGCGGCGGGTTCGTATCGCGGCTATTGGATGTTCAAGAATGCCAGCGGAGCGTTGTTTGGCATCGGCTCTCAGGCAAACAAACCGTGGTGGGTGGACATCCGTGTGTCAGGTCCCACCGTCACGCCGGGCGGGCCGAGCAAGACGCCGACCCCAACTCCAACAGTCGGCGGACCGACCGTTACGCCGATCCCCGGCGCTGTGCTTGATTTTGCCTCAGCCGCGTGCACCGGCACGTGGTTTAGCGGCGCGGGTCAATTGCCATGCCCCGGCACCGATGGCGATGCGCGTGGTTTTGTGTTGAAGGTCAATAACCCCAAACTCGAAACCGGCGCAACAGATCCCCGCCAGTCTTTGCTCACATTTCCACACAATGTTTCCAGCGGATACATTCAGGGATTCTTCCCGCCGTTCCGTGTGCAGGCTGGTGACCGCTTCCGGTCTACGATCGCCTGCGAAGGCGGCTCGACGCTTTGTTACGTTGCCTTCCGTCTCGATTACGAATCTGCCCCCGGTCAGGTTGCCACGCTTTGGGGACCCTTCCTCGAGCGCTATGAAGGTCAGGCATTCAACGTGGATGTTGACCTCTCGCCGCTCGCAGGCAAGGATGTGAAATTCGTTCTTACCGCGCTTGCGGTTGGTCCTGCCACCGGCGACCGCGCGCTGTGGGTGGGACCGCACATCTTCCGCCCGGCTGGCGGTGGCGGCGCATTGCCCGACCTTGCCATCAGTTCCATGACCGTTTCATTCCCGAACCCAAGTTGTTTTAATACCGGCGAATCGTTGGGCTTGCGCGTCAGTGTGACCAATAGCGGTCAGGCATCCGCGGGAAGTTTTGTTGTGCAGGCAGGGAGCGCGCAACAAACGGTCAGTGGCTTGGCGGTGGGTGAAACCAAATCAGTGTTCTTCACAAGTTTTGCCAACCCTGCCACCGTGGTTGTCGACCCGGGTGGCGCGGTTGCCGAGAGCAACGAACAGAACAACTCGCGTACCGAAAATCTGCCGACACCCACGCCTCCTTTACCATGCAGTGGCACATCCACCTTCACACCCACGCTTACAGTCACACCGACCGGCACGCCCGATCCATTAAGCGGCTGGAACCGATTCCAAAATGACAAGTACAAATTCTTTGTGAGAATTCCACCGGATGCGTCGGCGGGTATGTCTGAAAATTCCGGGCGCGCCGACCTGAAGTTCGCTCCCAACACCAACCTGCGCGAAAAATATCTCGCGATCACCATCACAGAGGGAGCCGCCGTTTGCAAGTACTCGAGCGGCAACCCAACCTCTTCCAGCACTGTCACCATCAATGGCGTACAATTCCTCAAGGAGGAAGGTTCCGAAGGAGCGGCTGGCAGTTTTTGGGATTGGGTGAGCTATTCGACGGTGAAGAATAACGCGTGCATCAATCTGGCGTTCGTCCTCAAATCGGTGAACCCCGGCAACCTGCCCACGCCTCCGCCGATCTTCGATAAGGTCGCTGAGTCTGCGATCTTCAATCAGATCATCAACTCGTTCGCGTTCTTTCAATAGGACGCTTCGCCTCTTTCCACCGAGAAGCCTGGTCCGCCCGACCGGGCTTTTCTCTAGCCTGAATTGGACATCGTTCCGTCAGCAGTTGCGCTGCTGACGGGCGTCACGATTTGCCAAGCAAATCGAACTGCCGCCATATCTTATTGCTCTCACATGTCCCTCGACCGACCCACCCTCCTCCTCGCGGACGACGATCCCACCATCGCAGACAGCCTCGCGCCGTTCCTCGAACGCGCCGGCTTTCATGTGCTGGTCGTTTCAGACGGCATGACCGCGCTCGAGAAAGCGCAAGCGCATCACCCCGAATTGATCATCCTCGATGTGCTCATGCCGCGCATGGACGGACGCGAAACCTTGCGCCGGTTACGCAAATCCAACATCTGGACGCCGACCATCCTGCTCACCCAAGTTGGCGAAGCCTCCGAGCGCGCGCTCGCCCTCGAAGAAGGCGCGGACGATTACCTCAACAAGCCGTTCGACCCGCACGAATTGCTGGCGCGCATCCGCGCGGTGTTGAGGCGCGCGCGTCCCGGCGAACGGTCACTTTCGATGGCGTGGCTTCTCACTGCGAACGAACTTTCTTTGGACCGCCGCGCCCGCCGCGCCACGCTTTCCGGCGAGACACTTGAATTAACTCCCAAAGCATTCTCTGTCCTCGAATATTTGATGACCCATCCCGACGAGGCGATTTCGCGCGAACGCCTGCTCGACGCGGTGTGGGGATGGGAATATCCCGCCGGCACGCGCACCGTAGACACGCGTATGGCTGAATTGCGCCGCGCGCTGGACGACGACCCAGCCGAGCCGCGCTTCATCGAAACGATTCCCAGCGAGGGATATCGTTTTATCGCGCCCGTCCATGGGGAGGGATAAGGATCCATGTTCAAAAAATGGAGGTTCAAGAATCTCTGGTTGTTCCTGCCTGTGCTTGTAGGGTTGGCATTGTTTATACTCGTCCAGGTTTTCATCCCGGTCGTTTCTCCCATCATTTCAAAGATCGACCTCGGGATCGCCGGTCTCGTTTTCGGTGTGACGATCCGTAATACTGGCATCGTCGCATTTATTTTCGGTTTCACGCTAACAGCCATCGTTTTGTTTATCCGTCGCTGGGACACGCGTCACGTTTCAGAAGCGCAATCTTTGTACGCCGATTATGTTCAGGCGGCGGAGCAGAAGCGGCGTCAATTCCTGAGGCGGCTCGACCACGAGATCAAGAATCCGCTGACCGGCTTGCGCGCCGCGCTGGTAAATTTGCAAGAGGCGCAGGCGGCGGACGAGCGCTGGCAGGCATCACAAAATGCCGGCAAGGCAGTCGAAAGATTGACGCGCTTGTTGACCGACCTGAGAAAACTGGCTGACCTCGATGAACGTCCCATTGAACGATATTCGGTGAACGTGCCTGAATTGCTCGATGATGTTGTGGAAGCCGCGCGCGCCATTCCCGCGTACGAAGGCAGGAACATCAGTTTGTTGATTCCCAAGATTCCCTCTCCGTTCCCGATGATCACCGGTGACCGCGACCTGCTCGTCCTCGCGGTGTACAACCTCGTCGAAAACGCGCTCAAGTTCACGTCCGCGAATGATTCGGTGGAGGTGCGTGCGCTCGAAGATGGCAGGTCCATCGTCATCGAGGTGGCGGATTCGGGCGCGGGCATCCCTGCGGAGGATCTCTCGAAGATCTTCGAAGAACTATATCGCGGATCCAACGCGCGCAGTACGGAGGGGAGCGGGCTGGGTCTGGCGCTGGTCAACCGGATCGCCGTTTTGCACGGAGGCGGCGTAGGCGTGCGCTCCAGCCAAAGCGAACCGCGCGGCACGGTCATCACCTTGCGTTTGCCGAGGAGATGAGAATCCCCTCTCCCATTGGGTGAGGGTTAGGGTGGAGGGTGGGATGTCACAAAACTGTGACATCTCTGCGACAGGCTCGTAACAACGGGGAATTATGATGTGGATATGAACCCCATCGCTGACACCGATGCCATGCTTGTCGAAACAGCCAAACGCGGCGACCCCGACGCGTTCAACCTGCTGGTGTTGAAGTATCAAGACCTGCTGTATCGCATCTCTTCGCGGATCGTTCAGGATGAATGCGGCGCGGAAGATGCCGTGCAGAACGCCTTCATTCAGGCGTTCCATAATATCCGGTCGTTCCGAGGAGGTTCGTTCAAAAGCTGGCTGGCGCGCGTCGCGGTCAATGCGAGTTACGATGAACTGCGTCGCATGAAGCGGCACGATTCAACCCCGCTCGAACAGTTCAACGCCGATGGGGAGGAGATCGAATCTCCATCGTGGATGACCGACCTCTCCGCCGGACCCGAAGCGCTGGCTGAATCGAGCGAATTGCAGAAGTTGATGCATGACTGCATCCGAGCGTTGATTCCCGATTATCGGTTGATGGTCATTCTGGTGGATATCGAAGGCATGTCGTATGAGGAAGCTGCGCGCGTGGCGCGTGTGCCGGTGGGAACGGTGAAGAGCCGCCTCGCGCGGGCGCGCATGCAACTGCGCACCGCTCTGAAAAAATTCGAGAGCCTGCTTCCATCCGCATATCAAGTGGAGATTCCGTCGCTGGTCAATGCCTGAAAAGAAGTTGAGAGACTCGATCGCGTGAAGTTTTGCTTCACGCGATTTTTTGTTCGATGACTATAATCGGGGTTAATCTGGTTCCGGTCACTTGTGGAAGCGACCGATACCTTCCCAAGGAGAATTCATGAAACGCTGGCATGGTTCGTTGATCGGTGCACTGATCGTATTCCTCTTCGGAGGCGCGTCGTTGCTTTTCGTCGTGCCTGTTGGCGGCGCGATTCTGGTGGGCATCCCGCCGGTGTTCGATGCGCTGACCGAGAGGGTGGTCTGCCCCAACGCGGTGTCCGTTGAAAAGGATGAATACAACTTCGGGCCCGTGACCACCAGCCCAAGCGGTCCGACGGGTCATCAGGAGGAATGGACATGCACCTTTGAAGACGGCACTCAAAAAGTTGTGCCGAATGAGGAGATCGCGTTGAAGGGACTCGCCGCGTCTTTCACTGCGGCGGGCATCTGTAGCGGAATGATTTTGTTGCTCCTTATGGTAGTCGCGGCGGTCATTGGCGGACGGTTGGTAAAACCAAAAGTGTAAAAACTACAGCGGCTTGAAAATCAAGCCGCTGTAGTTGATAGCTTTGTTTCAAATAAATGAATTCCTAAGGGATCGGGGGTGGAAGATCGCACTGACAAGTCGAATAGTTCCACGTTCCCCCTTGTTGCCCACATATTCCTAGATCTGTTGGTGTTGGGTTACAACTCGACCCCGCTGGTTTGGTAGGAGCCAGCACTGGGCATAACCCCGGTTCTGAACCGTTCGGCTGAAATCCTACAGCCATACGGCAGGAATTATCCAATTCATAAACCGCTTTGATCGGGTAGAAGTTCGGTAGTTCGGGATCCGCCGCGCCGGCCTGCTCGTGCGTAAAGTGATCGCTGAAATCGAACAAGGCGGGGTCGAGCGTGCCATGTCCCGTCCACATGTTGACCATGTAGATGAATGTATTATCCAACACGGAGCGTTTGATCGCCAATTCGACGATGTTCGCATTTTGCGGGGAAACCCGAACCCAGGCAATATCGGGATCGTCGCCTTTGCCTTGATCGAAGATCAACTTTTCGAAGCCGTCGCCGGTTGCCGCGTTCTCGTCCGTGAACATGGCGGTCAGGTTACGGACATCACTGTTCGCATCGTGGAAAACCTGCACGCCTTCCACGGTCCAATCGGCGGAGGATGGGTTGGAAGCAAGCACGAGGAACTCGCCTTTGCCATCGGCTTCCGTATCCAACTGCATGGCGAAGCGATACGGCGACACGTTCGCGGCGGAACGATCTACAACCTGAATCGTGCCATACAGCCAGGTATCATCCTGAAAGACGAACGTATCGATGATGTCGAGATTTGGGTAATAGACATCCATCGTGTTTGCGTTGAAGGGGCGCTCGAATTGTTCGAATGTGAAGCGGTCGCCGCCGTTGGATTTTTTCAAGTTCGCAGTTTTTGAAGAGTCATAGTCGCCTGCATGACCGCTCCTGTTTTCCGGCAAGTTGACCGGGAAAACCTGATGCTGAATGGGATTTTCCGTCGGAGGGGGAACGGCGGTGTCTACGACCGTGACCAACTCCGTCGCTGGAGGCTGTGTTGCGGGGGGTTCTGTCCCACTACCGGGGATGTTGCAAGCGAGGATCGCCGTCAGCAGGATCGACAGGGCAATTAAATATCGCGGTTGTTTTTTCATTTTATTCTCCTTTGCAGTATCC
>CAZQES010000036.1:14768-28979 GCA_964591425.1 uncultured Anaerolinea sp.
TATTTCGGCGGTGGGATGGCGGTCGGCAAAGTACATGTACACGTGTTGGGATCCCAAGTGCCGTTTCCGAACGTGCAGGCGATGATCTGTCTTGTTGAGGCTGTACACCCGCCCGGTTGTGCGACCGGTTTATCCGGTGCGAGCGCAGGGCACAGACCCGGCTCGTAGCCGGTCGGTTCGAACCCTACCGCCATGCGGCAGGAGTTGTCAATTTCATACAAGGCTTTGATCGGGTAAAAGTTGGGGAAGCCCGGGTCCGCCGCGCCCGCCTGGTCGTGCGTGAAATGATCACTGTAGTCGAAAAGCGAAGGGTCGAGTGATCCGTGTCCTGCCCACATGTCCACCAAATACCTTGCTGGATTCCCGACCACGGCGCGCTTGACAGCGATCTCCACGGTGTTCGAATCGTTGGGCGAGACGCGAACCCACGCCGCATCGGCGTCATCACCCTTGCCCTGGTCGAATATCAAAATTTCGAATCCGTCGCTCGTTGAATTTTCATCGGTCAGCATGGCGGTCAGGTCGCCGACATCGCTGTTCGAATCAAAATAGACCTGTACGCCGTTCGTGGTCCAATCTGTAGCAGGCGGGTTGGCGGCAATCACAAGATAATCGCCTTTACCGTCCACTTCATTGTCAACCTGCATGGCAAAACGGTAGGGCGACGCGCTCGCGGCAGAGCGGTCTACAACTTGAATCGTGCCATAGATCCAAAGCTCGTCCTGATAGACGAACGTGTCGATGATGTCGAGTTCGGGGAAGTAAATGTCCATCGTGTTGGCGTTAAACGGTCGCTCGAATCGTTCGAAGGTGAACCTGTCTCCGCCGTTGGATTTTTTCTGCTCCGCCGTGACGGACGAGTCGTAATCGCCTGCATGACTGCTCCTGTTTTCGGGAAGCGCTACCGGAACGATCTCATGCGCGATAGGCGCATCGGTCGGCGGTCCTGCCGTACCCACAACTTGAACAACTTCCGTCGCGGGCGCGGCGGCTTCTGGCGTTGTAGTTGCTCCGCTGGTGTTACATGCAAGGATGGAGGCGAGGATCACGCTCCCCGCTGCGAATGACCGCACGTTTTTCTTCATGATGCTCTCCTAGGGATTGGAAGGTGGACGCTACCATTCCATGCCTCGCATGACACTTGGGAGAGGTAAAAGTTACTTTGCCTCTCTGGTACATTGGTGGGAACAGTTCGCCCGCAGTTCAACTGCGGGCGAAGCAAACGCATACAAAATTCGACAAACCAGAGTTTTCCGACCGGTCCTTATGAAAAAATCACTTACCCAATTTTTTCTTGAACGCTTCCGTCAAGGCAGGGACGATCTGGAACAGGTCGCCGACCACACCGTAGCGCGCTACTTTGAAGATCGGCGCATCCGCATCTTTATTGATGGCGACAACCAGCTTCGCCGAACGAATTCCCGCGAGGTGTTGAATCGCCCCGGAGATTCCGCAAGCGATGTACAGATCAGGCGCGACGACTTTACCTGTCTGCCCAACCTGATTCGAGTAAGGGATGTAGCCTGCATCCACTGCCGCGCGCGAGGCGCCAACCGCGCCGCCCAACGTGGAGGCGAGTTCGCCAATCAATTTGAATCCCTGTTGCGCGCGCCAAACTTCGGCTTGCTTGTCGTCGAGTCCAGCAGGTGGTTGCAGTGACGGATTGTTCGAGGCGCCGCGTCCACCGGCGACGATCACACCCGCGTCGTTCAAACTGACACCCACCTCGGCAACGCTGTAGCCTTCCACGGTCGTGAGCGCGTCGGTCTTGGCTTCCACCTTTGTGATAGTGCCCGTCCTGCCTGCCTGTCGTTCAGGTTTGGGGAAGGCGCGTCCGCGCATGGTGACGAATTGCGGTTTGGCAGAAGTCGTGACTTTTTCCAACAACTTACCTTCGTAGATCGGGCGAGTGACGACGATCGAATCGCCGTTCACTTCCACGGCTGTCGCGTCTGTGATGACGTTGCTGTTCAAGTCCACAGCAGACATGGCGGCGAACTCGCGGGTGCGCGTCGTTGTGGGGAACAGAATCAAATCAGGCGTCGAAGAAGAGGCGAGCGCGGAAAGGGTCGAGGCATACGTCTCAGCGCGATAATCCAAAAGGGCGGGGTCGTCTGCAACGAGGACATCATCCGCGCCATATTCCAATGCGGTTTTCGCAACATCGTCAACACCAGAACCAAAAACGATCGCGGTCGCCGTGCCAAAACTTTTTGCGAGTCCTAATGCCTCCCACGATGTGGCTTGCACTTCACCTTTGAAGTGATCGATGTACACAAAAATTTTCATAACACTTTCTCCGCGATGAGTTTGTCGGCAATTTTATCGGCGATCTCGGCAGGGCTCTCGCCTGTGATCATTTCAACGGACGTTTCGCGCGCGGGCGGGTTCATTAACTCGTTGCGTTTGAGAATCGCTTCAGGCGCGGCGATTCCCAGGTCGCCCAACGACCACACCGGGATCTCGGCTTTCGACGCTTTGCGAATGCCCATGAACGACGGGTAACGCGGCTCGCCGATACTTTGCACAACGCTGATAACCGCGGGCAGATTCGCTTTGACGGATTGCCTGCCCTCTTCGATGACTCGTTCAACGGTCACGCTTCTTCCCTCGACTTTTATCTGTCCCGCCAACCCCAGCAGTGACCACCCGAGGACGCGCGCCGTTTGTGCAGGTGTGAGACCTGAACCGTTGTCGAGCGTCTGCCGCCCGAAGATGATCATGTCCACGCCGCCGATCTTTTGGATCGCCGCGGCAAGTACGCGCGCCGCGCCAACAGTATCTATGTTGTTCAGCGCGGGGTCTGAGACGAGGATGGCATCGTCCGCGCCCATGGCGAGCGCGTGCTTCAGCGCCTCCTTCGCGGATTCAGGTCCGACGCACAACGCAGTGACCGTCGAACCGCTGACGGCTTCTCTCTGTTGTAACGCGCCTTCCACCGCGTATTCGTCGAACGGGTTGATCACCAGCGGCGCATCCCCTAGCGATATTTGCCCGCCCTCGGCTTTGACCTTCGCCTCCGAGTCTGGGACTTGTTTGATACATGCGATGATTTTCAATTGTGACTCCTTGGCTGATTGCCTTTAAGTATTTGTCTCTTCTTTCAATATTTTTTCTAAAGCGCTATCAATGCTCTCAATAGATATTCTTAAATGTGCCATAAAATCTAAAAACAATTCATTATGGTCTTCTCTCAACGAGTCAGATTGAATACCCTTTGACCCGAAGTGAATTTCTATATCGCTTTTTAATGCAATGTATGACCTTCCTACATAATTGACCATCTTTGTTGCTTCATATGCTGTCGCAATTGTGTGTAGAAGATCTAAATCTCGAATCCATTGAAATTCACCACCATTTGACAGTGCATTCCAGAGCTCCATTCTCAAAAGATAAATATGCTGAATTTTAATTTGTTCTTTGTGCTTCTCTCGGAAGTCAACAATGCGTTTTATTAATTCCTTGACATCGCTTGCATCGACATCAAATTGTTTGTAATATTGTTGTATTAACTCAAGAACGCCCTTGTTTTGTCTTAATTCAATACTTAAAAGTTTTAGAATCTTTCTCTTTTTAGCAGTTGCCTCTGTAGCAAGTCTTTGTGTTTCTGAAGCATCAGAAATACGCTGTTGAATCCGATTAATCCACAATGCTACTGGAATGCCAATAATTATGCCAACAAATGTAGCAAGTGCGTTTGATAGAAAATTTCTCCAGAATTCTAAATCGAACATGATTTTCTCATTTCAACACAAACACCGCGCCTCCGTCATTGCGAGCCCGAGCGATAGGTTTTACAAGTATTCCACGTGGTTTGTCATTTCCTCTTCGGTCATTTCTTCTGCAATCAAAACCAAACCCTCGATGATTTGGCGCATGGGCGTTCTTTGGTGGGCGTAAGCGATGCCTTTATGATTTGTTGCCTTGAGAAAGTCTTCACCCTGCGTGAACATCACCCTGCCTTGCGATACCGCGAATTGTAAATGTTCCTCATCGTCCACATTCAAATTGCCCGCCTGTTGTGCGGTTAGCACGTCAATGCCGCGTTGTCGCAGGGCTTTTGTAACTCCGGGGTGGACATGCTCATCCATGTAGAACTTAATTGCCATCGAGTTTCTTCTTCAACCTCGATGGATACTGTTTTTTCATTTCTTCGACGAACTTTTCGCCTTCCACAATTGACCTGTCAACTTCTTCTTTGTGGTCATGATAGTAAGCAAGCGCGGCGTAAACATCTGCAAGGCTCAGATTGTAGTCTTCGGCAATTTTTTCAACGCTGTAACCCATCTCATTGTGCCAAATAACCACATTCTGCACAGAGATACGATGACCCGCGATGCGCGGTTTTCCGCCCATGACACCGGGCGTAATTTCTATGTGTTCATCAAGAGTTTTGAGTACCATTCTTGCTCCTTGCCTAAAATTATACTCTTTCCTTTACCACAAACGTCATCGCCATAAACAATAGATACATCACCCCTCCCGCCAGCGCGAAGAAACTCGACCCACCGTTCAATTCAGGACCGATGCCCCGCAGGAAGAAACTAATCGCAAGAAATAGCCACGTCAGAGCGTGCCCCCAGCGGATGGCAAAATAGCGAAAGCCTCTGGTCACAGTCACGGCTTTGTGGGGCCAGACGTAAACCCAAATCACCGTGAGGATGAGGGCAATCGCTGTCCACGCGAAATAGGGGAGGTTGAGAAAGCCTTTGATCATTGAATGCTCGTAAAACTGATCAACTTCCCTGTTCTCAATGCAAGTTCGCACGCGTGACCGTGTATCGTGTAGGCAGAAAATGTCTCGCCATCTTCATTCAGTTTGACGCGCGAAAAGAATGTGCTGGCATCAGGCTTTTCCGCTTTCCAGATGATGTTTCGATCCGACCCGATCAAATACAAATTAGATTCGTTACGCGGAAATCCGCTTGGGTTTTCCAGCACGATCCTACCCGCGTTGATCTGAATCGTCTTGTCAATTTTTGTGTGGAGGGGTTGTATGTCCATGCCGTCCTTGGTTGAACTTCCCCGATTATACCTTGTGGCTTCGGCATCCAACACTGACTTTCGTCTTAAACAAGTAGCCCGACGCGCTTTTGATTTCGCATCGGGCTAGGGAATTTGGGTATCTACTTTCATGGCTTTTTCTCGACACCCATGTTGCTCAACTCATCCGAATTGATGTTCGCGATGAGCAAGTCCGCGCTCGCGAGAGCGGCGAACAAGAGCAAACAGATTACAACTGCGGCGACGAACATGGTTTACTCCTTTCTCTCTATACTAATTTAACCTCTTTTTATTTTGAAAGTTATATCCCCTAACGGTACTGCAATGAATTTGCATTTCAAAGATGCAAAGAATACTGACCTGACGACGCGCTCCAGGATTTTGTTCCATCATTCATGCGAATTCAGAACCCGCGATGGATCGGAAGGAGTCAGAACCTGTGTGTAAATCACATCCTCCTGCGTTGACAAAACCCACCTTTGAGATAAAATTCACACGCAAGTGAGCCGAAGTGGCGGAATTGGCAGACGCGCCACGTTCAGGGCGTGGTGAGAGCAATCTCTTGAGGGTTCAAATCCCTCCTTCGGCACAAAATCAGCTCCAAAATCCGCTATGAGGCGGGTTTTTTTGTTCCCCATCCCGCCTTTCGGGCAGGAAGGGGAGTGGTATAATTGTGAAAAATTAGGCAGAGACCCTTCATTAGTTAAGACGCGGAGTCACAGAAATCGTCCTTCGTGTCTTTTTTATGCCGAAATCCCTTCAAACGAGACGAAAATGGCAGAAGAAACCACAACGGCTGGAAACATAGAAAATGTAGACATTGACGACCAGATGCGCTCGGCATACCTCGATTACGCCATGAGCGTGATCGTGGCGCGGGCTCTTCCGGATGCCCGTGATGGGTTGAAACCCGTCCACAGGCGCATTTTGTACGCCATGCAAGAGCTGGGAATCCGCTCCAATTCATCCTACAAGAAATCCGCCCGTATCGTAGGCGAGGTGCTGGGTAAATTTCACCCGCACGGTGATTCCGCAGTGTATGAAACAATGGCTCGCATGGCGCAGGATTTTTCCATGCGCTATATGCTTGTGGATGGGCAGGGCAACTTCGGTTCCATTGATGGCGACGCGCCTGCCGCCATGCGTTACACCGAGGCTCGCCTGCAAAAGTTGGCGGAGGAACTGCTCGCCGACTTGGACAAAGATACTGTGGATTTCGGTCCCAACTTCGACGATTCACTCGAAGAGCCGCTTGTTTTGCCTTCCCGTGTGCCGAACATGCTCCTCAACGGGACATCGGGCATCGCGGTGGGCATGGCGACCAACATCCCGCCGCACAATCTGCGCGAACTGGCGAATGCGATTAACTTCCTGATCGACAACTACGACAAGATGGATGACATCTCGCTAGAACAGTTGATGAAACTCGTAACTGGACCAGACTTCCCGACGGGCGGAATCATCGTCGGGCGCGAGGGAATCGAATCCACGTATGGAACAGGTAAGGGAAGGATCGTCGTCCGCGGGACGGCGCACATTGAGGAAGGCAAGGGCGGCAAGCACGAGATCATCATTACCGAGATTCCGTACCAGGTCAACAAAACGACCTTGATCGAACGCATTGCGGAACTCGTGCGCGAAGACAAGATCGACCAGATCGCCGACCTGCGCGACGAATCCGACCAACGCGGAATGAGCATCGTCATCGAACTCAAGCGCGGCGCTCAGCCGAAGAAAGTGCTTAACCAGCTTTACAAATACACGTCGTTACAATCGACATTCGGAGCGCAAATGCTCGCCCTTGTGGATGGCGAGCCGCGCACGCTCCCGCTCAAGCGCGCGTTGCAGATCTTTATCGAACATCGGCAGGTGGTCATCGTCCGCCGCACGAACTTCGAATTGGCAAAAGCACGCGCACGGCAACACATCCTCGACGGGTACTTGATCGCGCTGAACAACCTGGATGCAGTTATCAAAACCATCCGCGAATCGCAGGATGCCGATGTTGCCAAGACGAATTTGATGAAACGATTCAAACTCAGCGACCTGCAAGCGCAGGCGATCCTCGACATGCAGTTGCGACGCCTAGCCGCGCTCGAACGCTGGAAGATCGAAGAGGAACACAAGCAAGTTGCCCAACAAATTGCCTTCCTTGAAGACCTGCTTGCCCACCCTAAAAAGATTCTCGCGCTGATTCAAGACGATATGCGCGACCTTGCCGACAAATACGGCGATGACCGCCGTACGCGCATCGCCGCCGATGCTATTGAATCGCTCTCCGATGCCGACCTCGTTCAAGACGAAGCGGTGCTTATCAGTCTCACCGAGCGCGGCTACATCAAACGCGTGGCGGCGGCGGCCTTTCGTTCGCAGAGTCGCGGCGGGCGCGGTGTGAAGGGATTTGAAACGAAAGAAGAGGATGAAGTTGTTGCGCTCATTCCCGCGCGCAGTCTCGACACGATGCTGTTCTTCTCCGACCGAGGCAAGGTCTATAGCGAAAAGGTGTATCAAATTCCCGATGCGGATCGAACCGCAAAAGGCATCCCGCTCGTCAATGTTCTGGCGTTGAATGCGGATGAACGCGTCACTGCCGCGATCGCCGTCTCGGATTTCTCTGCGCACGGATATTGCGTCATGGCGACCATGCGCGGCAAGGTGAAACGCGTCGTGATGGAAGAGTTCGCCTCCGTCCGACCTTCGGGCTTGATCGCCGTCAATTTAGAGGAGGGCGACCAATTGGGTTGGGCGCGCGTCACCAGTGGCAAGGACGAGGTGATCTTCGTCACGCAAAACGGACAAGCCCTTCGCTACAACGAGACCAAGATCCGCTCGATGGGACGTCAAGCCGCGGGTGTGACCGCCATCAAATTGAAGAAGGGTGACTCGGTCACGAGCATGGATGTGGTTGAGAAAGACGGCGCGTTGCTGGTGGTGACCAGCGCCGGGTTCGGCAAACAAACTCCGCTCAAAGAATATTCACCGAAGGGACGCGCCACCTTTGGCGTTGCGACGATCGATCAAAAGGCGACCAAAGAAATCGGCAAGATCGTCGCTGCCCGCGTGGTGCAAAAGGACGACGACCTGACGATCATGACCGCGAACGGTCAGACGATTCGTATCAAGAACAGAACGGTGAAAACGGCGGGCCGCGCGACGAAGGGCGTTCACCTCATCAAACCGCAGGATGGCGATTACGTGGCATCGGTGGCGCGCATCTCAGCAGAGGATTTGAAGCGTGCCGGCGCGCAAATGGAAGAGGAAAAAGCAGAGCCTCA
The DNA here is from genome assembly GCA_964591425.1 of uncultured Anaerolinea sp. GTDB lineage: Bacteria > Chloroflexota > Anaerolineae > Anaerolineales > Villigracilaceae > Defluviilinea. Next base: position 23,048 of record CAZQES010000036.1, read on the forward strand.
GCCTCAACTGATCTAGGAATCAAAAAATCCCGAAGGAATTTCTTTCGGGATTTTTTTCGTAATTTCTCCGCTCAAAATAATGACATTTTTCCCAAAACGAACATTGCCAAAGTTCCGAAGGCGCAAACGGTGAGAAACAGCATCAGTGAAAGCAGGAATCGTTGTTGCCCGGTCATGCCGAGGAAACGAGATTCCCCACGCCTGGAGGATGGTGCGGCGATGGGTCCCGAAGCAGGCTCGCGGTAGAGTTCGTTGGATTCTTCTTCGTAGAATGATGAAGACGATGCTGATTCACGCAGATTATCAAACATTAGTTGCCTTGTTTTTTAGTATATCAGTGAAGGGTCTGAGACGAACGTCGCCGAATCGGACTGTTACGGATTTGCCATTGTCATCGCGCAATCTCAAACTTCCGTCTGAGAGTATCCCTTCCAATCTGCCAACAACAGTTTGATCGCCGCCCATTTCAACTCTCACCTGCCTGCCTCGATACGCAAGGACTTCCCCCCATTGGTTCATGAACTCGTCCGTGCTAACTTGCGGACGTAAATGAATGAACGCGCTGAGAACATCCTTTAGTATTTTTTCGCGTTCCACCGAATTTCCCAGCGCATCCTCGAGACTTGTGCCGGGAAACCGAAGAATGTCAGTATCGGGGACAGCGCGTTTCAGCACGTTAATTCCGATGCCGATCACCACACAAACTACGTCCTCGCCTGCCCACACAAGTTCAATCAAAACACCTGCCACTTTTCGCTGGTCCAGCAGAATGTCATTGGGCCATTTGATTTGGGGAGAGAGACCCAGAAGCTGAAGAGGCTGTACGATTGCCAGGGCGGCTAAGCCCACCAGTCGCGAGAGATGCGGCTTTTCATCCAGTGTGGGGCGAAGGACCAAGCTGAAAGCCAAAGCGGTTCCGGGCGGTGTGAACCACGCACGATCCATCCTTCCGCGCCCCATGGTCTGTTCGTCTGCAACGATCACCGACATGTCGCGCGCGCCTTCATGCGCCCACTTCAACGCCTCGTCGTTCGTCGAGCCGATGGAATCAAAAAAACGGACTTCCCCAATCGGCAGACTAGAAAGCAATTCGGTGAGTTCGGCTTGGTTCATTGATTGTTGTTATGGTAACACGAACCACGGATTAATAAAACCGCCGTTCAAACGCACTTCGAAATGAAGGTGCGCGCCTTGTGAATTGCCGGTGTTCCCCGCTCCGCCAATCCACTGGCCCGCGCTGACACTCTGGCACACGCTGACGCCGATCGTGCTCATGTGCGCGTAGAGCGTGGAATATCCGTTACCGTGATCGATCTGCACAACGTTTCCGTATCCATAGTTCCAACCGCTTTGCGCCATGGTCACCACGCCGCTATCTGCCGCGTACTCCGGCGCCCCCTCACCCGCGGCAAGATCGAGCGCAAGATGGCCCGACCAATAATCATTACCTGAAAGGGATCGAGAATCCACGGGCCATACAAAGCTGCCGCTGCCCACCGCGCCGCCGGGGCACGCGCTCTGACTGGTGGAAGAGGTTCCCGATGCGCCGGTGGCTACGGTCGGCATGAGCCATTGCACGAATTCGCGTTCGCCGCCCGGCACCATCACCCACGAGCCGGAGATGACCTTTGGGTCACTCAAATCAATATTATTGCCGGGAAAACTTATGATGTCATCCACACTTGCATTGAATTCATCGGCAACCGATTCGAGCGTGTCATTTTCCTTCACCTGATAGTAAATGCCATCGGTCGGTGGGATCTGTAAGACCTGCCCCGGTTTCAAACTGTGCGGGTCGTCCTGCAGCACATCGTAATTTGCCCACAGCACAGACTCTGCGGTAAGTTTGTATGATTCGGCGACGGCGAAGATCGAGTCGCCGCGTTTGACGCGATATTCGACCGGTTGGTAGCGCGGCTTATCGGCGGGAACGTTGGTCTTGATCTGGATCTCGCGCGGTATGGAGAGAAACGCTTCTGGACCCCCCAAGGCTGGCATCACAACGTCAGCCGGTTCCTCCTCCGGTGCAGTGGTCGGTTGAGGCGCGGTTAACTGAGTCGGTGCGTTTGAGTTCTTCCACGCCAGCGCGCCTCCCACCATACTCCCGGCGATGGCAAAGGTGATAACCCAACTAACAACCGAGATGGTATTGCCTTTCAGAAACGTAATCAATTTTGACATTTTCTATCGTTTCGTTTTACTCTTCCCTGCCGAGGTTTTCGAGAAACTCCTGGTTGTTGCGCGCGCGGTCGAGGCGGGTGATGATCGCTTCGGTGGCTACAGAATTATCCATGCCGGCGCCTTGCGGTTGCTGGGTGATCATCTGGATGTACATGCGTCGCATGAGCCAGACGCGTTGAAGGATATCTGGACCAAGCAAAAGGTCCTCGCGACGCGTGGATGAGCGTTCGATGTCCACGGCGGGATAGATACGTCGCTCTTGAAGTTTGCGTGAGAGGTGCAATTCCATATTGCCTGTGCCTTTGAACTCCTCGTACACAACGTCATCCAGGCGTGAACCAGTATCTACCAGACAGGTGGCGATGATGGTCAGCGATCCGCCTTCTTCAATATTGCGCGCCGCGCCGAAGAATCGCTTGGGGGGATACAACGCCGAAGGGTCCATACCGCCGGAGAGGGTGCGACCGGAAGGGTTGACAACGAGGTTGTACGCGCGCGCGAGGCGTGTGATCGAGTCCATTAAGATTACCACGTGGCGTCCGATTTCCACCAGCCTCTTAGCGCGTTCTAACGCAAGTTCGGCTGTACGGACGTGCGAGGTGACCGGCTCGTCGAATGTGGAGGCGACCACTTCGGCGTCCACGGAACGATCCATGTCGGTCACTTCTTCCGGGCGTTCGCCGATCAGGGCGACCAATAAATGCACATCGGGATATTTGGTTGAGATCGAGTTCGCAATTTGCTTGAGGATGGTTGTCTTTCCCGCCTTGGGAGGAGAAACGATAAGTCCGCGCTGGCCCCTGCCGATCGGTGCGATCAAATTAATTAATCGAGGTGCGAGGGTATCATGGTCGGTTTCGAGGTCGAAGCGTTTATCAGGAAAGATCGGTGTGAGGTTTTCGAAAACGTCTCTGCGGGTGGCTTCTTCGGGATCCAGACCGTTGATCGATTCGACTTTGAGCAAACCGAAATGCCGTTCACTTTCACGTGGAGGGCGTACCTGCCCGATGACGAGGTCTCCTGCCCGCAGGTCGTGCCGTCGCAATTGCGCTTGTGAAACGTACACGTCCTGGTCGCTGATGCGGTAATTCGTGGCTCGCAGGAAGCCGATACCCTCGCTCATGATCTCGAGGATGCCGCCGCGAAGTTCGATTCCTTCCCGCTGTGCCTCCGCTTCGCGTATCATCATCGCGAGCGTTTCCTTTTTCAGGCGGTTGGAGTTGGGAATGTTCAAGGACTTTCCCAGGGTGCGAAGTTTGGAAAGGGGTTCGTTCTCTAGTTCAAGGATTTTCATTTGTCTTTTCTCGTTTTGGGATTGAAATGGTGGAGGGACCGGCAAGCCAAAAGGACGCCTTTTCAGGGCGCTGGGGCGGGAGTCTCCCTTAATTTGTTGTTGGGTGTGGATTTTCGGTCAAGGTCGTCTGGTGTGAAACCCGTGCAGGTATGAATTGCCGTGCATACGGATAACACAATGAATGGGGCTGTAAAGTAACTGGGGATTGCCCACATTATAGCACTGTCAATCCGGTGTGGCAAGCACGATTATTGCTTTTCGAGCCGGACTTTCAAGTTTGTGAGCAGACCGCGCTGCGCCCTGTTGGCTCGGCTGAATATCATATTTTCAAATAACTTGTTCACCTTTTCGAAATCGGCTTTTTGGATCAAATGTGTTCGTTCTTCTTCGATTTGGTGGAATTCGTAGTGATAAGCGATCTGAATGCCTGCCCTGCTGTAATGTCGAATCAACAATTCATTCTTTGGGTCGGTCAATTGAATAACCGTGTACACCCTGCTTTTAAAAATGGGGAGCCCCGCCCAACGGTATGTTTCGAGCATATAAAACGGTCGCAGGAGGACTCCGTTGGCGTCTTTTTGCTCCTTCAAAATGTCGATCGTGGTGAGAAAAGGCTGAAGCCCGATCATGTTGATCGGCTCCGCGAGGTGGTCGTACACTTCCACCCTTGGGCGGTCAATGAAGATGTTAAGTTCAAAGGATCGCATGTGCGAATTTTACCTCTAAATATCCGAAATGATCCGGTTCTGTATCTCCCATAACCGGCGATACAGCCCGGGGTGATCGAGCAGGTCACGATGCGCTCCTCGCTCAACGATGCGTCCATTTTGCATCACGAGGATTTCACCCACGTTCTCCAAGCCAACCAGCCGATGTGTGATCAAAAGGCAGGTTTTCACTGCCATGAGTTGGACAAGCGTATCTAAAAACTGCTTTTCGGTGAGAGGGTCGAGGTTGGCGGTGGGTTCGTCCAGGATCAGGATGGGCGCGTCCTTCAGGAGCGCGCGCGCAATTGCCAGCCGCTGGCGCTCACCGCCGGAAAGCCGCACACCTTGCTCGCCGATAACTGTATCATATCCTTTTGGGAGATTCATGACAAAATCATGGATTTGTGCAGCGCGCGCGGCAGACTCTATTTCCTCCTGACTCACCTTCGGACGCGCAAGACGCAGATTCTCACGGATGGACGTGTTGAAAAAATAACTGTTCTGCGAGACGAGGGCGAATCGTTTTCGGACCTCATCCTGATTCAGCGACCTGAGCGACTCACCGCCCAAACGGATCTCTCCGGACTCATACTCCCAGAATCGGAAAAGTAAATTGGCAATTGTGCTCTTTCCAGCTCCGCTCGGACCGACGATCGCAATGGATGTTCCGGGTTGAAGGTCGAAGGTTATCTGTTCGAGAGCAGGTCTGGTTGTGTTTGGGTAGGAAAAGGTGAGGTCGGTAATTCGCAATTCGTCATTCGTAACTGATAACTGCTCACTGGTCACTTTGTACCTGAGAACCGGTTCCGCATCCACTACCTCGAACAGGCGCTTCGCTGCCTCACGTGACGAGTTCCACATCTGCGCGGCGAGGGGAAGGGGATTCACCGCTTCAAACGACGTAAACGTCATAAGTGCGAACGCGCCAAGCATTACGCCGTTGATATTCTCTGATGTGACCTGTGGAATCACAAGGAATAACACAAGCCACAAGCCCAAATTTGTCAACAGTGTCACCAGTGCTGAATGGATTCCGCTGATGTGAGCCATTTGTTTTTGTGTCGAACCGTAATTCCTACCGGTAGAGGAAATCATATCCGCTCGGTCTTTGCCGCGACCAAAAGCGAGCAAGTCGGCAAGTCCTTGAATGCCATCCACGAGTTGGGTTTGGAGTTCGGCGCGTTGAGTAATGAGTCTTTGTCCGGGGACGCGGCTGGCAAGTTGGGCGAGGAGCGGCAGGATCAAACCCAAAGTGAGAAAAAAGCCGAGGAGGACAAAAGCAATCGTCGGGTAGAAAGAAGCGAAGAAAATGGATACGCTGAGTCCGATGAGGATAGCGGTCAAAACGGGCGAAACGACGCGGACGTAGAAATTTTCCAATGTCTCCACATCGCCCATGACGCGGGCGAGTAGGTCGCCGCTTTTGTAATCCATCAGGCGGGCAGGGGCGAGGGGTTCGAGTTTTTCGTAGAACCAGACGCGCAGGCGGGCAAGCAGGCGAAATGTTACATTGTGCGAAACGAGGCGTTCGAGGTAACGAAATACAGCGCGCGTGATGCCGAACAGGCGCGTCATCACAACAGCCACGCCGAGGTCTGCAACGGAAGTGGCGATGGCGGCGGTAGAGATGAGCCATGCGGAGACGCCGATCAGCGCGACACTCGAACCGATGGTGAGGGCGCTGAGGAGGATCGAGAGAGCGACCCGGTTCCACGAGCCGTTGAGGAAGGAGAGGAGACGGAATAAGATT
>CAZQES010000037.1:0-28449 GCA_964591425.1 uncultured Anaerolinea sp.
GGAAATGACCGTGCGTTGAATCGGACGATTCTGCGTGTGAGTTCGATTCTTCAAAGAAATTCGAACCATCGTCAGGCGGGTAACGTGATGGTGAACGTTGTGCCTTTTCCCACTTCGCTTTGCGCTTCGATCGTCCCGCCGTGCGCGTGGATGAGTTGTTTAGCGATGGCGAGTCCCAGCCCGCTGTGAGAGGCGCGTTCACTGCGCGATCGGTCGCCGCGCCAGAAACGGTCGAAGATGAAGGGCAGGTCTTCGGGGGAGATTCCCGATCCGGTATCCTGAATCGTAATGCGTACTGCGTAGTGCGTATCTTGTGCAGGTTCAGCGAGAATGGAAATCCTCCCGCCTTTGGGGGTATGGCGCAACGCATTCGAGAGGAGGTTGGATAATACTTGATTCAACCGGTCGTAATCGGCGGTCACTTGTTGGTTCGCGTCCGTGAGGTGTGTCCGCAGGTCGATACCGAGGGACGCGGCTTGGGAGGAAAAACTCGAAGTGAGATCCGCGATCAGATCGGCGAGCAGAAATAAGGTGGGATGAAGCGGGAGTTGTCCCGTTTCGGCGAGGGAGAGGGTCTGCAAGTCGTTGACGAGGCGGGTGAGCAGTCGCGTTTCATCCAGCGTGGCGTTGATGTGCTCGGGCGTCGGTTGATAGACGCCGTCCACGATGCCTTCGAGGTTGCCTTGAATGATGTGGAGCGGCGTGCGCAGTTCGTGGGCGATGTCGGCGGTGAGGTTGCGGCGCTGTTGTTCGGCGCGTTCGAGTTCGCCGACCATTTTATTGAAGCGCTTGATCAGGTCGCTGAACATGTCTGAGTTGTTTTCCGGCACACGCGCCGAAAGGTTGCCTTCCTCGACCGCGTTGATCGTATCGAAAAATTCTTCGAGCGGTTTGCCGTAGCGGATGTAAAGATTGAAGGCAGTGAAGAAAAGGATGACGACCAGAACCACCGGCGCGCCGCAGATGAGGATCCAAATATTTCTGATATTGGTGTATTGCGAAAAGAGCAGGTAGAGAAGCGCCGCGATACCTCCGACAAAAAGGAAGACGGTGAGTATGAAGAAAATGACGAACGGAACAAAACGATAGGAACGGCGAGGTTTTGGGGGAGGGGGGGTGGACATTGAGAGGGAGGTGGAGCGTGGTGAAAGGGGAAAGGAAAGAAGAAAGAGGAAAGAGGGAGAACGTTATTCGTTGAAACGATAACCGATGCCGTAGACGGTCTCGATCATGGACTTGCCCGAGGCGGCTTCGAGTTTCTTCCTCAAATTTTTGACATGCGAATCAACACTGCGATCCACGCTGGAGGCGGTCCCGTGCAGGTCTTCGAGCAATTGTTCGCGCGTGAGCGTTTGACCGGGTCGGCTGGCGAGCAGGTACAGCAATTTGAATTCGTTGGGAGTGAACTTAATGGGAGCGCCGTTGAATGTCACAGAATATTTTTCCGAATCGATCTCCAACCCACCCACACGGACGAGGCTCGGCGCTTTGACATCTCCGCGCGTTCGACGAAGCAATGCCCGCACGCGTGCCACCAACGCCCGCACCGAGAACGGCTTGGTGATGTAATCGTCCGCGCCGATCTCGAGCCCGGTCACTTGATCGATCTCCTCCGAGAGCGCGGTGAGCATGATGATGGGCACGTCGCTTTCCCGGCGCAAGATGCGGCAGACTTCGCGCCCGTCGATCTGTGGGAGCATCAGGTCGAGGATGACAAGATCGGGTTTGTCGCGGCGGGCAATCGTCAACGCGGATTGACCGTCCGCGGCGGTGACGACGCGGAATCCGTTCTTCTCCAGATAATCGCGCGCGAGGCGGACGATCTTGGGTTCGTCGTCAACGACAAGGATGAGAGGAGGCATGGGGGCAGTATAAGGGAGGAAAGAAGAAAGATGAAGGATGAAAGAGGAAAGAAACTTTCTTCTTTCCTCTTTCGTTTAATCGACCTTATCCGGTTCAAGCACTCGAGCATTTTGCCCCGCGTACTTTTCATACAGGTCACTGCGCCGGTGTCTCCAACCGTCCAGCCCGCCGCGCAGGTTGGTGATTTTCTTAAAGCCCTTCGCTTTCAAATAATACGAGATCATCACCGAAAGCCCGCCGCCCGGGCAATACACCAGAATTTGCTTATCGCGCGGAAGTTGTTTCAAATACTGTTCGACATGCAGGGGATTGACCTCGTGAGAATTCGGCAAGCCTTTGTATTTCTTCCGGTCGTCCGAAGGGCGCACATCGAGGATGAAGGTCTTTTCGTCGAACAGGATGTTTTCATTCAGTTGAGCAGGCGCGAGCATATTAACGAATGAAACTCGCCCTGCAATGTAATCCCGGATCACGCGCGTCACGTATTGGATGTCGCGTGCGGAGGTGTCGTGCCCAAGACTGATACGGATCGTTTCGCGGGCGGCTAGGTCCGACAACCCCAGCGCTTTCAAAACGTGTGAAGGTGTGTCTTCGCCCGTACTGCACGCCGACCCGGCAGAGACCGCGATTCCCCGATAATCCAGCATCCCCATCAACCCGGCATTTTCCACGCCGGGGAAGGTGACGCTGAGCGTGTTCGGCAGGCACTCTGAATCTGACTCCGGCGAATTGATCACGACATCCGGTTTGATCTCCCTGAGACGCTGAATCAACTGTCGTTTCAGCGCGCGGATCTGTCTACCGTGCGCGAGGAGTTTGTCCACTTCCTCGCACGCCGCGCCGAACCCGACGATGTTGTGGATGCTTTCGGTGCCGGCTCGCAATCCGCTCTCCTGATGACCGCCATGCAGGAACGGCGTGAATGGACTGCCCTGCTTGACGTACAACGCGCCGATGCCTTTTGGTCCATACAGTTTGTGCGCCGAGAACGAGGCGTAATCCACATCCCACGTGTGGAGGTCAATCGGTATTTTTCCCAACGCCTGCACGCAATCCGTCAGCACCAGCGCGCCGTGTTGATGTGCGATGTTCGTCACAGCCTTGAGGTCTTGAATGATGCCGGTCTCATTGTTGGCTAACATGCAACAGACCAAAAAGGTGTCACCATCGATCAACTTTTCCAATTCAGCGAGCCGCACGCGCCCTTTGTCGTCCACCGGGCAATATTCGACGATCACTCCCTGAGTTTCAAGATACGCCAGTGTATTCATCACCGAAGGATGCTCGATCGGCGTGGAAACGATCTTTTTCTTCTTGGGGTAAAAATGCGCGCTGACCGATTTGAGCACCCCATTGTTGGATTCAGTCGCACAAGCCGTAAAAATGACCTCGCACGGGTCGGCATGAATGGCTTGCGCGACATGTTTCCGAGCTTGTTCCACCAACTCGGCAGATTTCCTGCCGCTCCCATAAAACGAAGACGGGTTGCCGTAGTTGTATTTCAACGCCTGATTCATTTTGGTTTGAACACGTCCGCTGACCGGCGTCGTTGCATTGTGGTCGAGATAAACTTGCCGGTTGAAGCGAATGAGATATTTCATGAATTCAAAGTATTTGATTTCCATCTGGTTATCCTCTATGATTTCTACTTGTTTGATTCTAGTATACGTTACTCTGAATAGAATGTTGCCACACTATCATCAATTCTTTATGAAGGTTCAGATGAGTGTTCGATTCGGCGGGCGAATCGTGTAGCCTGTTTTGACGCACGCTTCGCGCAACGGCGTCAAGAACTGGTTTTTTGGTTTGGAGAGTGTCTGAAAACTATGTTCATGTCATTCTGAGCGACCCCCTTCGATAAACTCAGGGTAAACGCCGGGAGCGAAGAATCTCTCCTCGCGCCTGTAGACGAAAGAGCCTGTCAGAGATTCTTCGTGGCGCTGAAGCGCCACTCAGAATGACATGCAAGAGTGTATTTTGACTTTTCAGACACTTTCTTAGAAAACCTATCTCAGGGCGATCACGATCTTTCCCTGCGCGTGACCCGTGCCGAGGTGCCGCATGGCATCCGAAATTTTTTCCATCGGGTTGGTTTTTTCGACGTAGGGTTTGATCGTACCGGCGGCGAGCATGTCTTTCAAGATGTTCATATCCTCACGGTTGAACTGGGCGATGAAAAACGCAAACTTCTGACTCGCGCCCAGCATCGCGATCTTCATCCTGATCAAGAGGCTGACCGGACCGACCAGCGGCGTTCTCGGTCCCCCGGCGAAGACAAAAATTGCGTCTGGTTTGAGTACGCGCTTGTAATCCGACCATGATCGGCTTCCATTGACATTGAACAACAGATCGTAGCGTTGACCACTGCGAGTGAAATCCTCTTTTGTGTAATCAATGACATGGTCGGCACCCAGCGAACGGGCGTGTTCGGCGTTCCTTGTACTGCACACGGCGGTCACTTCCGCGCCTAGGGCTTTGGCGACTTGGATGGCAAACGAACCCACTCCGCCCGACGCGCCGTGGATCAGGACTTTCTGCCCCGGCTGGATTTTCCCGTGGTCGCGCAGTCCCTGCAAGGCGGTGATTCCCGCCGTAGGGACAGACGCCGCTTCTTCGAACGTGACGTTGGCTGGCTTGTGAGCGATGGCTTTTTTCACGGTCACGTATTCGGCGTATGCACCGCTTCTTCCGCCGAAGACTTCGTCGCCGGGCTTGAAATCCGTCATGTCTTTTCCGACCGCTTCGACCACGCCGGAAAAGTCCGCGCCGAGACGTGTGTCTTTCGGCTTGAAGAATCCACTGCCGATGCGGGCGAGGGGCAGACCTGTCATGGCATACCACTCCGCGATATTCACAGAAGAGGCACAGACTTTCACGAGGACTTGGTCATCTTTGGGGGTGGGCTTTTCGACCTCGCAAATTTCAAGAACATCAGGGTGTCCGTATTTTTGGAAAATAACTGCTTTCATATCGCTATATACCTTCCGTTGAAATAGTTTGAACCGCTTTCCAGCGTTCGGTATCGACGCCTTTCGCTAAAAGCCACAAGATGAACAACACTTCCCCGATTGCGCCAAACATTCCAATATTCACGCTGTACCCGAGGATGGAGGCGAAGGTGTCGACAAGATACATAAAACAGGAGACCATCAACAAGCCGCCGAGAAATTTCGGCAGAAATCCTGACTTGAAAACCAGGTATCCCAATGGGAACAGCCAAAGCCCCCAGAATATGGTGGGAATATTGCCGGGCAGTCTAAGGTAAAAGAGTGCCAGCGCCTGTAACTGCTCTGGGGTGAATACATTTAGATACTCAGCGCCGCCCAGCAGGCGCAAGGCCGCAAGTTGATTCCCCCTATTTACTAGATCAGTTGAAACGCCAAGCATGACGAGGATGACCATCAGCATAGCCATGTTCCGGTCAACGGGCTTGAGTACCTGATATAAAACAAGGCTCACCGCAAGCATGAACAATGGGGCAAGGATGTGAAGAACAATGCCCAGACGAAACAGCGATTCGGAAGTCGTGAGGTTGGCGGCAGTCGCTGCCGCGTCTCCCGGTATGATCAATTTGGAGGGGATGATGATTGTTCCGTAGATACCTAGCGGAACGACGATTAGATAGAGGAAACCCGCGAACCTTGCAAGAGTCATTGGGGATGTTGAGATGAGGTTGGTTTTCATTTGAAGTTTTCTCCTGAAGGATGTTCTGCTGTATATTAATCAGCGCCCGAAGGGATTGAGGTTTTCTCAGCCGGGATCGTAACACCTTTGATCATCAACCACAGCGCGGCTGTAACTTCAAAAACCAGCATGGGCAGCCAGACCATCCATGTCACTGATGCGGACCACGACATGGAACCGCCGAACAGTCCGGCAAGTTGCAGGGGCAGGATCACAACGAGCAGGGCGGAGGCGAGCACGCCGAGTTGAGCCAGCGGTACAGGGATCAGCCTGCCGCGCAGGAGCAACCAGCAGAAAAGCAAACTTCCTGCGGCGAAGAAGATCTCGCTCTCGCTGTGGATCGCCTCCATGATGCGGAAGGTCAATGCCAGCAGTGCCAGAGCCGGTCCGTACGCGCGCGTGAGCATGTAGAGGGCAACGCCCAGCACAAGCGCGGAAACGTTTTGGAGGAGATACAGCACGTCTGCAAATTGAGATTGACTGCCCAGCGACAGGCTGGTGATGCCGGATACGATGTAGAAAAGAAACGTAAACCCGGCGATCCTCGCGTATGTGCGATTAGTTGATTCGGAGGCTTTCATTCGTTGATTCTCCTTGTGAAATTTTCACAAGGGTATCAATACATTGTGGAGGAAATGTGGATGAGCCTGTCAGGGATTGTGGAGGTTATTTCAATGAATCCCCCAGCCTCGGTCGTTTCGCTACCCCAGATTTTCCAACCAAAGTTTCGTATTTTCCGCTTTCACGGCTCGCTCCGCCTCATGGATTAACGCGTTGAGGCTCCGCCTGCGCCGGAACGGAGCGTTCGGCGGCAGATAGGAATCTGGCAGGGACGTCGGTTGACTGTTCTGCGAAACGTTGAAACACGGCGACCAACGCTGGATCAGCCACCGCTCCGAAGCGGACAGGTCATTCCCCACGACCGCGAATTGCTCTGACTGCGAACTCAACAATTCGATCGTGAAACTCATGGATTGGGGCCAGTTGCACCAGATGAATCGCCCCACGATGGAGTGACCTTTGAACCCGCTCAGCAAATGCTCCCACACGCGGGCAAACGCAAGATGCGATTGACCGACGTAAAACGCGATATCGTTATCTCGAAAGAGGTACAGGTCCAAATCCTTCCATTCGGGAGGGCATCCTTCGACGAGCAGGAATCGCTTGAGAGGGATTGTGATGTTCTGATCGTTCATGGGGGAGTTTCAATTAACGGCTGGCGTTAGCCGCAGGTGGGCGGGACGGGACTCGCCCTCGAAACGGGAAAAGCCCAAAGCCAGAGAAGTGCTCAAAAAACGCGGCGCGTACACACCTGTTCACTGCTACTCATCGGTAGCCCGCTTTTCCTTTGCATTACTCAAGTTTTGTTAAAAACCGTTCTATGACTGACCGAATCCATCGTTTCCAAGTTGGTACGGTTAATGACATTTGGTCATGAAAGAAAGACCCGTTTGTATCAAGATAAGTGTCGGCAGGGTGTGAATAGACATAGACAGATGAAACAATATCGGACAACGAGCCAGCGAGGTTTAAGGCGGCACAGAAGACCAACGTATTAATAACGGCGCGCGGAACCACCAGAAAAAGAAATGGAACGACAAGCGTTATCAGACATACGGGAGCTAAGTCAGCGATTAGAAACGCATTGCGGGAGAAATACCAGGATGGCATTCTAACCGCGACGCCGCCTATACCTTCAAAGGTAGTAACAAAAGTAGGGCGCTCTTTTGTGTATAACCACAGTAATATTGCATGGATACATTCATGCAGGATCAGTACGAGAGCAACGGGCAAAAGCACGCGGAATAAGACTATTAGACGTTCCACGCTCAATTGGAAATGTAAACGCTCAACCATCTGATACTCGGGGCGCAAAATTTCTGCCAAATTGTTGAAAACAACGAAGGAGACCCAAAACACAAGACCACCAAGCAGAATGACCACCCAAGTAGCCTTTTTATACTTCGTCTCGTCAAAATGGCGGTAGAGAAAATAAGACGGGGGTAATACTTGCGTTGCGGCTTTCATAAATCTTTTGACAGCCTTTTCTGTAGATGGGCCACCTAACTATGTCTTAACCAGCCTATAGACTGTATACCTGCTTATATCCTTCGTATTTTACACCCGAAAACTTACCTTCTCCTTCAAGGCATTCGGCAATTGCGGGAGTTTGCTCCGCTCGATCAGGAACGTCGCCACTTCGGTGATCTCGCGGAAAGCGTAGTGCTGACTCAACGTCCCTTCGAGGTAGCCCGCGCCGCTGGTGCCGCCTGTGCCAACGCGCAAACCGATCATGCGCCGCACCATCATGAAATGACGATACCGCCAGTTCGAGAGCAGTTCGTCAATTTCGGAGAGGGTATTGAGCAACTCGAACGGCACCTGAAAGATGGGCAGGTCGCGGTACAGCGTGATGAACAACGCGGATTGCATCGCCTCGGGAGAAACCTCGCCGCGCCCCTCGGCGAAAAATACCTTGTCGAATTCCGCCAGCCTGCCGCCCTCGCCGTCGGCTAAACTCGATTGATACACTTTGCGATAATCGGACCAGAACTTGTTGCTGTCCACGTTGCTTGACGAGAGATAATCCACCCAATATTCTTCGTCGAAGAACGGCATGCGTTCGAGCCACTCGATGATGAGTCCCTTCAACGTGCTTTCGCTTTCCACGCGGCTCACCTCCTGCGAGTCGCTTTCCGATAGACTGCCGCGCCGCGTGTGTTTGTAATATTCCTTTTTGTGGCGCTCCTCCATTTTCAATCCCAACTTCGCTTCGATCAAACGGAACTGCTTGCTTTGAAAGCCCGACGCGGGCAGTAAAAAATTCCTGAATTCGAGAAAGTCGAGCGCGGTCATCGTTTCGAGCACGCCGACCTGCTGGTTGATCAACTCCAAAATTTTCACGATGCGCTTCAACTTATGCACCGCGTTGCTCATGTCGCCTGAGTTGTCGTTGATGCGTCCGCGCTCGAAGATATTCCGCACGAGGTCGAGTTCGAAAATGATCTGTTTGAACCACAACTCGTACGCCTGATGGATGATGATGAACAGCATCTCGTCGTTGCCGTCTTCCATCTTGTCAAAACTGCGCGGATGCTGGCTGTTCAAGATTCGGTCGAGTTCGATGTAATCGGAATAGTAGAGGTCGGACATATTCACTCCAAGTGTCATTGCGAGGAGCGAACGAATGTGAGCGACGAAGCAATCTCATGTTATCAGGAGATTGTGTCGCCACGGCACCACGCGACGCTTCGCCGCCTTCGGCGTCTCGCAATGACGAGGCTTAGTATAATCCCACTCATGCTCAAAGCCCTCATTTTTGATTTCGACGGATTGATCCTCGACACCGAAACCCCCGAATACCTCATCTGGAAAAATATCTATCGCGAAAACGGATTCGATTTCCCTCATGAAGACTGGGGACGGATCATCGGCGGATACGGACTCGCGGACTTCGACGCGGCGGATAACCTCTCGCGTCTCTCACAGGGACGGCTGGATTCAGTTTCCTTGCGCGCGCGTCACAGCGTGGAAAGCCTTGCGATGATCCATGCGCAGTCCGTTCTGCCCGGCGTGATGGAAACGATCCGCGACGCGAAACGTCACAAGCTCAAACTCGCCATCGCCTCCAGTTCTCCGCACGCGTGGGTAGACAACCACGCCAAACGACTCGGCATCTTCGACCTGTTCGATACCGTCGTCTGCGCAGACGATGTGGGGGCGGGACGAACCAAGCCGAACCCCGATCTCTTCCTCACGGCGTTGAATCAACTTCAAGTCCAGAAAAATGAAGCGGTCATCTTTGAAGATTCCCCCAACGGAGTCAAAGCCGCGAACCGCGCAGGCGTCTTCGTCGTCGCTGTCCCGAATCCCGTTACCTATCTGCTATCCCTCGAAGGCGCGGACCGCATTGTCAGATCGCTTGCAGATCTATCCCTGCGCGAGCTGTTCGACCTCGTGAAATAGTTTAAATCATGAGCCGCGAATTGCACGAAATTTCGCGAATTTTAAAATCAATTCGCGCGAATCAGCGAAATTCGCGGCTCACTACTGATGGTATTAGGCGGTTTCGATTGCCAGTTTTTTCTTGCGCAACGGTGCGCTGACCAAATGCAGGTAATCCAGAATTTCAACGTACGAGTTGAACATGCTGGTTTCGTAATACGTGATCTTCTGGTCTTCGCAAAACTTGCGGATGATGACTTGCGCCCGCCGTAACTGGTTGCGCGCCATCGAAGGGAAGAGATGATGCTCGACCTGATAATTCAAACCGCCGTACCAGAAATCGGTGATCGGGTGCGCCTTCACGTTGCGCGCAGTGAGCACTTGCAACCGCAGGAAGTCCATCGCTTCATCTTTGCCGACGATGAGCATGCCTTTGTGATTGGGGGCAAACACCGAAGCCATATACAAACCGAACAACGCCTGCTGGACGAGGATGAACACGATTCCCTTCCACAGACCGATCGCCGAAAAGATGATCGTGAAGAAGCCAATGAGATGGAGAACGAAGAGCAAGATCTCGATGTTGCGATATTTCCAGTTTTTCTTTTTGATAAAGAAAATGATACTGCCCACATGTAAACTATAGGATTCGAACAGCAGGAGGGGCAGGAAAAAGAATTTCTGGTATTTGACGATGAAGCGCGGGATGCCGCGTTTTTCGAGCGCAGATTTTTCGCTGAACGCGATCACCGGGATGGCGATGTCGGGGTCGGTGTCTTCACGATTGGGCTGGGCGTGATGTTGGTTGTGCTTATTGATCCACCAGCCGTAGCTCATGCCGATCAATGCGTTGCCGTGAATCAGCCCGATGAAATCGTTTTGTTGGGCGGTGTGGAATCCCTGACGATGGCCCGTATCGTGCGTGATGAATCCGATCTGCCCGAAGACGAACGCCATGAACGCGGCGTTCAACTGTTGCACCCAGATGTTATCGGTGAGGAAGAGAATCGCAACGCTGACTGACAGCATGGCAAGAGTGCCGATGATATGGCGCGTGAGAAAGCCGGGCTGTTTTTCAAGCAAGCCGTTTTCGACGATCAGCTTTTTGAGCGCGGCGTAACTTTGATTATCTGGCGTTTCGGTTCGGGGTGTGGGCATTGTGTCATCCTTTTGATGGATTATACCT
This sequence comes from uncultured Anaerolinea sp., assembly GCA_964591425.1. GTDB lineage: Bacteria > Chloroflexota > Anaerolineae > Anaerolineales > Villigracilaceae > Defluviilinea. Next base: position 10,679 of record CAZQES010000037.1, read on the forward strand.
TGCGGGAGCACCCTGCTGTTGAAGCGGTTTGGCTACAGAAAAAATCTCGTTGACATCCCCCTCCTTTTTTGCTACACTTCGATTTGTCAGACAACTAGACCAATTCTCCAACTCTCACCCGCCTCCAAGCACCAATTACCAATTACGATTTACCACTCCCCCATGCCCACCCTCCTCATCAAAAACGCCCACCTCCTCACCATGGACGACCGCCAAACCGAACTCTCGGATGGTGGTCTTTTTGTTCGCGATGGCTTCATCGAACAAGTAGGGCAAACTTCCAGTTTGCCCGAGACAGCCGATGAAGTCCTCGACCTCAAAGGTCACGTCGTCTTGCCCGGGCTTGTCAACACGCATCATCACTTCTACCAAACCCTCACGCGCGCCGTCCCCCCCGCGCAGGATGCCAACCTCTTCAACTGGCTCAAAACGCTTTACCCGATCTGGGCGCGCCTCAACCCCGAAGACATTTTTATTTCGACCTCGACCGCGTTAGCCGAACTCGCCCTTTCGGGATGCACCACCGCCTCAGACCACCTCTACCTCTTTCCAAACGGTTCAAAACTCGACGATGAGATTGCCGCGGCAGCGGAAGTGGGACTCCGCATCCACGCCTCGCGCGGCTCGATGTCTCTCGGTGAATCGAAAGGCGGACTCCCGCCCGATAGCGTGGTAGACGACGAAGACTCCATCCTCAAAGACTCACAGCGCCTCATCCAAAAATATCACGACGCCAAACCCGGCTCGATGGTGCAAATCGTCCTCGCGCCGTGTTCCCCGTTCAGTGTGACAGGCGAACTGATGAAACAATCTGCCAAACTCGCGCGCCAATACGGCGTGCATCTCCACACACACCTCGCCGAGACTGAAGACGAAGAACAATTTTGCATGCAGATGTTCAGACATCGCCCCGTCGGGTACATGCAGGAAGTGGACTGGGTCGGTGACGATGTCTGGTTCGCGCACGCGGTGTGGGTGAACGATGAAGAAATAAGAGTTTTCGCCAAACACAACTGCGGTGTGGCGCACTGTCCAACCTCGAATATGCGACTCGCCTCCGGCATCGCCCCGATCAAAGAATATCGCAAGGCTGGCGTCAACGTTGGTCTCGGTGTAGACGGCTCCGCCTCCAACGACGGCTCTCACCTTCTAGCCGAAGTCCGCAACGCGATGTTGCTCTCGCGTGTGAAAGAAGGAATAACAGGTTATTCTGCCAGTCCGTCCCCCTCTCCCAGCGGGAGAGGGGTTAGGGGTGAGGGAGATGTCCCCGAAGCGCGCAAACTCATGACCGCCCGCGAAGCCCTCTACCTCGGCACACGCGGCGGCACGGCGGTTCTTGGACGAAAAGACATCGGCTCTCTCGAAGTTGGCAAATGCGCCGACTTCTTCGCCGTGAACCTGAATAAGCTCGGTTTCGCCGGGATGCACGATCCCGTTTCGGCAATTGTCTTCGGTCAACCCGTCAACGCGGATTACACCGTCGTTGGCGGGAAGTTCATCGTGAAGGAAGGTCAACTCGTCACGGTGAATGAACGCAAACTCGCGGAGAAACATAACCAAGCGGCGAAGAGATTGCTTTCATAAATCCGCTGGTTGAGTAGTCCCGCGTGCAGTTCGCGGGACGTACACCTGCACCCACCGCAGGTGCGGTGTCGAAACCAGCAGGTAACCTGCAAACGATTTGCTAGATGAAAACTGGTGGTCTCGATACGGGCTCGACTTGCACTCGCCCTACTCGACCACCGAGTATTGATATAACGGAGTAAACATGCCCTCCTCCCCCAAACTAACCCGTTCCCTCGTCGATACCGCCATGGGACGCGTCCCTGCCGACCTCGTGATTCGCAATGGTCAGTGGGTATCTGTCCAATCAGGCGAGATCATTCCCAAGACGGATATCGCCGTCAAAGACGGTCACATTGCCTACGTCGGAAATGACGCGAGTCATACCATCGGCAAAAAGACGAAGGTGATCGACGCGAACGGGCGATACCTCGTCCCCGGTTTGCTCGATGGGCACATGCACGTGGAATCGGGCATGGTCACAGTGACAGAGTTCGTGCGCGCGGTGGCTGTGCGCGGCACGACGGGCATGTTCATTGACCCCCACGAAATTGCAAACGTCTTTGGTTTGCGCGGCGTCAAATTGATGGTGGACGAGGCGCAGAAGCAACCCATCCACGTGTGGGTGCAAATGCCCTCGTGCGTGCCGTCTGCACCAGGATTGGAAACTCCCGGCGCACACATCGGTCCGAAAGAAGTGGCAACAGCGATGAAATGGAAAGGCATCATCGGCTTGGGCGAGATGATGAACTTCCCCGGCGTGTTCATGAGCGATAAGAACATGCTCGATGAAATGTCCATCACGCACGCGGCTGGCAAAACTATTGGCGGGCATTATGCTTCGCCTGACCTTGGGCGTCCGTTTCATGGGTACGTCGCAGGCGGCGCGGAGGATGACCACGAAGGCACGCGTTTGGAAGATGCGGTTGCGCGTGTGCGACAGGGGATGAAAGCCATGCTCCGCTACGGCTCGGCGTGGTTCGATGTGGAACCCCAAGTGAAAGCCATCACCGAAAAGAAAATGGATTCGCGCCACTTCATCCTCGTCACCGACGATTCGCACGCAGGAACCCTGACTCACGATGGTCACATGGACCGCGTCCTGCGCCACGCCATCGAGCAGGGACTCGATCCCGTCACCGCGATTCAAATGATGACCATCAACACCGCCGAGCATTTCGGAGTGAGCAAGGAAATGGGCTTGATCGCCCCCGGTCGCTGGGCAGACGTGGTGCTGGCGGAGGATTTGAAAAACTTCAAAGCGGATCTGGTCATTGCAAAAGGAAGAGTCATTGCTGAAAAAGGCGAGTGGAAAGTGAATTTGCCGAAGTCCACCTATCCCGCGTGGGTGAAGAACTCTGTGAAGTTGAAGAGAAAGTTGAAAGCGGAGGATTTCAAGTTGCGTTCCCCTCTCCCACCGGGAGAGGGGTTAGGGGTGAGGGCCAACGTAATTGGCGTCATCGAAAATCACGCGGGTACGCGACATTTGACCTTCGACGTACAACCCGTCAATGGCGAGATCAAAGCGGACATCACGCGCGACCTTGCGAAGATCGCGCTCGTCGAACGACACAAAGGCACGGGCGGAATCACATTGGGGCTCGTCAGCGGGTTTGGTTTCACTGCGAAATGTGCAATTGCATCCACCGTCGCGCATGACTCGCATCACATGATCGTCGTCGGCACCGATGACGCGTCCATGGCGCTGGCAGGCAACACCTTGGCGCGAAGCGGAGGCGGTCAAGTGGTCGTCCGCAATGGAGAAGTGATCGGTCAAGTTGAATTGAAAATCGCGGGGCTGATGTCCACCGAAAAAGCGGACGTCGTCGCGCGCAAAGCCGAATCTGTCATTGAGGGTTTCAAAATGTGTGGGTGCGAGTTGAACAACCCGAACATGCAATTGAGTTTGCTCGCGCTGGTGGTCATCCCCGAGTTACGAATTTCAGATAAGGGGTTGGTGGATGTGACGAAGTTCGATATTATTCCCGTGCTGGAGGAACATGTCTAATTTTCCCTTTCAACGATTGCAAGCCGATCTCGCAAAACTCATCGGCAAAACGCCGGCGGGTCAGCGCTTGATCTCGGAGCCTGAACTCGCCAAGCAACTCGGCGTTTCGCGCGCCACGTTGCGCGAAGCGATGCGCACGTTCGAAACGCAAGGCGTGATCCGGCGGCGTCAGGGTTCGGGCACGTACGTGGTCGGCAAAGTGCCGGTGATCGATGCGGGGCTTGAGCGACTCGAAAGCATCGAGACGATGGCGAAGCGCATGAATTTGGAGATCACGATCAGCGATCTACAAGTGGAACAATTCGAGGCGGACGCGGATTCTGCAAAGGGACTCGGCGTGGCGGAGAAGACACGCCTCACGCGCGTCCGACGCGTGATCCGCGCCGACCGACGCCCCGCCGCCTATTTGGTGGATGTTCTCCCCGAATCGATTCTTTCGCCGAGCGACCTGCCCGCCAAATTCAGCGGTTCCGTGTTGGACTTTCTACTCGCGCGCGGCGACAAGCTTGGCAACTCGCGCGCGGTCGTCAGCGCGACAAACGCCCATGCCGATGTGGCGAAACCGCTCGAGATCCAACGCGACGATGTGTTGTTGAAGTTCGAGTCACAGTTGTTCGATCTCAAGAACAACATCGTGGACTTCTCCGTAAGTTATTTTATCCCGGGCTATTTCCATTTCCACGTAAATCGCCGCGTGGGAAGTGCGTAGCCACAGAGAACAAAGTGATTTTGAGTTTAGTTGTCGGTTTGCTCATCAACTTCAACTCAAAAATGGTCAAAGACGGAATCAAACGCTTCGTTCTCTAAATCTCAAAAAGAATCTCAGAGCTCTCTGTGAACTCTGTGGCTAAGAAATAGAATCTCAAAGGTCTCAGTGATCTCTGCGGCAGATAAAAGGATTAACCATGACAGATAAACCAACCGAAATACAAAAACGAGTGAACGCCACCCGCGAGGAACTTATTCAATTCATGTTGGAAATCTGCGAAATCCCGAGCATGGATTCGAAGATCGGTCCTGTTGGCGAGCGCATACAGGCGGAGATGAAAAAGTTGGGCTTCGAGGAAGTCCGTTTCGACAAGATGGGCAATACTATCGGGCGCATCGGCAACGGCAAGCGCATCCTCGTGTATGACTCGCACATCGATACCGTCGGTGTGGGCGACCCGTCTACGTGGGAGTGGGATCCATTCAAAGGAAAAGTTGAAAATGGCGTGCTGTTTGCGCGCGGCGCGAGCGACGAGAAAGCCTCCACGCCGGGCATGGTTTATGGTTTGGCGATGGCACGCGACCTCGGCTACCTCGATGATTTCACCGCCTATTATTTTGGCAACATGGAAGAATGGTGCGACGGCATCGCGCCGAACACGTTTGTCGAAGTTGACCCGAAGGTCAAGCCTGATTTTGTCGTCATCGGCGAGCCGACGCGGATGCAGGTCTATCGCGGGCACAAGGGACGTGTGGAACTCAAAGTCACATCCTCAGGCAGGTCAGCCCATGCCGCGTCTCATCATCTGGGTGACAGCGCGTTGTACAAAATGCTGGGCGTCATCTCCGGCATTCGTGACCTGGATGCACACCTGAAGAACCACGAATTCCTCGGCAAAGGCACCATCATGGTGACCGATACGCGCATCAGCACTGCCTCCATCAATGCCGTGCCGGATGGCTTCACCATTTTCATTGACCGCCGGTTGACGTTCGGCGAGACGAAAGAGGAAGCGGTTCAACAGGTGAAGGATCTGATTCCCGGATACCTGCGCGACCAGATCAAGGTGGAAGAGATGTTCTACGACGAGCCGTCGTACACCGGGTTTGTCTTCCCGGTGGATAAGTACTATCCCGCGTGGGCGTTGGAGGAATCGCATCCCATTGTGCAAGCGGGACAGGAAACGATAAAACTGTTGTGGAATGAGTCGCGTCCGAGCGGCAAGTGGAATTTCTCCACGAACGGAACGTATTGGGCGGGCAAGGCAGGCATCCCATCGATCGGATTCGGTCCCGGCGATGAAGTCCACGCGCACACGATCCTCGATCAGGTCAAATTGGACGATCTGGTCGATGCGACGGCTTTTTATGCGTTGTTCCCGAAACTATTACATGAGAAGATAAAGTAGACCTTGTTGAGAATATTCCATTTTGAAATGTGAGTAAATACTTTCGAAATAAGGTCAAGTATCAGTGAGAAGAAATGACGATCAACGGTATAGTCATGGAAAGGAGTAGGCATTACTTCAACAAAATTTGACAACTGAATAGGAGGTTCGTATGCGCAGTTTTGCCGGTCGTGATATTCTCTCGCTCAAAGAGTTCGAGCGGAATGAGTTCTTCCACGTGTTCGATGTGGCTCAAACAATGGAACCCATCGCAAGGTCGAGAAAGAACGTGGATCTGCTCAAAGAGAAGATTCTGGTTACCGCTTTTTATCAGCCATCCACGCGCACGCGCCTGGCACATGAATCCGCCATGCTTCGACTCGGCGGACGCGTCACCGGGTTTTCAGACGCCAAGATGACGCGCGCCGGCGACTTTTACCAGGAGTCCATCAAGGACACGGTGAAGATGCTGGAGTTCTACGGCGATGTGATCGTGATGCGTCACTTTCAACAAGGCGCGCCGCACGAAGCCGCAAAATGGGCAAGCGTGCCAATCATCAACGGCGGCGACGGCTGGGGCGAGCACCCAACGCAGATCCTCACGGACTTGTACACGGTGCTGAGAGAGAAGGGTCGCATTGACGGGTTGAAGTGGCTGGCGGTTGGCGATATGCGTATGCGGACGATGCACTCGCTTGGGTATGCCATGAGCCAGTTCGATTGCCCGATCACATTTGTCTCTCCGCCGGAAATGAGTCTCACCGATGATTTCAAGAATGAACTCAAACAATTCAGCGTGAACTTTAAGGAAGCCGACCATGTTGAGAAGGCGATTGCGGATGCGGATGTGATTCTGGTCGAGCCAGTCGTGCAACCCGATTACACAAAGTCACGCGATGAACGCGGCAAGGAAGTCGGGCTGACGCCCGCCAATTACAAGATCACGCGCGAACTGCTGGCGACCAAAGCCAAGCCCGATGCGATCCTCTTGCATTCGCTCCCGCGCATGGATGAAATTCCCTCCGATGTGGATATCACTAAGTGGTCGCGTTACTGGCAGGAGGCGTTCAACGGTGTGGTCATGCGCATGACCCTGCTGGCGCTTGTCCTCTGCGCCATGGAATAGGAGGCAGATATGCCAACGATCCTCGATGATCTTCGCAGGCAGTACGGTTCGGCGAGTGCGGAGCAGAAATTACACATCCTGCGCCGCGAGTTGTTGCGACCCATCATCACGGTCGAGTCCTCGGCGCAGTTGTTGCAGATCGCCAGCGACAGCATCTGCGACTGCCTTCCGGAGGAGGTCAGCGCTGATGAGTTCAGGAACACGGTGAAGTGGCTCTCCGAGGCGGCGCGCGACCTCCATCAGATCTTGGACGCGCTGACGGTGGACGTCTCACAAGTGCAGGAACCGCACGGACAGGGATAACCCGCGTCCTTCCCAGCCTGAGGCTGAATCCTATTGAGTTGGCGAATCCACGCCCAGACAGGTAAACGCGAAGGCGTGTGTATATCTGTCTACGTGTATACTTGTGCCCCTCAACAATGAAAACCATCGAAATTCGCCGTCATTCGATTCGTTCCAGCCTCGGTATTCACCTTAACCAGCAGGGTGTGACTCTTGCGCGGTTGGTAGGGCAAAACCTCGGTCCGTTCGACCGTGTGGTCACCTCCACACTGCCGCGCGCGTATGACACCGCGATCGCCATGGGCTTCGCTGTAGATGAGCAAAATGAATTGATGAGCACCACCGGAGATGGCGTGGAACGCGAAGCGCCGTGGCCCCTCTCGTGCGCGGGTTACGCCGAAGCGGTGCGTAAAAGCGGCGCGGCGGCGAAGTACGCGAATCGCTTGAAAGACTTGTACACCAAGCTCGCAAACCATCTAGCCGATGATTGTGCCGCGCTGGTCATCAATCACGGCGGCGTAGCGGAATTAGGCGCGGCGGCGTGCCTGCCCGATGCCGACCACTTCCAATGGGGTTCGCACTTCGAGTACTGCGAAGGGATTCGATTGTTTTGGGATCACGGCGAGTTTGTGGAGGGCGAAGTGTTGAGAGTAGCGATGTAAAAGTAGACAAGTAGACACGTAATCAGGTAGACATGTGCAGGCTTGCAGACTTGTGTACCTGTTTACCTGTGTACGTATTTACTTTCACCAAGGAGACTAATTTATGCAAACCAATTTTCGTGGACGCGACTTCATCGGCGACCTCGACTTCACCAAAGAGGAAGTCGAAACCGTATTGGATGTGGCGTGGGATCTGAAACGCAAGCGCGCGCTCGGCGAACCGCATCCATACCTGCGCGACAAGGTGCTGGCGATGCTGTTCTTCTTCTCGTCCACGCGCACGCGCGGATCGTTCGAAGCCGGTATGGCGCAGTTGGGTGGGCACGGCGCCTTCATCGACAGCGAGACCACCCAGATCTCACACGGCGACACCCCGGTGGAGATCGGCGAGATCTTCGGGCGTTACTTCGACGGCATTGCCATCCGCCACTGCGATTTCGGCGACGGCAACAAATATTTGAATGATGTCGCCAAGTCCAGCCGTGCTCCGGTCCTCAACATGCAATGCGACATCTATCATCCCTTCCAATGCCTGGCAGACCTGATGACCATCATGGAAAAGAAGGGACGTGATCTGCGTAAGAAGAAGATTGTCGTTTCATGGGCGTATGCCGCTTCGTATCTTAAACCAATATCGGTTCCGCAGTCGCTCATCCTGCAGATGCCGCGCTTTGGCATGGATGTGACGCTTGCCTACCCGCCCGAATTCCAGTTGATGCCCGAGATCGTCGAACAGGCAGAGGAACAGGCAAAGATCGCCGGCACCTCGTTTGAGATCATCGATACCAAGGACGGCATGACGGAAGCCTGCAAGAACGCGGATGTCATCTACGCCAAGTCGTGGGGTCCGCTGTTGACCACCACCGATAAGACCGAGGGCAAGAAGCTCCAGGACTCCTTCAAGAACTGGATCATGGATGATGCCAAACTCAAGGTGGCGCAAAAGGATGCGATCTACATGCACCCGCTCCCTGCCGACCGCGATATCGAAGTCACCAGCGCCGTGCTGGACGGTCCGCATTCAGTGGTGTTCGATGAAGCCGAGAATCGCCTGCACGCGCAGAAAGCCGTGATGGCGCTGACGATGTCGTAACCATGTCGTCGTAGGGGCGGAGCATGCTCCGCCCCTACACAATAATAGGAAAATTATGCCAAACAAACTCGCAGTCGTCGCCATTAGCGGCAATGCATTGATCAAAGATGATAAACGCGTCTCCGTGGAAGATCAGGTTGTCGCGTTGCGCGAAACAGCCGTCCACCTTGTGGATATGATCGAGGCGGGGTGGGACCTCGCCATCGGTCACGGCAATGGTCCGCAAGTGGGATTCATCCTCCGCCGTTCCGAGATCGCCGCGAAAGTGGAAGGGATGCACGAAGTCCCGCTCGATGTGTGCGGCGCCGATTCACAGGGCGCGATCGGATATGAATTGCAACAAGCGCTTCGCAACGAGTTCTTCAAGCGCGGCATTAACAAGAAAGCCTGCACGATCGTCACACAAGTTTTAGTGGACAAAGAAGACGCCGCGTTCAAGAAACCGACAAAGCCCATCGGCTCATTCATGGACGAAGCCGAGGCGAAGCGACGCGAAAAGGAGATGGGCTGGTCGGTGGTGGAAGATGCAGGCAGAGGCTGGAGACGAGTCGTCGCGTCCCCGTTGCCGAAAGAGATCGTCGAACTGGACGCGGTCAAAACGCTTCTTTCCGCGGGGCAGGTTGTCATCACCGTGGGCGGCGGGGGCATCCCTGTGGTGGACCGCGGCGACGGCGAACTCGCCGGCACAGCCGCGGTCATCGACAAGGATTTCGCATCGTCGCTGTTGGCAAGTTCCATTCACGCAAACGTGTTCCTCATCGCCACAGCGGTCGAAAAAGTGGCGATCAACTTCGGCAAGCCCGACCAGCAATGGCTCGACAAAATGACCCTCGCCGAAGCGAAGGCGTATCTCGAGGAGGGCAAACATTTCGCCAAAGGTTCGATGGCGCCGAAGATTCAAGCCGCGATCATGTATCTCGAAAACGGCGGCGGCGAGGCGCTCATTACCAACCCTGAGAACATCGGGCGCGCGCTAAAAGGTGAGACGGGCACACGAATAGTTAGATAGTTTGTTCGTTGAATCGTTTTGTAGTTGGGTAGTTGTTCAATCCGGTTGGGCAACTACCCCTTGCTTTAAATCGTGCATTACAATTAAATTCAGATGACCATTTCTCCCCGAGTTCTGTTGAGCATAGATTACGAACCGGTCTTTGCCTTGTTTCGGCATTACGACCAAATCACGGACGCGCCTACGCGCCGCGAGATCGACGGCGGTTTTACATCCCGCGCGCTCGATTCGATCCTCGAACAACTCGGTGGCTCAAAAGCGAGCGTTTATCTCGTTGGCGAGATCGCTGAATGGTATCCCGAAGTTCCCCAAAAAATTGTCGCCGCGGGTCACGAACTCGGATTGCATTGCCAGTTCCATCGCCCGCTGGTAAAAGTGGATCAACTTGCGAGCGATCTGCGCGACTCGTCTGCGTGGTGCAGGCAATACAACGTGCGGGGCTACCGCGCCCCGATGGTGGGCATCAGCGAGCAGGCGTATCCACTTCTTGAGTCATTCGGGTTTCAATATAGTTCGTCCATTTATGCGCCCGCAGGCACGCTGTTGAAAAAGGGCGGCATGTGGGAGATTCCCGTCAGCACGTGGCGCACACGCGACGCGCACGAAGACCTTGTTGCGCCGCGCGATTTTTCGTTCAAGCTTCTTTTCGGAGGCGAATTTCCGTACGGTTCGAGTTTCAGCATCGGGCTGATGGCTCGCCGCATCCTTTCCATCATCGAAGAAGAACTCAAGCGCGGACATTCCCCCGTCATCATCATGCACCCCTACGAGTTGGTGAAGCCCGGTTCCTCCTCGCGCCTCACGCGTGACCTGATTCGGAATCCCCTCTTCATCCCTTTCCTCTGGGACAAGTCCCCGTTCCTGCGCGACTTGCTCAAGAACTTCCCCACTTCATCGTTGAAATCCTATCTCGAAGAAACCATCGCGTTGAATGAGCAACCTTCAAGTTAGAAAACTCGCGTCCAACGAAACGTTGACCGTTCCCCACGCGCTTTCCTCCGCCGCGACTTTCACCGCGCTCGATTCGTGGACCGGATTAGTCCGTGAAATTTACGGCTACAAAACGCATCGCTTCGAGGCGGTACGACAAAATGAAGTGAAGGGCATCCTTGCTCTCACGCACGTTCAGCATCCCATTTTTGGGAATTATCTCGCAACCTCTCCCTTCGGGTCGTTCGGCGGGTTTGCGTATTCCTCCCTCGAAGCGCGGGATGCGTTGTTGGACCATGCACGGGCGCTGGCAATTGAGATGAACGTACACTATGCCACGGTCCGATTCGAAGCGACGGAGGCGAGCCCGGCGGCAGGCTGGGTTCCGCATCCAGTGTATTCCACATATCGCGTTGAACTTTTATCTGAACCTGAAAAAATGTTGAACGCGTTCAGTTCGGACCATCGCAATCACATTCGCAAATCCGTAAAGAAGGGATTCGCCATAAAGTTTGGGCGCATGGATCTGCTCGATGACGCCTATGAGTGCCTCGCGCACAGTATGCACGAACTTGGTTCGCCGTATCATGCCAAAGTCTATTTACAGCGCATGGCTGAAATATTGAAAGACACGTTGGAGTTTGTAACCGTTTCCGATGCGCGTGGCGAACTGGCAGGGGCGGGTGTGTTTATTTCACAAGGCGAGACAGTGACGAATTTGCACGCCAACATTTTGCAAAAATTCCGTTCGGACTATGCCGGCGAATTCTTGTATTGGTCGGTGCTGGAGCGATACTCCCAGAAGGGATTGCGCGTGCTGGATTTGGGTCGAAGCCTGAACGGTTCGGGCAACGAAACCTTCAAGATGAAATGGAAGCCGCGCAAGGTTCCGCTGGCGTATTGGTATTATTTGCCGAAAGGCGGGGAAATCCCTGAGTTGAATCAGAAAAGTCCGAAGTTTCAATTTGCGATTTGGATGTGGAAACGATTACCCGCCTTCGCCGTGCGGATGTTGGGTCCGCATTTGATACGCGGGATCGTGTGAATTTGGCGCGTAGGGGCGGGGTCACCCCGCGCGTACAGGCACAAAAATGAATCACGAACTCATCCCCCTCTCACACCTGAACGACGACCAAATCAAAGGATTGGCGCGGTTGCATCATCGTGTGATGCACTCACTGCTGACAGATTTGGGTCTGCCATTCGTTGAGAAGTATTATCAAATCGCTTGTAACGATCCATCTGTGACCGGGATGTGCGCTGTGGACGATGGCGGGAATCCGCTGGGGTGGGCGGTCGGGTCCCCGACGCCGAATCAGGTCGCCCGTCGGATGCGTGAAGCGTGGATGTGGCTCATCATCCAAATGTTGCGCGTGAGTCTCACGCGTCCAACATTGATTCGGCAACTTGTCGCATCTGCAAGAAGTTCATCGGTTGAAATGAACGAAGGCGCGATCGAACTGACCTACATCGGCGTGGACGCGTCCGCGCGCAAACAGGGATTGGGACACGCGTTGTTGAGCGCGTTCATCGAAGCCGCGCGCGCGAAAAATTTTTTTACGGTGGAGTTGAGCGTGGAAGCCGCCAATGCCGACGCGATTGCATTGTATACTAAGGCTGGTTTTGAGATCATCGCGTCGTTCAAAGAAGGCGCGTTTGACCGGCATCGCATGGAACTGAAACTATGAGTTCATCGTCCCGCAGGATTAATCGAATAACTGACTTTCTTGCAACAACCAGCGGGACGTTTTTCAACCCGCCGTGGCTGTTTCTTGCCATTGCATTCCTCGCTTATGGCTTGCTCTTTTGGCGTCACGGGTTTTACTGGGACGATCTGCCCATCTCGTGGATTCGGTACGAATTGGGGCGCGAAGCGATGGCGAAATATTTTTCAACGGCGCGACCCGTGTGGGCGGTTGTGTATCAGGTGACAACAACTTTCCTCCCGCCTGTGCCGTTGGCGTGGCAAATTTTTTCGATCTTGTGGCGGTGGCTCAGCGTTGTGTTGTTGTGGCAGATCGTGCGCGAACTTTGGCGCGACCGCGAAAAGATGGCGGCGCTGGCGGGTTTATTGTTTTTGCTTTATCCCGGGTTCAATCTGCAATATGCCGCGTTCCTCACCACCCATTTTTGGATCGTGGTCTGTTTCTTCTTTGCATCGTTGCTGTTGACCCTGCGCGCGATGAAATCACCGTCGCGTTACTGGCTGTTCACCAGCCTCGCGATGTTCCTCTCCGCGCTGAACTTGTGGATGCTCGAATATTTTTATTCACTCGAACTCGTTCGCGTCGCGGTAATTCTGTACGCATTGTGGCAGTCTGCGCGGGGAGAAAAATTATTGCAGGTGGCGCGTCGCGCGCTTTTACATTGGCTCCCTTACCTGCTCGTCTTCATCGCAAATGTTTTGTATCGCGCCTTCGTGTTCACGAATGTGGCGTATCAAAATGTATTCTTCTCCGAACTACGCGCTGACCCGTTCAAGGCGATCCTCGACCTGATAAAAAATATCTTCTCGGATTTGTGGCTGGCATCGGCGCAGGCATTCGGCACGATCTTTATTTTCCCGAACGTCGCGCTCGACGGTCCGCTCACGGCACTGATGTATCTCGCGGTGGTCGGCGTTGTTGGCGCGTTGGTTTTCATTTTCTTCAAAGCCGCAAACGATCAAACTGCAAAACGACCCGCGTATTGGGCGATCGGCATCGGGTTTGCCGCCCTGCTTCTCAGCGGAGGTCCGTATTGGCTGGCGACACTCGACATCAGTCTGTCGTTTCCCGCGAGTCGCTTCACCATGTCGTTCATGTTCGGCGTGAGTTTGTTGATCGCGGGGTTGGTTGAATTGATTCCAGCCAGGTTTCGCGTGGCATTCACGGTTGTCATCGTTGCGTTGTCGGCGGGGCGGCAGGTGATGATCGGCGATTCGTTCCTGCGCGATTGGCAGTCGCAGAAGAATCTGTTCTGGCAAATGCACTGGCGCGCACCCGCACTTCAACCCGATACGCTCGTGTTGATGAACGAGAACCTTTTATATTACGCCGATAATTCCATCAGCGCGGCGGTGAATTGGATCTATGATCCCAACGCCAACGCGGACGATATCAATTTCGTTCTCTTTTATCCCAGCAATCGTTTGAACGGTTCGCTCACCTCTCTCGAACCGAACACGCCCATTCGCTACAGTTACATCGCGGGCGAGTTCAACGGCAATACATCGGACGCCCTCGCGTTTTACTATGCCCCGCCGTATTGCCTGCGCTTGCTCGACCCCGACCTGGACTCGAACAACCGCTTCATTCTGGAGGACAGCCTGATGCGCCAAGCGTCGGCGTTATCTAACCCCCAGCGGATTCTGCGCGAGGCGACCGCGTCCATGCCCGCGTTCTACGGCGCGGAACCCCCGCATGGATGGTGCTACTACTTCCAGAAAGCAGAGTTGGCGCGCCAGTTCGGCGATTGGGACGAGGTGAATCGTCTTGCCGATGCCGCGTTCAAGTTGGACGAACACTTCAATAATCCTGTTGAACTATTTGTTTTCATTGAAGGCTATGCCCACGCAGGCGATTGGGAAGAAGCGATCCAATTATCTAAAGAAGCGCGTCAGGTTTCCAAGAGTTACGTTGACCCGTTGCTGTGCAAGTTGTGGAAACGCATCGAAACAGAGACAGTTGAAAATGAAGGGCGAGCCGAAACCTTGAACGAAATCTTCGAGTTGACAGGGTGTGAGAAATGATTGTTTACATATTCGGACCGCAGACTTTAGTCTGCGATTTTACTGTGTGCTGGCGGACTAAAGTCCGCGATCCGTGGGGTAATGGGTGATCATGAAACACTACCACCAGCACATTGTTCTCCTTCTTGTTGCCGTCCTCGCCTACGGATTGCTGATCCCGCAACTCGGCTTCTATTGGGATGATCTGCCCATTTCGTGGATTCGCTACCAACTCGGCTCCGAAGCGCTGACACAGTATTTTTCCACCAACCGTCCCGTGTGGGGAGTGTTGTATCAGATCACGACGCGCATCTTTCCGTATGAACCGATGTACTGGCAGGTCTTTGCGCTATTCTGGCGCTGGATAGGCGCGGTGGTTGTTTTCGCTATCGTCGAAAAATTATGGAAGCACAAGCCGCGCTTCGCGCTGGGGGTCGCGCTTCTCTTCCTTGTGTACCCCGGTTTCAATCAACAGTGGGCTTCGTTCTTATACAGTCATTTCTTCATCGTTTTGTTTTTCTTTTTGATCTCGCAATGGCTGATGTTGCGCGCCATCGAGGAACCGAATCGCTACGGACGGTTGACCGCGCTGGGATTGGTTTTCTCCGCGCTCAACTTGTGGATGATGGAATATTTCTACGTGCTCGAGTTGATGCGAGTGGGAGTCATCCTCACCGCGTTGCGCGGTGAGACGATGACCCTCCGCACGAGGGCGATAAGAACGCTCAGGCTGTGGCTTCCCTATCTGGCGGTATTTGTTTTGGCTGTTCTCTCGCGGTTGTTCATTTTCAACAATCAAGTCTACGGCATCGGGCTGGGCGACTCGTTGAGGTCCGCGCCGCTGGAAACGGTGGTAAACCTTGCCCGAAGTATCCGCTTCACGTTGACGCTTGTTCTGCGCGACGCATGGTTGCAGGTGACGCAACTGCCCAACCTCGCCTCGGCGGAATCCGTTCTCAATTTGTATACCATTGTTGTAGCGCTGGCAGTCCTTGTTTTGATTGCAGGCTTCCTGATTACTTTACGCGAGGAAATAAATCCGCTTCGAAAAAATGTCGTCGATTCGGGATGGATGATCGGCTTGGGAATCTTCGCCCTCCTGCTTTCAGGCTGGCCCTTCTGGCTGATCGGATTCGTCCCGTCGCTGGCGTGGCCCGCGAGCCGATTCACACTTCCGTTCATGTTCGGGGTCAGTTTGGTTGTTGCCGGGATTATCCATTTGATCCCGTGGGAGCGGATTCGCATCACGTTGTTCGTTTCCCTCGTTGCGCTCGCAGTGGGTAAACAATTTCTGACCGCGAACGATTACGCACAGGATTGGCAGACGCAAAAGGAATTGTTCTGGCAACTCACGTGGCGCGCGCCGGGCATCGCGCCCGATACCGCCATCATCATGAACGAAGGTGGATTGAGCTACTTCGCGGATAATTCGCTTAGCCCGGTGGTCAATTGGATCTACGCGCCTGACGAGCATGATGACCACATCGAGTTTGTGTTGCTTTACCCAACGACCCGTTTGCGAAGCGACGCGCTCCCGAAACTCGAACCTGACCTCCCGATTTTTACTGATTATCTGGCTGGCACGTTCAACGGAAACACATCACAGGTGTTGGCGGTGTATTTCATGCCGCCCGGTTGTATGCGCATCCTTGACCCCGAAGTAGATCGCGTGAACCGTTCGATACCGGAACAAACCCTGATGCGTTTTGCCTCGCGGTTGACAAATTATGAATTGATCTCCTCCGAGCCGACATCGCAGATGCCCAAACCGTACCATCCTGAACCGGAGCATGGATGGTGTTATTACTTCCAAAAAGCGGAGTTGGCGCGTCAATTCGGGAAGTGGGAGGAGGTCGTGTCGTTGGGCGAAGCCGCGTTCAGTGAAGGTTTACAGCCCGCAGACCCGGCGGAGCGGTTCGTGTTCATTGAAGGGTACGCGCACGCGGGAGAGTGGGTGCGCGCGGTTGAACTCGCCAAACGGTCGTTTGACGAATCGGAACTCATGCGCGCGCCCCTTTGTCAATTGTGGAAACGCGTCGAGGCAGAGACAGGTGAAGGTCCGGAAAGCGACGCGTTGACTGGCGAAGCCGTGTCGAAACGAAGCGAGGCGTTGGCTGAGATACGGAGTTTGCTCACTTGCAATCCATGAAAATCGCACTTGATTTAAATCCTTGTTTGGCTCTACAATATGCCGACGTTAGTTTCACCTGCGGTTTGTTAGACAATTCCTGAAAGGAGGCACGCGGGGACGTCCATCGCAAGTCTACTGCCATATGATTCGTCAATCAATTAACAAGGAGAAGAAGAACATGCGTACGACCCTTACCCGCCTCGCGTTTCTCGCGATGGCATTGATGCTCGTCATTTCGGCTTGTGCCCCGGCTGTGACCGAAGCGCCCGCCGCTACAGAACCTCCTGCGGCAACCGACGCGCCTGCGGCAACCGATGCACCCGCCGCGACAGAACCCCCTGCGGCTGAACCGTTCGTGTTCGGCATGTTGCTCGTGGGTCCGTACAACGATCACGGTTGGAGCCAGGCTCATTATGAAGCGGGCTTGTATGTGCAAGAGAAACTCGGCGCGACGATGATCTATCTTGATAAAGTAAATCCCGCCGACCGCCCGGGGACAACCCCCGATCAACTGGCGGCTGAACTGGTGGCGCAAGGTGCGAAACTCGTCATCTTCAACTCGGATGATATGAAAGACGCCTCGACCGCCTTCGCCAAAGCCAACCCGGATGTGTACGTGATCATGGCGTCCGGCGATCAGGTGTGGGAGGATGGAAATGCCTACGAGGCGATCCCCAACCTGACCAACATCATGGGCCGCATGGAATACGGCAAGATGATGGCTGGCTGTGCCGCCGCGCTCACCACGCAAACCGGGCAGATCGGTTATCTTGGTCCGCTGATCAACGATGAAACACGCCGTCTCGCCGCGTCTGCCTATCTCGGCGCGAAGCACTGCTGGACCGAAGCGGGTAACGACCCTGCCGCGCTCAAGTTCAAAGTGACCTGGATCGGCTTCTGGTTCAACATCCCCGGTTTCACCGCCGACCCCACCCAAGTGGCTGATGAATTCTTCAACAGCGGTTACGATGTGGTGCTCTCCGGTATCGATACCACCGAAGCCATGGTCGAAGCCGATAAATTCGCCGCGGAAGGCAAGGCGGTGTGGGCAGTGCCGTATGATTACATCGGCTCCTGCGAAATCTCGCCGAACGTGTGCTTGGGCGTCCCCTTCTTCAACTGGGGTCCGGCATACCTTGAAACCATCCAATCCGCCGCGGAA
>CAZQES010000038.1:0-7258 GCA_964591425.1 uncultured Anaerolinea sp.
CCTGAAACACCGCTCGCCATGTTTAAGCCTTACCAAGAACGCGGTCGAGAACGAATGCAACAGCCTTGTCGAAGTTCTTCTTGGTGAGCGCTTCGAACTCGGCGTTCTTCGCATTCACCTCGGTCATCACATCCTTCGATTTATCTTCGGCTTGCACCGAAGCGACTATTTTGCGCGCCTCCTCCTGCGCCTCGGAGCGGGCACGCGCCAGCAACGCCTGCGCTTCCTGCTCTGCCCTCACGGGAATTTCCTGCGCGTCGCGCTTCGCCTTCTCTTGCAGTTCCTGCGCCTGCTTTTCGATTTCAAGGACCTGTCGAATGTTCTTCTCGTTCATTAGGGTTCACCTCGCTGAAATTCTTGCCTAGGCACGCAATTGTAAAGGATAAAACCATCATCATCAAGACTCACGAGCAAATTGGACAACTCGGATTTTGATTGTGTAATTATGCACAATTATACGGGTGGTTTTTGAAATTGTCAATTCAGAATTGAACACCCGCTTCATTTCGGACGGGCAGTTTGCTCCCCCACCTCAAGTCTACCCACAGCTTCTATTCCCAGGAAACAATCCCGAAGGGATGTGATGATTCTCGAATCGATGGAGACCTTCAGAAATCCCAAAGGCGTCGCGTGGCGCCGTGTCGACAAATGACATGCTTTGCAAAACATATTTCACCCCCTTCGGGGTTTCTCGTCAATACGATTCTAGCCTATAAAAATTACACTCCATCGGAGTTGGTGAAACCGGAAAGTGCACCTGTCAGAAAAATCCCGAAGGTATGACAGGATTCTAGGATTTCATCATGCCTTTCAAACAAACCCCGAAGGGGTGACAGATGACCAAGGCAGTGAAACGCCTAATGGACTGAGTCAACTTGGGGCTGAAGAAGAAGCGGTGTACTTCATCCTAAAAAAGATTCAACGCGCCGGCGTCGGACCAGTTGAACCACGGCGCGAAGATCGTCCCGATGAGAATGACGCCGATGGTTAGCACCACAAGCGCGATCGCGTATGGACGAGTCAGGGGAATCGGGTGATTCTCTTCATCCTCGTTTGGCATTCGGTGGAGGTAAACAAATTTGAGCGTGTTCAAATAGTAGTACGCGCCGATGACTGATGTGATCACGCCAATGATGACAAGCCAGATATAGCCAGCCTCAACACCGGCCGCAAAGACAACGACTTTAGCAACGAAGCCGCCGAACGGAGGCATACCCGTAAGTGACAGGAACGCGGTGAGCATCATGAGTCCAAGCCACGGAGAGCGGCGACTCAAGCCCGCGTAATCGCGGATATCTTCCAAGCCGGTCACTTTGCTGAATGCCATCGCAATTCCGAATGCTAGCAAATTCGTGAGAACGTATGCAAAAAGATAAAACACCACGCTCGCCGCTCCCAGTTGCGTGAGCGCGACAACGCCGATCAATGTGTATCCTGTGTGGGCAACGGAAGAATACGCGAGCAGGCGTTTGATGTTGGTCTGTGGCAACGCGATTAGATTCCCAACGATCATTGTGACTGCGGCTAGGATCGCCAGCGCCATTGTCCACGATGCGGAGAGACTGGGCTCGGGGAAGGCAATGAAGAACAAGCGCAAAAGGACTGCGTAACCCGCGGCTTTCGAAGCCGTGGAGAGGAATCCTGCCACCGGCGTGGGCGAACCTTCATACACATCCGGCGCCCAAAAATGGAAAGGAACGTAGGTCACTTTGAACCCGATGCCGACGAGGATCAACCCCAAAATACCGAACGCCGCCAGCGGAGCGATCGCTCCCACGCGGAACATTTCAGCCAGTTGATACAAGTCGGTTGTGCCGGAGAAGCCGAAGACGAGGCTGAAGCCGTAGAGCATCACTGTCGTCGTGAGGATGCCGAAGAGCAGGTATTTGAATCCCGCTTCGGTGGATTTGTCGTCTCCCACCATGAATCCAGCCAGCACGTAGAGGGGAATCGAGGCGGTCTCGATGGCGAGGAAGAGCATGATGAGATCCGAGGAGACCGCCATCAAGTTCATCCCGATCAGCGAAGCGAGGAGGAGAAGATAAGCTTCACCGCGCGCGCCGAGTCGGTCGTGATCCATCATCAAGAGCGCGGTCACAGCGCCTGCGAACATGAACAGCATCTTGAAGAAAAAGCCGAGCCAGTCAAAGCGGATCATACCGCCGAGCGTGGAGGTTGGTTCACCGGGTTGACCTGCAAGCAGGCTAACGAGCATCGCGGCGAATAATCCGCCTGCAGTGAGCCAGCCCACGTTGCGGCGTTTCTCTTCCTTCCAAAACGGTTCTACGATGAGGACCAGCATCCCCAGAACGAGGATCAAAAGTTCAGGGAGAATGGAGGCGAACAGTGTTGACGAAAACATTATGAACCTCCCAGCAGGCGCAGGACGTAATCAACGCCCGTTTGCACCATCGGAGCCATGAATCTTGGATAGATGCCGATCACGATCATGAAAAAACAAAGCGTTGTGATCGCCACTTTATCCAGAAACGTAATATCGGTTATGTGACCTTTGAGATTTTCAGGCATCTCACCGAAGAATACCTGTCGAACGTTCCGCATGATGTATGCGGCAGTGATGACGATGGAAATACTGCAAATCACCGCGACCAGCCATTGCTCTTCCCAGACACCCATGAAAATTGGAAACTCCGCAATGAAACCCGAGAATAGCGGCATGCCCATCGAGACCAAGCCGCCGATGATGAAGCCGACCGCAGCAAACGGCATGACTTTGCTCATGCCACCCAATTCGGGGATCTGACGCGTATGTGCGCGGTCGTAGATCATACCGACAACGGCGAAGAAGAGCGCCGTCATTGCACCGTGCGAGAACATCTGCAAACCTGAACCCAGCAAACCCTTCTCGTTGAGCGTCGAGAAACCAAGCATCACCAATCCCATGTGCGAAACGGATGAGAAGCCGACCATGTACTTGAAATCCTTTTGCACGAACGCGATGTACGCGCCATAAACCACAGCCACTCCTGCAAAAAGCATGATCAACCACTGCCAGTATTTTGCCCCTTCCGGCAAAAGCATGATGCCCACGCGCAGGG
Organism: uncultured Anaerolinea sp.; assembly: GCA_964591425.1. Taxonomy (GTDB): domain Bacteria; phylum Chloroflexota; class Anaerolineae; order Anaerolineales; family Villigracilaceae; genus Defluviilinea. Next base: position 3,060 of record CAZQES010000038.1, read on the forward strand.
CGGCGAACGCGCCTAGTTTCATCAACACGCCGGCATGGAACATCGAGACCGCGGTCGGCGCGGCGACGTGACCATCCGGCGACCAGTTGTGGAGGGGCCAAATGCCGCCCAACACCGCGAAACCGAGGAACACGGGCAGGAACCAGACGATCTGGAACGACTGCGAAAAGCCAGCGGTTTCCATGAATAGCATATCGAACGACAGAACACCGGTGTTCTGGTATTGCGCAAAGTACATAACGAGAATGCCAGCCAGTGAAATAATGGAACCGATCAGCAGGTACAGTGTGAGTTTCATCGCGGCGTATTCGCGCGTCACGTTCCAGCCCCAGATGACGATCAACAGGTACATCGGAAATACGGCGATGTCGTAGAAGAAGATCAACATGAATAAATCAAGCGAGACGAACACGCCAAAAACGCCAGTTGCCAGAATGAACAAGAAAGCGAAGAACTCGCGCGGGCGGTCTTGAATGCCAGCCATCACGTGCGGATGATCGTCGCCCCACGAGATCAACACGCCGGTAAACATCACCACGCCTGTCAGAAGAACAAGCGGCGCGCTGATGCCGTCCACGCCGAAGTGCAGGCTGATACCCAAGGCGGGGAGCCAATTGTATTTTTCGATGAACTGGTAACCCGCGGCCGCCTGATCGTAGGTGAAATACACCCATGCGGAGAGGATCAACGCAAAGAACGCCGCGGCAAGCGCAACCGCGCGCGCTTCGTTCTTGCGATGCGCGGGGAGCAACAAGATGATCAATGCCGCGACTATGGGCGTAAAGGTGATGATACTTAGGACAGGGAAGTTCATAAAGCCTCAGAAAAGCATGGGGATTAGAGAATTACCGTTTAGTAAAGCATGAGGACAGCCTTGTTGATCACGTCCAAAATCCATGCGGGGTAGATGCCGATCCACAAGATCAAAACCATGAGCGGAGCCATTACCAAAATCTCGCGAACGTTGATCTCTGTCAACTTGTGTTCACCGTGAGCCCAGTGTTCGTTCATGGGTCCGTGCAAGACCTTTTTGATGCCTTTCAAAATATATGCGCCTGTGAAAAGTAATCCGAGCATCGAGATTGCTGTGTAAACTGTGAGGATGGGCCACGTGCCGCGCACCACGAGAAATTCAGAAATGAAACCGTTGAGACCGGGCAAGCCAAGCGAAGCCATGCTGGTGAAGATCAAAATCCCACCATAGACGGGAACCAGCGGGAATAAACCGCCGAACTCTTCGAGATTGCGCGTGTGCGTCCGTTCGTAGATCACGCCAACGAGGAAGAACATCCCAGCGGCGGATAATCCGTGATTGAACATTTGGAGGATCGCGCCGTTGAGAGCAATCGTCGCGTCGGTCGTACCGGATGCCAAACCTGCCGCAGCAATTCCGAGCACCACAAACCCCATGTGGTTCACGGACGAGTACGCGACCAACCGCTTGAAATCTGTTTGAGCAAAGGATGCGAACGCGCCAAAGACAATTGCCGCAGTGGCAAGCACCGCTAGCGCGCCAGCAAAGATCTTCGCTTCAGCGGGGTATAACGGAAGAATGAGTCTCAAGAATCCGTACGCGCCGAGTTTGAGTAAAACGCCCGCCAGAATCATCGAGCCGGCAGTCGGCGCTTCGGTGTGCGCATCGGGGAGCCACGTATGGAAGGGCCACACAGGAACTTTGATCGCGAAGGCAATCGCAAACGCCCAGAATGCGATGGTCTTCACTTGAGAAACAGACATGCCGAGGAGGGTCGAATCAGGATCAAGGGCGGTCCAACGCTGGGTAAGGGTAACCAAGTCATACGTCCCAAAAAGAACGCCGAGAAGTTGAATGGCGAGGAGGAGTCCGAGCGATCCGCCCATAGTATAAATCATGAACTTCATAGACGCATAGTTGCGGTTCGCGCCCCCCCACTGGTTGATGAGGAAGTACATCGGCACGAGACCCACTTCCCAGAAGACGAAGAATACGAGCAGGTCCAGCGACATGAACACGCCCAACATGCCTGTCTCCAAAAAGAGGAAGAGCATCATGTAGGCTTTGACTTTTTCGGTGATGTTGAACGAGGCAAGGATGGCAAGCGGTGTTAGGAGCGTGGTCAGCAAGACCATGGTGAGCGACAACCCGTCCACGCCGAGGTGAATGGAGGAGCCGAGCGCCTCGTACCATTCATAGCGTTCCTGAAATTGAAAGCCGGGCACAAAAGATTTGAATTGGAACCAAAGCGAGACCGACAACAGAAACGGCACAAGACTCGCGCCGAACGCGAACCAGCGTAGTAGTTTTATTTCGTCCTTTGGCAGGAAGAGCATGACCACTGCCGCAAGAGACGGAATGAATAGGATGAGTGAGAGGAAGTGAGTTGCAATGAAGTCCATTCGTTACACCTTTGTCTGCACCGTCCCGCAGGTTTTCCCGCAGAACCTGTGTTGTTCAAGACCAACCTGCGGGACGATTCACGCAAGCACGAAGAAATACAACACCGCGCCGATAGCTAGAAAAAGAATCAACGCGAACATCAAGTATTGCTGGATGCGTCCCGTCTGTACGACGCGCAGTTTTTCGCCCGACCAGTACGTGGCATTTGCCGAGCCGTCGCCGAAGAAGCGATTGATGACCGGCAGGTCAAATTTTTCGCGGATCGTATCTCCAATGCCTTGCGTTCCCGGTCCGAAGAGATGCAGGATGCCGTCAATGAAACCTTTGTCCATGATCTGGTAGACGACTTTATCTGCAAACCAAGTGATCGGATTGATGAAGACAACTTTATAAATTTCGTCGAAGTAGTATTTGTTCTTGAGTAAACCCAGTTGCAATCTGTCTTCAGCAGGCGAATTGACGTTGCGATAAAAGAAATATCCAAGCAATAGACCGCCAAATGCAACTGCCACAGAAGTGGCAAGCGGCCACGGACTAAATTCGACCGCTTCGGGGTGCTCGGCGAGAGTCCCGCCGACGAACTCATGAAGCCAGTTCGGGACGAGTCCGCCGAGGACGGGGAAATGCTCCGGGATGCCGACCCAGCCAAACCCGATGGCAAAGACCGAGAGGATGACGAGCGGGAGCGTCATCGTCCACGGAGTCTCCCGCGCATATTCGGCTTCCTTCGTGCGAGGTTCGCCGAGGAACGTCAATGTGATCTGGCGCATGGTGTAGAACGCAGTGAGGAATGCGGCGATCGCAAGCGTGACGAAGACAGGCAGGTTGTGTGCGAACGCGTCGGCGAGGATTTCATCCTTTGACCAGAAGCCAGCAGTGATCAAAGGAAAACCAGATAAAGCAAAGCCGCCGATGAGGAACGTCCAGAACGTGATGGGCATTTTGTTTTTTAATCCGCCCATGTTGAACATATCCTGCGGGTCAACTTTGTGGTTGCCCGTGTGAAGCACGCCGTGTTCCATTCCGTGGATGACCGAACCCGAACCGAGGAAGAGCAACGCCTTGAAGAACGCGTGCGTGATGAGGTGGAACGCCGCGGCAACGTATGCGCCAATGCCAAGCGCGGCGATCATGTAACCGAGTTGTGAGATCGTTGAGTACGCCAGCACGCGCTTGATGTCGTTTTGCGCGAGGGCGATGGTTGCGGCGAACAATGCAGTGAACGCGCCGATAAGTGCGACGATGGTCATCGTTTGAGAGTCGAGGCTGAGGAGCGGGAACATGCGTATGACCGCGTACACGCCTGCTGAAACCATCGTCGCGGCATGGATCATCGCGCTGACGGGAGTCGGTCCTTCCATCGCGTCGGGCAACCAGACATGCAACGGAAACTGTGCCGACTTGCCCACTGTTCCGATGAAAAGCAACAACCCGATTAAGCCCGCAGACGACAACCCGAGAAATCCGCTTGGAATTGCGGCGAGTGTACGTAGAACGTCTTCTGAAAAAATCTCACGATACGTCAGTGTACCCGTAACCGAATAAAGATAGGCAATCCCCAACAACATGAACACATCGCCGACGCGCGTGGTCATGAAGGCTTTGACCGCCGCATCGCGTGCGGATTTTTTACCGTACCAAAAACCGATCAACAGGTACGAGCACAAGCCCATGATCTCCCAGCCGACAAACAACGTCAACAGGTTGTCTGAAACCACAAGCGTGAACATACCGAAAGCAAACAAGCCAATGAATGCAAAAAAGCGCGAGTACATCGGCTCGACCGATGGAACCGCGTGCTTGTGTCCGTGCTCTTCCACCG
>CAZQES010000038.1:7268-27651 GCA_964591425.1 uncultured Anaerolinea sp.
GGCAAACCCTTGTGATCGTGATCTCCTTCGGGCTGACCGAAGTTGTGATAGCCAACGCTGTAAATGAAGATCATCAACACGGTCCACGCAACGAAGAACAACGTCACCGCGGTGAGCGGGTCAACCAGCACGCCGATTCTCAACCACGTATCGCCCGTCGGCAGCCAGTCGATGGATGAAAGAAATGGAGTCTCGCCAAGATGCTCCACACCGATGGCGCGCACAAAGACGACCATGCTCCCGATCCACGAAAGCAACGCCGCGCCTACAGCAACTGTGTGGCTGAGCGCCTTATTCCGATTCGTGAAGAGCACGATCAAGAAGAAAGCCAGAACGGGCGGGAGTGGTATTAGCCAAATGAGGGTTTCGGTCGTCACAAAGCCTCCGAAGAGAGCAGAGACTGGATGACTAGTGGCTAGTCTCCAATCTCCAGTCTCTAGAATTTGAGCATATCAATATCATCCGCAATCACCGTGTTGCGTTTGCGGTAGATCGAAATTACAAGCGCGAGACCCACAGACACTTCCGCGGCGGCGACCGCGAAAACGATGATCGCGAACACTTGCCCGGCAACATCCGTAACATCCCCGTAACGCCAGAACGCGGCAAGGTTAACATTCACTGAGTTCAACATGAGCTCAATACCGAGCAAAATGGCGACCGCGTTACGCCGCGACAACACACCGAACAAGCCGATGCTGAATAACGCCGCTGAAAATATCAGATACCATGAAAGAGGGACCATTGCTCGACTCCTATTTCCGATTGAAAGCGACGTAGACCGCGCCGATCAAGGCGGCGACCAGCAACACAGACGCGACTTCGAACGGCAGGACGTACGCGTCGGGCGAGACCAATGCGTTTCCCAGCGCCGACACCGCGTCAAAATCCGACGGGTAGGCTGAGGCAGTCTTCGTGACGCCGCTCCAACCGTTGACGATAAGAACCAGTCCGCTGAACGAGACCGCTGCCAACAACGCACCAAACCACCAGTTGCGATTCATCTGCGGACCGCGATCGCGCATCTCTTTGCGCGTGAGCATCACCGCGAAGATGAACAGAATCGCGATCGCGCCGATGTACACCACCACCTGAACAACTGCAAGAAAACTCGCGTGCAGTATGGCGAAGATCACCGCCACGCCGAACAACGTCGCGATCAACCACAACGCGGCGTGGACGAGGTTTCCCGTCGTCACCACGCGCAGCGCGGCAATCAGCGTTCCAACGGCAACTACTAAAAAAATGATTTGGTCAACGGTCATAAGTTCTCCAAAACCGAATTACGAAATACGCAGTACGCAATACTATTCCGTACTTCGTACAGCGTATGATGCTCCCTCCACCCTCTCACGTTCCCTGCGGCTTGCGGAGCGCGCCACTTCGAGCGAGATCCACGCGACCAGAACATTCGAAAGGAACATGCCGCCAATGTAGAGCCAGGTTGGGGCATCCGCGAGAAGCGCATTCATGAACGCGGTCACCATCAAAAGTACGAACGCGACAGGTGTGAGGAACTTCCAATTAAACGCCAGCATGTGGTCGATGCGGATGCGCAGGAGTGTGTATTTCACCCACATGATGATCCAATAGCCGATGAATGCTTTGAAAAACAGGATGGCAATCGCAAGGAACGCGCTGACCTGCTCCAAGCCAAAGAAGCGATAGCCGCCGAAGAACATGATCGCCCAAAAGCCGCCGAACGTGAAAGCGTGTAAAAGCTCACCTGCGTAGAACATGCCGAATTTCATGCCGGAGTACTCGATGTTGTAGCCAGAGACCAACTCCGATTCGGCTTCGCCCATGTCAAACGGAGCGCGCCCGAGTTCAGCGATCGCGGCGATGAGGAAGATCACCGCGCCGAGCGGCGCAACAAAGACAAACCACGTATCCTGCGCCTCCGTGATCGCGCCGACACCCATCGAACCTGCGAAGATCGTCGGGATGAGCATCACGGTGAGCATCGGTATCTCGAATGAAAGCATCACCGCCACTTCGCGGAACGCGCCGATGAGCGAATACTTGTTATTCGAAGACCACCCCGCCATGATGATCGAAAGCGTGCCGATCGCGCCTGCGGCAATGATGTACAGCACGCCGATGTTCAAGTCCACGCCGAGGATGTTCGGCGCAAGCGGCACGACCGCCCACAGGATCAACACAGACATCATCGAGAGGATCGGCGCGAGGTTGTATACCACTTTGTCCGCGCCTTCGGGCGTGGTGTCTTCTTTGATCAGGAGTTTGATAATGTCGGCGAATGGCTGAATCAGCCCAAATGGTCCGAGGCGATTCGGTCCAATGCGGGATTGAAAGCGCGAGACCACCTTGCGTTCGATCCACACCAGAAAAATATCCAGCACCATGAGCAGTGCGATCAAAATGAAGATGCCGAGAAAGCCGATCAACACCTGCGCCCACAGATCGGGGATTCCCCAACCCGAGAAAATTCCAAACAGCCAATCTGCCGCAACTTTGAGAGGGTCTTTGAAAAAATCCATGATTGCTCCTACGAGACAAAGAAAAGGCTGAAAGGATTAATCCAATCAGCCTTCTTCTTTATGCGTACATGAAATCTACACCCACTCCAGCATCCCCTTGCGCCACGTGTATACCAAACCGACGATGAGGATGAGGATAAAAAGGATACCTTCGAGCACTGCGAACATGCCGAGCGAACCAAGTTTTACTGCCCAGGGGAAAAGGAATACAACTTCCACATCGAAGATCAAAAAGACGAGTGCAAAAATATAGTATTGGGCTTTGAACTGCACCCACGAGTCGCCGACGGTTTCGATGCCGCACTCGTATGTCGTTTGCTTAATGGGGTTGGGCTTCTTGGGTCCGAGCACCCATGCGGCGACGATCGCGCCGATGGGAATGATCAACCCGACGATCAGGAACAAACCAACATACACCCACGAGTTCATGAATTCTCCTGTAGATTATTCTTCGAGCGTCAAAATTGTACCATAAAGAAAAATCACCCCAAACTAACGGAGTATTTGTTTTTAGGTGATTTTCATCCTATTTGCTACCGCGCCTGCGGAAGAAAAATTTCACGATATCTTCCAAAAACGGGAACCCCAAAATTGTGCCTGCGATGGAACCGACCACACCGAAGGAACGCGCTGCGCCGGCGGACATGCCGAGGAAGTTTACCGCTTCGATCTCGACGGGCTGGGCTGATACCGCCTTTTGACTTTCCTCCCCGCTGACGCGTTCCACGAACCGCAAGTACAACCACACCGTACCTCGATACACTCCCACCCCATCGGGGAGAATGCTCCAGAAAAACGAAACAGACTGACCCTGCGCGAGAGGCTGGCTGGAGAGTCCCGGCGGCGAGACTTGCATCCCGGCGATATCGAACCGCGCTTCGGCGATCACCTTGTGCGTCGCATACAGATTCGGAATCTCAACCACTTCGCCGGTAACAACATTCCCTGCAACTTCGGCAGTCGGCGTGATGTTGCCCAAGTCGTCAACTTCAAGCGTCAAGCGGACAACATCCGAATCCCCCGCGCGAATTTGAGGAGGAAATTCAAGTGTCAGCCGTCGTCGCTCGGGGATCGAAGGGATGATCGTAGGCTGTAGAGTTGGAACGGAAATCACTGACTCGGTCGGAGCCGCACCAGCCGGTGCATTTTGTGTGGGCGACACATCTTCAACAGGCGCTTCTTCCGCTGGAGCTTCGGTGGCGGGAGCAGGGAAAGGCTCTTCCACGGATTCTTCGGTAGTTTCGACCCCGCCTGCGCCAGCCAACGGTTCCGAAGCCGGAGCACACGCCGACAGCATCGCAAGCAGGAACAGGCTAATCAGAATTCGGATTAAAAGACTCGTTCGAATCATCATTCGAATACCGGCGAATAGAGCGAAGAAAGATTGAACTGCAACGGTAACTGCAAATCGTTTGGTGAAATGGGTTGGGTGCGAATCTCACGGCGCGTGGGGGCAAATCCCCAGATCAACAATGAAATGGAGAGTGCGAGCAGTACAACTCCCAGCAAGATTCGAATTCGGCGCGACATTTTATTTGTTTTTCAATCAGGATGTTCGTGATGCAGTTGAACTGCATCACGAACATCATTCAATTGGCAACAACTCACCCGCCACCAGACCGGGAAATGCGGCGCGGAGTTTTTCATCCACTTCAGGCAAGATCAACGGCTCAGGATTCTTCGCCATGATCTCCTTGACCTTGTTCATCGCCCGCGCTTGAATGTCCAAGGCGCCTTTCTTTTCCCAGATGGTACGGGCATCGCGGTCGGCGATCTTGGTCATTACCGCCTCGGTTTTCATGCGATTAATGGTGTGCTTGGCGACGATGAAAGAGCCGCCGGGACCGACCTCTTTGATGAGGTCGACTGCCAGGTCTTCATCGCTGAACGAGATACCGCGTTTGACGCGCTTCATCATCTGTGCCACTTCATCGTCGATCACTGCTTTGGCAAAATCGAATGTTTTGAGCGCATCGATCAAGCCGCCGATGTTGAACATGTCCATGCCGCCGAGGATGCCGCCCATGCCAGACATGCCCGTTTCGTAGCCGGATTGCGCGTCGTTGAGTTTGGCATTGGTCAAGCCGATGTATCCGCCGCATGGAACATTATAAAAACGCGCGAGTTGAGCAAATGCCATGTGCAGCATGCCGCATTCGATCGCGCCGGAGGTATAAGCGCCGGAGCGCATATCGGCAACCGTGGCAAGCGTGGCATAAATTGTCGGTGTGCCTTCTTTCACCATCTGCATCAAAGTGACTGTCGCAAGGTATTCCGCGTTGCCCTGCACCAGCGTTCCCGCCATAGACATAGGCGAGGTGAGTCCCGCATTCGGCACAATCGTTGGGTAGACCGGCAAGCCCTCGCCTGCGAAGAACATCACATTCTCCGTCGAAAGAACATCCATGCTCAAGGGCGACACCGTCGGGCAATAGTGATGCGTTAGAAATGGATGTTCTTTATACGCATCCTTCCCTCCCGCCACAATGTATGCCATTTCCATCATCGCCAGCGTATCTTTGTGGTCGGTAGTCGTCGCGCGGATGGGCTTGAGACAATATTTCAGCGCGGGATACAAGCGCGAAATGGTGAATTGATCCTTCGGCGCGTCATCCGCCAGCGTGGATATGGAAAACATATCGTAACCGGGTAGCTCGTTGATGAGATGCGCAATGCGGGCGATGTCGCCCGACTCGGCGCGTCTTTCCTTCCCTGTAACTGGATCGATAATATCGGGAGCGGAACTCGCCGTTACGATGACCGGGCTGTCGCGTGGAATGGTCTTGTCGAATTTCGGGTCGCGCGCATGGAAGGTAAAAGACGGCGGCGCCATCCTTCGATATTTCTCGATCACGTCACGCGGGAACTTTACCCGCTCGCCTTCCACGGAACATCCGTGTTTGGCAAACAACTCACGCGCAGGCTCAAAGCGGACTTTGAATCCCACTTCCTGAAGGACTTCCAAAGAGGCTTCGTGGATTCGTTCGATCTGTTCTTGAGTTAGAAGTTCGGCGAATGACATGGAATGTCCTTTGTGAATAATGTTGTTGCGTGCACGCCGACCATGGACATTTGACCGTTAACCGTCAACATGTTGATGTGGTCAGAGGTTCATCGTCTATAGTCGATTTTACATCGTCTTTCTCTTCACTTTCACCTGCGGTTGCTGATTGCGCGGATTCGTTCTTTTGGGTATTCGCAATTCCTGCAAAATTTTTCTCCTCGCTCGCTCGCTTTGTTCCGCCACCTGCCGCGGAATATTCATGATCCTGTCAATTATTTCGAAGCGATTGTTCTTGAAAGCCCAATGCTCCACCTTTAAGCGGTTTGCCAATTCCAAAATCTCCGCTACAGAAAACATGATCAACCCTGCTCGCGTGACTTTGAGCGTTGCGGCGGCGGTGGCAAACCGCGCGGACAGTTCCAGTGTCCAGCCATTTAGATACCCGTAAATGAAGCCTGCGGAAAATGTTGCTCCCGCTCCGCAGGCATCCACTGCCTTCACATGCGGAGCAAACACACGAACGATTTGCTCCCCTTGCGCAACGAGGCATCCGCCTTTGGCGAGCGTGATGATCGCGGTCTCGATTCCCGATTTCAACAATTTACGCGCGGTACCGATCAAGGCACGTTTTCCGCCAAGTTGCGCGGCGTCGGTCACTGCCTGACAGAACGTAGCGCGCTCGGCGTATTTTTTTAAAATATCGGGATATTTATGACCATGCTCTAGATTCACGAACACCGGCACCTTACGCCGGTTCGCTTCTTCCATCGCGCGCAGGACATGGTTGCCATCGTACCAATCCACGTACAACACTTTCGAACCGCGAATCAGGCTGAGATCGGCAGATTCAAGTGTCGCCAAGATCTGAGGCGTGCGTTGCCAGAAATATGTCCGCGCGCCTTTGCGGTCGGAGATGTTCACTTCTAATGGAGTTTTGTAATCCTTGGTGAATCTCACTTTCCCCTGCACGCCCCAATCCTTTAATCGCTTTGCCAGCGTATGACCTCTCTGATCATCACCTACCGCTGTGCCAATCATCCCCGCGGACACATCCCACTGGCGCAACAAACATGCCACGATCGCGGCATCGTCAAATACAAACTCATTGACTTCGGTCACGATCGCGCCTGTGTTGTGCTTCGGGAGTTTTTCCAGCACCATAATTTCAACGGGCGTCAGCATCCCAAAGCCGACGTATTCAGGAGGGGTTTTTGGCATGGGGGTATTATACGCTGTTCTCTTTTTAAAACACAAAGGACACGAGGTACAGCAAAGATCTAACCAACAGGCTTAATTCCTTCGTGCTCTTTGTGCCCTTGGTGGTGAAGGTTTTTACATCCTCAGCTTCTCCCCCTTCGGGTCAAACAGGACGGACGTTGAGACTTCCGCGATGCGCATGCCTTCGATGAGTTCAACATCTACGCGCGTGCCAGCTTTTGCCAATTCAAGCGGCAAATAGGCGAGCAGGATGTTTTTCTTAACGGTGTATCCGTATCCGCCACTGCGGACGCGCGTCAGCACTTTGCCTTCGTGGTAGATCGCTTCACCGCCATAGATTTGGGTAAATTCTTCGCCGTCTAAAACCAGCGTACATAATTTTATAGCGAAACCCTTTTGTTTCTTTTCCATTAATGCGGCTTTACCAATGAAATCACCTTTGTCGAAGTTGACACAGAATCCCAAGCCTGCTTCAAACGGAGTTTCGAGTTGGGTCACGTCCGTTGTGTAGTAGCGGTAGGCTTTTTCGAGGCGGAGCGAGTCTAATACCTTGTAACCGCCGACTTCCATGTCGAACTCATTGCCTGCTGTCATCAACATATCCCAAACCATCGAAGCGCGGTTGTTCGGGATGTATAACTCCCATCCCAATTCTCCAACGTAACTGACTCTTTGTGCCCAGACTTTGACTCCGTTTATCGTGATGAAGCGCGCTGTCAAATAGGGGAACGCCTCGTTGGTAACAGAATCAGGCGTCACCTTGGAAAGAATCGCGCGCGACTTCGGTCCCATCAACGCGAGACAAGCCCAGTCCGTAGTGATGTCGCGCAGGGTAACTTCATCATCCAGCTCAGTGTGCATTTGAAGCCATGCCAGATCGTTGGCGATGAATCCTGAACCCGTGACGACCCAAAATTTATTTTGCTCGATGCGCGCCACAGTCACATCGGCTTCGACGCCGCCGCGCGTGTTGAGAAATTGGGTGTAGGTCGTACTGCCAATGGGTTTATCCACATTCGAATCGGTGACGCGCTGTAAAAGTTTCAACGCATCGCTCCCCGTCACTTCGATCTTGCCGAACGATGTGAGATCGAACAACGTAGCGCGTTCGCGCGTGGCGCGATGCTCTTCGCCGACACGCTCGAAATACGGAGGTTTGTTCCAGCCCCACTGTTTTTGGTCGGCACCCGCGCGCCGCCACTTTTTATCGGGCGAATAATACAAGACGCGCTCCCAACCGAATTTTTCGCCGAAGACCGCACCCAACTCTTGCGTGCGATGATACACAGGACTCATGCGATGCGGACGCGCCGATTCATTTTCATCGTTGGGAAAACGAATGGCATAATAATATTTCACGCTCTCAACGGTGCGCTCCGCGGCATATTGCGGATCGGTGAAGTAATTTCCGAATCGAGTAGCTCGAAACGCGTTGACGTCCATCGGCGATTCGCCCTCGACGATCCATTCGGCGAGCAGTTTGCCCATGCCGCCCGCGCCGCCATAGCCGTTGAGCGACATGCCCGCCAGCATCCACATGCCGCGCGCGCCAGGGATCGGACCCAAAATAGGCTGGCAATCAGGCGTGTACGCGCCGGGGTGGCATGTGATGTCAATGATTCCCGCATCTTTCAAAAATGGGATGCGGCGAATCGCGCCTTCGAGCAACATTTCAAATCGTTCGTACGAATGCGGCAGAGTCGCATTGCCGTGTTCCCACGGTGTGCCGTCGATCCAGCGCGCGGGCGGGTTGGGTTCGTAACCGCCGATCACAAGTCCGCCTTGTTCTTCGCGCATATACACCAAATTATCAGGGTCGCGCAAACACGGCGTGTTCTTCGAGAATTCATGTCCAGCCACCGCTTTGAGCGTGATGTGTTGATGGTCCACTGGCGTCGTTGGCAACGACACACCCACCATCGCAGTCAGGCGCGGTGCCCACATCCCTGCGGCATTCACAACAATATTTGTTTTGATAACACCTTTGTCTGTGACGACCGCTTGAATTTCACCGCGCGGCGAAAGTTCAATCCCTGTGACGCGCGTGTTCGTGTTCACTTCCACACCCAGCTCTTTGATGATACGCGCCAAGCCCGTTGTCGTATCATACGGTGAAAGATGACCATCGCGTGGAAGATAGATCGCCCCGTAAAGATGCTTGTCCGTGATCTGCGGCATGACTTTGACGGCTTCGGCTGGGGAGATGATCTCCACTTCCATGCCGATCGCCTTCGCCCGACTCACGCTTCTTTCCAACTCTTTGAGTTGCTCCGCGCTGGACGCGACTCTCAAACTCCCGACGTGGTGGAAGAATCCCAGCTCGCTCCACAACTCGATGGAGTATTTGCGAAACTGCATCATGGTTTTGGAAGTGGCGAATTGCGTCACCACCCCTGCCGCGTGTGACGATTCTCCGCTGGCGATATCGCCTTTCTCCAGCAAAACAATATCGCGCCTGCCCAATTTGTGTAAATGGTATGCAACGCTCGTTCCATAGATCCCCCCGCCGATGACAACGATCTCTGCTTGATTTTTCATTTTCACCTTTTGAAATAAACGACCCCGAAGGGGTCAAATGATTCTAGATTATGCCACGATTGAATTCAAACCCCGAAGGGGTGTTAGAGATAGAAAATTATTTCATCCCTTCGGGATTTGTAACATTATCGCCAATTTCTATAATTATGCCATCCCTTTGGGATTGGCAGTTTAATTTTGCACGTCCTTCAACCACCCCTCAAACTCTCCCGAATCCATCTTCTCTACCGCGCGTCCCCAGCGGTCGATTGCCCAGCCCCAGAAGTCGAAGTCAATCGTGGAGATCTTTGCCTGAATCGCCGCCCAAAGCCCCCAGCCCACATCAGACATGATCATGTTCAGCTTCATGCGCGCGATCATTGCGTGAATTGCATCGCCAAAGTAGGCGGCGCAGACTTCCTCAATTTGAGAATTAGAGAATTGCATTTCCTGGCAGGTGTTGCCCAACTCGAATGTCGGGTCGTTATTGCCGCTGTATTCGTAGTCGATGAGCCAAAGTTGTGTGCCATCATCAATGTAATTTTCGGCGAGCAGGTCATTGTTACAAGGGACGGTCGCAAGCGGTGTGACGTTCATCGCCTGCTCGATTCGTTGAACCGTCGGAATTCGATCAAGGTAACCTTCGGGAATCTTGATATCTCGGTCCTTGCACAGGCTGAGATAATATTCCGTGAGGCGGAACATGTTGAAGTCCACCAAGAAGCGTGGACCGGCGTGGAGTCGCTGGATGGCTTGTGTCATGCGTGTCGGCATCCCCGGCTCGTTCAGCGTATCCTTCGACATGGTCTTGCCGTGGAGAAATTCGATCACCATCACATTGTATTCAGGCAAGTGATAAAAAATCTTCGGCGCAACGCCCGCCTCGGAAGCCGCTTTGGTGTTGTGATACTCATTGTTGCGGTCAATCGCAAGCAGGTCGGTACCAGCGCCCGGCACGCGGACGAAATATGGTACACCGTCCACTTCGACTTTGAAATTGGAATTGGTCAGTCCGCCTGAAAGCGGAGTGATGGTTACATGCCTTCCATTCCAATCGGGTATCTTCGTTACGACTTCATCAATGACAGCCATGGTCGCCTCAGTTAAGGTAGACAGGTAAACAATAAAACACGTACACACGTGTCTACTTGTTTACCTGTTTACTTGTTTCCGTGTTTCTATCTTTTCAGAGAACGAGCACCGCTTCCTTTGAGCACATTACTTTTTCCTTTGCGCCCAGGGCGGGTAATTCAAGAAATGGATTGTTGAACGTGTCCATGTTGAAGTTGGTGTTCCCGATCTTGATTTGGATGCGCACGACGGCACCGAGGAAAGTAATACTTTCGACAGTGCAATCCACCACATTGTCTTTCATCGGTTCCGCCGCGAAACTGAAACGCTCGGGGCGGATGGAAATCTTCACCTTGTCGCCCTTCCTGCGATTCGAAAAATCCTCTTCTGCGGTTTTAAAGTGGACGCCATCCATGGCGAGGATGCCGTTCGCCGGGTCGATCACCTCGGCATCCGCGTTGTTGAGCGAGCCGACGAAGTTCGCCACAAACTGCGTTTTGGGGAAGTTATAGATCTCGAACGGCGAGCCAACCTGCTCCATCTCGCCAACATTCATCACGACGATGCGATCGGAGATAGATAACGCTTCCTCCTGATCGTGCGTCACGAAGATGGCAGTGATGCCCAGGCGTTTTTGAATCGCGCGGATCTCTGCCCGCAGGGAAACGCGGATCTTCGCGTCCAACGCGGAGAGCGGCTCATCGAGCAACAACACATCCGGGCGGATGGCAAGCGCGCGCGCCAGCGATACGCGTTGTTGTTGTCCGCCTGAGAGTTGATACGGGTATTTATCCGCATGTTTTTCGAGATTGACGAGACCGAGCATTTCGTTCACGCGGGCGGTTACTTCGCGCTCATCCTGTTTGCGAATCCGCAACCCGAAGCCGATGTTCTGTGCGACGGTCATGTTGGGGAAGAGCGCATACGCCTGAAAGATCATGCCCACATTGCGCTGGTTGGGGGCTTTGTTCGTTATGTCGTTGCCGTCCAGCGTGATCGTGCCTGAGGTAGGAATTTCGAATCCAGCCACCATGCGCAGGGTGGTTGTTTTTCCGCAACCGGAAGGACCGAGGAAGGAAACAAACTCGCCCTTTTCCATTTCGAGGTTGAAATTGTCAACCACCACAACGTCGCCGAATTGTTTCGTTACATTGTTCAGGGATAGATACGCCATGCGAGTTCTCCGATTCCCGATTTGTTAGTGCGCACCCGCGGCTTGACCTTGTCCGCCGGTGAATAATTGGATCAATCCCATTGCCAGCCACGTGAGCAGAAAACTGACGAAGGACAGCGCGGCTGGTTCATACGCGCGGTGCTGTCCCAGCAAGAATAAGTAGGGACCGAACGCGTCCACCCCAAGAAATGAAGCGAGGGTCACTTCGCCGACCACGATAGCAAACGTGAGCAACGCGCCGCTCAACAAGGCGGAGCGGATGTTCGGGAGGATGACGCGGGTGATGATGGTGAACCAGTTCGCCCCGAGGCTTTGAGCCGCCTCCGTCAGGGTACGAATGTCCACGGTGCGCATGCCGGTATCCACAGAGCGATACATGTATGGCATGGCAAGCACCATGTAGCCTGCCACGATCAAAATGTTGGTGCCCGCTTTGAAATTGGTCAGCGGTTGCATTAAACGGATATCTGTCAAGGGCAGGGTGATCGGCGAACTATAGATGCGTATCAAACCAAAGACCAAAATGATCGCCGGGACGACGAACGGCATCAACGTGATGAATTCCACGAGGCGGCGTGCTTGAGGCAGGCGAAGTCGAATCCAATAGGCAGTGGGAACGATCAAGATAACGCTGACGACAATGGTCGCGAGGGCAAGTACATTCGAATAGATGAACGTTTCCCAAAAATCATTATCTTCAAAGGCGCGCTGATATGCCTTGAACGGAATTTCAGGATCCCAACTGAGCGAAAATTCAAATGTGGCGAGCAATGGTAAAACAAAATATAAACCGCCGATGATGAACCAAAACCAGCTCCAGAACGGAAATTTACGAAGACGCGACCAGAAGTTCATCGCAACCACCTTTCGGTCTTTGCTTGAAGCCACGAATACCCCGCGAGTGAGATCGCCATGATCACCACCATGCCGATCGCCATGGCGTACCCTAGACCGGGGTTATACAAAACATCGCCGCGAATCTGCGCCCCGATCTGGATGGTGACAATGCCGATCCTTCCACCCGTTAACGCGTAGGCGGTGGCATAAGCGCCGAACGCATTCCCAAATAAAAGGATCATGGCTCCAAGAATGGACGGCAGTAAAACAGGCATGGCAACCCTCAACCAATATTGCGTGGTGGAGGCGCCAAGATTTTCTGCGGCTTCGCGCCATTCACGCTTGAGTCCATCCAGCGCAGGCGCCATGATCAAAACCATGAGCGGGAATTGGAAATACATGTACACGAGACTTAATCCCGCAAAACTATATAAATTAAAACCGGCATCGTAAACGTTGACGCCGAGATAATCCCTGAGAATGTGGGTAATAAACCCCTGCCGCCCCAGTGTTGCAACGAAGGCAAATGCGAGCGGAACACCAGCAAAATTGGACGCAACGCCAGAAAAGGTGATGAGAACCGAACGAAGCGATTGGGGCAACCCCCCGACGGTGACTGAATATGCCATCAAGAATCCCAGAATCCCGCCGCCCAACGCGGTCACCGCGCTGATCTGGATGCTCAATTTATAGGCATTGACAATAAAAGGCTCGGAAAATAACTGGATGATATTGTTGAGAGTGAAATTGCCGTCTACATCTGTAAAACTCGCCGTGAACAGGCGCAGTGAGGGAAGAAAAAGAAAAAGAACCGCAAAAAGGAGAAACGGGGCAACACCGAGCCACACCCTCCAATTGGTAGTTGCTGTGCTACTGCTCTTAAGTTGAACAGCGGTCTGCGCCATGCTACATCTCCTCGGAATCAGCCGTGCTAGAGCGAGACCCTGCCATACAGGCAGGGTCTCGCCAAACTTACATCAAATCGGTTGTTATGGAGCGGCTTGCACGTCAGCGCCGACCGCGGAATCCCAATTCTCGGTGATCAACACTTTGGCGGCATCGAGTTGGGCAAGCGTGGGGAAGACCGCGCCGGAAACATCGGGCAGTTTATCCAACAACTCTTGCGGAATGACACCACGCGCGCGCATATCCGCTTCACGAATCGGGTGGCAGTAGCCCTTCATCCAGAGGGTCTGACCCTCATCGGAATACAGGAATTCCATCCACAATTTGGCGGCATTGGGGTGCGGGGCATACGCGCTGATCGCTTGAACGTACACGCCAGCGAAACGACCAGTGGCAGGCACCACGACCGTGGCGTTCGGGTTGCCTTCGAAGGTATCGATCGCGGCAAGGGCGTTGTAGTCCCATGTGATACGGACCGGGATTTCACCCGTGGCGACCAAACCATTGTTGGCGATCAAGGGAATCAGATTTCCAGCCGCATTCAAGTCGGCAAAATAATCCAAACCGGGTTGGGCGTTGTCGAGCGAGCCGCCATTGGCGAGCGCAGCCGCATAGACGGATTGAATCGCCTGGTTCGAGGTGCGAGGATCACCAGAGAGCGCGACCTGTCCCTTGTATTTCGGGTCGAGCAGGTCAGCCCAATCTTGCGGGACATCCGGCTGAACATCCGTGTTCACCAGGAATGACAACACACCGTAGTAATCGCCATACCAATAACCATCGGGATCCTTGGCGTCGGCGGGTATGCTATCCCAGGTGGAAACTTTGTACGGCTGGATCAATCCTTCAGCCTTCGAGGATTCGCCGAACGCGAAACCAACGTCAATGACATCGGGGGCTTGGGGACCCGTGTTGTCTTTGTTGGCTTTGATCGCTTCGATCTCATCCGCCGAGCCGGCATCCGGGTTCAACTCGTTGACCTCAAGTCCATATTTCGCCTTGAAGGTTTCGATCACTTCACCGTAGTTGCACCAGTCGTGCGGGAGCGCGATCGTGGTCAACATGCCTTCGGCTTGCGCGGCGGCTACCAGGTCCGCCATCGGGTCAGAGGCAGGGGCGTCCGTCGCTGCAGGCGGCGCTTCGGTTGCGGCGGGCGCACAAGCCGCGAGCACCATGCTCACGAGAAGCAACAGCGAGAACAGGTTGAACATATTCTTTCGGGTCTTCATTCTCTTCTCTCCTTTGGATTAATTGACTTGTGGAGAGCCACATGCTCTCCATCGTTTTCGATTATATACTGAACAAGTCAAACACGGTTAACCATTTGTAAAGACCAATTTAACGAGCGACTTCTTCCACTTCCTCATACCAGCGGACTCGTGTACCAACTTTATCGCGCATCTGCCAGGCGAGGGATTTGGTCATGGTCTCGAACGTTTTCAGGATTTCGTCAATACGCTTCTTGATCAAACTTCGTTCTGTTTCAGCCAGCGGAAGCGTTTCCTCACTCACGGCTTCTTCCACCCGCTTCAGATTGATGGAGGTGGTCTTGTACAAACCCCAGTCTGTGCCGCAAAGTTGGGCGATCCGATTCAAATTGATCTTCTCGTTATCGTCAGAGCCGGTCTCCACGAAGAGAAGAAGCGAGGCAATATCCAGCGCGTCCTTGCGGTTCAGTTCGGCGATCTGCGCCTTGGTCAACAATAACTCCGCCGGCGGAACCGTTACCGGGTGCAGGTGCAATCTACCTTCGAGTGGAATCTTGTGGCACATCGAAAAGGTATCCACGAAGATATCCAACTTCATTTCGGTCTCGTTGTGGTAATAGATTTGTCGATCCTTACCATTCAGCAAGTTGAACTGTTTATGGGGAGAATATCCGACAGTAACCATGAAGGATTCAAATTCACGGCGCTGCCTGCCTGCTATGACAAAATCCAGGTCACCGAACTCACGCCGAAATGCCGGGAGATCCGCCGTATGATGCACTTTCACCGCCACCCCTCCGAGCACTCGCATCAGAATGGATCTTTCATTCGCCGCGGAAACCAGGCGATTCATCTCGTTTTGGATATCAGGTACAATGGACATGAGAACCGCCTGATTTTAACCCCAAACCCGTTTGGCACGGGAGGCATTTTCTAATGACAAAACTGGTTAAAGATCTAATGCATCGAGGTCTGATATCCTGCCCGCCCGGCGCGTCCCTCGGACAGGTTGCTGTCCTCCTCACCCAACATCACGTCCATGCTCTGATCGTCGCAGAAAAAGCGGGAAAGCCGCTCGGAATCATTTCTGATTTCGACCTGCTCGCCGGTGAATGGTTGTCCGTGGATAACGAAAGCCTGGAGGCGATGAGGAAAATGACTGCAAGAGACCTGATGACTTCTCCGATAGAATCCATCGAGGCCGATTCCTCTGTGGAGATCGCAGTGATCAGATTTCTTGAAAGGCAAATCCACCGGATGTTAGTGATCGAAAATGGCGAACCAGTGGGAGTGATTTCAATCTCTGATTTCGTCAAAGATATTGCCGCACAGGAAAAAGCCAATCGTAAAACCGTCGGGGATGTGATGTCGGATACTTTTTTAGTTTGCCGCGATAAGACCACCGCCCTTTCTGCCGCGCGCACGATGACACAAGCTGGCTGGCGCTCGGTTGTTGTCGTTGATTCGAAAGGCAAACCGCTTGGCGTGGTCACAGGGAATGATCTCATTCGCTTCGCAGGAAAATTAGTGGATGAAAGCCTCACCGTCAGTGACGTGATGAATCGCAATCTCGTCACGATTGACATGAACGCCAGCCTGCAACAAGCCGCCGATATGATGATTCGCGAACACAAGCATCGCGTCATCGTAATCGACAACCATGATCCGGATAGTTTCCCGCTCGGGGTAATTTCCTCCTTTGACATCGTTGCAGAGATGGCAAAACCCGGTTCGATCTGGCAGAGTTAAAAAGTGACGGTCACCTTTAAGGTGACCGTCACTTTTATTTTTATTACTCAACCGGAATTTCGGCTTGAACCTTATCGAGGTCAATGCCTTCCTTCTTACGGCGGGATTTGAATCCATAGTAGATCGCCGCCGCAATGGCATAGCAAGACCCGAGGAAAATTATCGAGTTGGTATTGGCAATACTAATACCATATAAACCGGGAGGTACACCGCCGGTGTTCAACCACGGGTCAAAGAACCATTCGACAAGCAGGAACAGGAGGAATCCACCAAATATCACACCGGCAACAGAGATGAGCGGGAAGCCCAAAACTTTCATTTGGGCAATGGGTGATGCCGCATATAACTCTTTCTTCTTATAAGGAAGAACGATCGCGGCAATGGCTGTGCCAAAGTACATAATGGCAATGCCTTGCGTCGCGGCGAGGGTGATAGACCTGAAGCCCGCAATGTTGTAGGCATACAAGGCGGAAACAAGCACTGCAGGTATCACCATGTATAACATGGCATTGACCGGCGTGCCGTTCTTGTTCAATTCCGCGGCTTTTTCTGGCAGCAGGCGGTCGAACGCGGCGGCGAAGATTACGCGGGTTGAAGAGAGGAACAATGTGCCAGCCCAGCCAAACCACCAGGTGCTCATGAGCAATAGCACAACGATTTGAACAAGTCGATTATCCGTTAGGAAGACCGCCAGCATGGCTGGGTTGGGCCACACAGGCAGTGGTGGCGCTTCAGTGACGTATCCCCAAGCATAATTCCACCACGCCGCATTGGCTTGAACGTAGAAATCCCAGCCGATGGTCCTGCTCACACCAAGGAAGAACAAGATGGCCAGCAGGGTTGTAACGCCAAGCGCCCAAGCCATACCGGAGAAATTGCGCTTGTAATCTGTTGCGCCGCGCACCTCCCCATACAGCGTTGCACCCCAGTTGGGCCACAGATTGAAGAAGACCAGGTACGGGAGCGTCACCATGATCAGCGCAAACGAGCCGCCCATCAACGGAGTGGAGGCAAAGGCAGCGATACCTTCGACGACAGTCGCGTCATAGATACGGAGCTGTTGCGTTCCAAAGTACGCGGAAGAGTTGGCATCAAGACCCGCCTGGAATGCCTCTGGCGAGCCAGTGAAAAGCAAAATAATCACGATCAACAAACCGAGCATTCCAGCATAGAAGGAATACTTCTGGATTCGGGCGTAGGACTTCATGCCTAGAAAGATGACTAACGCCACAAAACCAAGCGTCAGCAGGGAACAAACGAAAAGCGCGTTCCCTTGCCCTGCAAACCAGACTGCCAGTTCCTGCATTCCAAACGCGCCGAGCAGAGGCGTGATGACGATCTGGCGGAGCATATCGCCATAGATCGGCGTCCACAGCCAGAGCGTGAACCACCAGCCGGTGATGGCAAGGATGAAACCGATGCCGCCGCCAAAGATACGCGTCTGCCAGACGTAATCTCCACCAGAACGCGGCATCACGGCGATCAGCGAGGCGTACACCACCACTTCAAAGATGATGAACGCCGCGCTGATGAGCAAGGCGGGAATCATCCCTCCGCCGAAGTAATACATCTGGCTGAAGGAATAAAACCCCAGCGTCACCAGATTAATCGAAAAGAACGCGTAGATGAACGCGTCGAAGACCGACCACGAACGTACCATGCCGGTCGCTTTACGGACGAACAGGTTGCTCATAACTTCTTCTCCTCTATTGAAAAAATATCGGGTTGCAAATCATTATCCATGATTAACAACCCGAAAACGCCGAGAGAGTTATCCTGAAGTCAGCACGAAATTTTCGATTTGTCCGTTCCCAAGCACTACCAGTGCACCCAGAAGCGTTCCCTGCTCATACATCGAACCCGGGTTAATGCACAACGTTTTGCCGATTCGGGTTGTGCCGCGACCCTCGTGGATATGCCCGTGGAGGCTGAGAAGCGGCTGGTATTGCTCGATCACAGCCCGAAGTGCGGTTGAACCGACCGGGATAATGGATTGTCCCGCCAAGACCGGGCGCAGGTCTTTGTCCAATTCCGCGGCATCGTCCAAACCGGTCCGATACGGTGGCACGTGGATGTTGTAGATCGCGTTCTTCGGGTCGTTAACATTGGCGATCATCGCCTCGTACCGGAGTTGGAGTTGGTCCTCATCTTCTTCGCGGTGAGTATTCCATGGAGTCCGGTTGCTCCACCCGGAGGCGATCATCTCGTGCACTCCATCCAGCGAAGTGACCTTCCCCTCGGCAAGAACAACCCGCCTCGACGCGAGAATGATCTCGTCCACTTCGTCCGTATCGTCATTGCCCGGACAGCAATACACCTTCATATCGGTGCCTTCCAGTTTTTTATCGGCAAGGTCCATCCACTGCTGGACGACTTTGAGCACTTCCTGCAAGAATATTTTATTGACAAGATCGGGGTTTTTATCGAGCTCGGTAATTTCATCGGGGTTGGTCAGATACGGATAATAACCCCGGCTCCGTACTTTCTTTTGCATGTCAGCAAGTTCATCATCGGTAGTAATGTCAAAATCCTGCTCAAGCAATGTGACCTTGTAATTCTTCCCGCCTTGATGGACGAACGGCACAACCGCCTTACCCGTCATATCGCCGCCGAGGATCAACACATCGGCTTCGTAAAATTTCCCCGCGTTTAAGAACTTGCTCCAGCAAATATCCGAACCATGAATGTCTGTCGCAAAAAACAGTTTGGTCACGGTCGCATCCTCCGCAAGGAATTTGGACTGGCTCGATCAGGTATTGCCGCTGATTATACCGCCCCCTCCGCCCTTCGGGCACCTCCCCCAAAATCCGACTGAAGTTCGTCGGATTTTGGGGGAGGCTGGGTGGGGGTCGGATTAAATTAGTCTCATCCTCCTCTGGTACACTTTTCTGCATGAAGAAAAGAAATATCGCAATCAGTATCGCGGGGTTAATTTTGCTTGCAACCCTGCTCTATCAAATCCCCGCGATCAACAGCCGCTTATCGTGGCGGTTTGAAGTCGCGCGGACCTACGTGAAAAATGTCCTCAACCCGGTCGGCGATGTGCCAACGGCGATTCCGCAACCGACGAAACTCGTCACGCCAACGATCACAATTCAATCAACATCGACGGCTGAGGTCGTTACAACGATAGTTCCACCGACACCAACACTGGCTCCGCCTCCCGCGCAGGCATTCCTCAATTCGCCCCTCTACGAAAAACAAACTGCCAACAATTGCGGTCCTGCCGCGCTTTCGATGATGTTGCGCATGTTCGGTTGGAGCGGCTCGCAAAAAGATATTTCGGATGTCATCAAGCCGGTCAACGGCGATCGCAATGTCAACCCCGAAGAGATGGCATTCTGGGTGCGCAACTACGCGGGCTGGCTTCGCATCGAATATCGCGTGGGCGGCGACCTTGAAACGCTTAAACGTCTCCTCGCCGCGGCGTATCCTGTGATCGTTGAATCAACCACGTCGTTGAATCCTGAAGACACCGGCTGGCCCGACGACGATCTGTGGGCGGCCCATTATCTTTTGCTCACCGGCTACGATGATTCAACGCAGACCTTCACCGCACAGGATACCTACCGCGGACCCGACAAAAAGATTCCCTACGACCAACTCGAATCGGAATGGAAGCCGTTCAATTATTTGTACATGGTTCTTTATCTTCCAGAACAGGAAGAAGAGATCAAGACGATCCTCGCTTCAAACTGGGACGCCGACCTGAATCGCCAGCGTGCGCTTGAGTTCGCCCAAGCCGCGACGGTCGTCGATCCGAGCGACGCGTTCGCGTGGTTCAACGTGGGAAGCAACCTCGTCTACTTCGAGCGGTACGATGAAGCCAACGCCGCGTATGACAAGGCGCGTGAACTAGGTCTGCCGCAGAGGATGTTCCGCTATCAGTTTGGTCCGTTCCTTGCGAACTTCCACGCGAATCGCAATGACGACCTGCTTGCTCTCACTGACTACGCGCTGCAACGCACCGAAATGTCCGAAGAGACGTGGCTATGGCGCGGCTGGGCGCTGTATCGCGCTGGCGATTTGAATGAAGCGATAAAATCGTGGCGCAAGGCGTTATCTGTCAATCCGAATTATCAAGATGCGTTGTACGCGTTGGATTTCGTTGGGTCGACGCCGTAAAAATTTTCAAACATGTAGGGGCGAACGGCCGTTCGCCCCTACAAAACATTTTATGAAAAATATTCTCTTATTT
>CAZQES010000039.1:0-27465 GCA_964591425.1 uncultured Anaerolinea sp.
CAAACGCCTCGACTTCGTCATCCATGCCCAGCGCGCCGCGCGAAAGTTCGGTGCAGAATTAATTTACACGTGGCTTCCGCAATCCGCCGCCTTGGGGTTGTGGATGAAGTATCCAGTGGTGCTCGAAATGCACGGGGATGTTGTTGGGCAACTATTCGGGTGGTGGCTTCGTCGGTTTTGGCGCGCCCCCGGTCGCAAGCGGATGACGGTCACCAACCGGGCGTTGGGAAAAGCGTTGGAGCGGTCCGCAGGCATCCCCTTTGAAGATGAAGCGGTGGTCGTCGCTCCGAACGGAGTCGAGTTGGAGCGATACGAAGATCTGCCGAGTCCAGCCGAGGCGCGGCGTCAATTGAATCTGCCCGAGGGACTCACCGTTGGGTTCACGGGTCACATTTACGCGGGGCGCGGCGCAGACTTGATGTTCGAGTTGGCAAAACAAATGTCTCACGTGAATTTCCTGTGGGTCGGAGGCACCCCCGAACTCGTGGCGTTTTGGAAATCGAAACTGGCGGAGGAACGCGTCGCAAATGTAACGATGACCGGCTTCGTGGAACACAGCCGCATCCCGCTGTATCAAGCCGCGTCGGATGTTTTGCTGATGCCGTATTCGCGTTCCATTTCAGCATCGAGCGGGCAGGAAATCGCCGAAGTGATCAACCCGATGAAGATGTTCGAATACATGGCAGCCGGGCGAGCGATCGTTTGTGCGGATATTTCTGTGATCAGAGAAATATTGAATGAGAAGAATGCGGTGTTTTGTAAAGCGGGGGAGACTGGCGACTGGAGACTGGCGATCGAGTCGTTTCTCGCCGATGAATCGCGCAGGCTCGCGTTGGGCGCGCAGGCGAGGAAAGACGTGGAGCAGTTTTCGTGGGTGAAGAGGGAGGCGAGGGTGTTGGAGGGGATCGGTGGTTGAGTAGCCCCGAGTGAAAGCCGAGGGGCGTATCGAAACCACCACTGTTGAAATGTTTTCGTGGGTGAAGAGGGAGGCGAAGGTGTTGGAGGGAATAGTTGTATAATATGAGCAATGAAGATACAGCGAATATACATTGACACTTCGGTAATCGGGGGTTGTTTTGACCTCGAGTTTGCTGAATGGTCGAATGGCTTGTTACAGGATTTTCGGAATGGCACGTTCCAGCCCCTGCTCTCTGAGGTCATTGCCGCTGAAATCGAACAAGCGCCTGAAAACGTGCAATTGATTTATGTTGAATTGGTGTCGCTGAATTCAGAGATTTTAGCGATTGAAGATGACGCATTGGAATTGGCTGATGCATATCAGGTACGGAAGATCTTAACCCCAAATTTTTACGACGATGGCTTGCATATCGCGCTTGCCACCATTGCCGAAGCCGATTTGTTGGTGAGTTGGAATTTCAAACATATCGTCAGGTTTGATAAAATTCGTTTGTTCAATGCAGTGAATCTTGAGTTTGGATATAAGTCATTGGAGATTTTTAGTCCCCGAGAGGTGACCACCTATGGACGCTAAAAAAATCAACACAATCGAAATGATCCGAAAAATTCGCGAAAAGAATGCGAAGCAGTTGAAAAATAAATCCCACGCAGAGCGGATTGCCTTCTATCGCGAGCGCGCAAAAAAGATGGAGAAGAGAATTCCTGCTTTGTTAGAGGAAATTGTAAAGGCTTGAGTCGTTGCTAGCCGATGGATCGCGCAGGCGAGGAAAGACGTGGAACGGTTTTCGTGGGTGAAGAGGGAGGCGAGGGTGTTGGAGGGGACTTTTTTACTGTAAACTCATCTCGCACTACTAAAAGCAGCGTTAAAACCCAACAATGTTTATTGTAGCGCATTTGTTTCACTAATATCTTAGATGAGTCTCCCTCGGGTAGAGAATACTTTGAGCTTATGATCTAAAGTTATCTTAATTCAGAACATAATCTTGATTTAGGATAGAGGTAATACATGGGGTCTTGATTACTTAGCTGATAACTTATTTCTGTGCAGAATTCATCCATCTGATCAATTTGACTCTTTTTCTTGCCCACACATGCGAAACTTCCAGTTTCGCCAGGTGCAATAGTATCCATGACAAATTTGTTACAGAAGTAGTCTAATAGCCTAACTTTAATTGGCTTATCATACCGATTTTTTATTTCGATAAATAAATAGGTCGGTTCATCTCCCCAAGGACAGTCATTATGGTCAGATGTACATTTGCCCTTCCAAGCTTTCAAATCAATTGGTGGATTATTTGCTAATTCCTGGACGTCTCGTTGCGCTTGCTGTTGTATTAATTGATGCTGATATTGTTGAGCAGCAGAAGCCACCATAACGCTAAAGATTGAAAAACACACTCCTCCAGCTAACAGACCTGGGACTGCCCAATACATCATAGCTTTCCCCCAATCACCTCTACCTACTTCTTGGAATCCTTTTCCTATCAATCTAAACAAAGCATAAATAAAAAACCCTAATGTCCAAGCAATTATTAGGGTCACAATCATCAAACATCCGTTTTCAAGACCCACTCCTGTTGGCGTAAACTTGCCAACATTATTTCCCCACTCATCGAATACATTGAAATCATCTCCAATGTCAAATTTTCCGCTCATTTTGGCCTCCGTATACATTGCGAAGGAATATTCCCCTGATATACTCAACGACCTATGAATTATAGTCCCAAACCGCAAAAACAAAATCATCAAATTTAACTAAGGTGGAATCAATTAGTGCGAACCTAAGAACCAAGACTTTGTCTAGGTTTTCCCTCATTTTGGGCAGGCTTGTCTTCCCTTCAGTCGGGCAGTGGATTACCGTTTCCGCCTTCCTGTAAGAAAAAAGAATGTATCTGTAAATTTATCTACTCTCACTTCAAAGCCCAAACCTTCCAATTTCTTTTCCAAATCTGCGAGATCGTAAAACGCCTTCACGATGGTGAACTCGCGTCCATCGCTTAGCGGACGAGTGGCATAAATATCCGCTTTGGCGACGTTTTTATCGTCCGCGCTGGGAGCGTGCTGGTCAGCGATTGCGGTTATAGTGTATCCCATGTGGAGTAGAATTTCCATGCTGAGGATGCGCTCTGGGACGCGCGTAATACATGAATATATTTTCTTTTCTCGGGGTAAAATACTTTCAACTTATTTCAGGAGCAACTAGCTATGGGCGTCATGATGCAAACTTTTTTCTGGGACTGTCCGCGCGTGGACGGGAAGGAATTCCAGTGGTGGAACACTATTCGCGAGCAAGTCCCTGCGCTGGCGAAAGTTGGGTTCACGTCGCTGTGGCTTCCGCCCGCGCACAAAGCCGCGAACCTCGCGGGTCCGTCTATGGGCTACGACCCGTACGATTATTACGATCTCGGCGAGTTCGACCAAAAGGGAGGCATACGAACGTGGTTCGGCACCCGCGCCGAGTTGGAATCCCTCATCCAAGCCGCGCACAGCCACAAGTTGAGCGTGATCGCGGATATGGTCTTCAACCACAACTCCGGGGCAGACGCGCAGGAGTTGAATCCCATCCTCAACCAGATGCGCTGGACGCTGTTCAACCCGAAAAGCGGAAAATTCGCGCGCAACTGGGAATGTTTCCACCCGAGCAAATATGAATCATGGGACGAGATGACCTTCGGCGACATGCCCGACCTCTCGCATCGCAATCCATATGTATTCAACGAGCTCATCAACCTCGCGCGCTGGCTCATCGAAGAGATTCGGTTCGACGGATTTCGCTACGATTTCGTGAAAGGTTTCAACGCCGCCACGATCCAGGCGATGCAGGAATATCGCTACATGCGTGATGGAAATTATTTCGCGCCGTACGGTGTGGCGGAATATTGGGATTCGACCACCAACACCATCAACTGGATCAACTCGGCGAACTTCTCCAACTCGAACCCCGTCGACGCGTTCGATTTCCCTCAGCGCGAACTGCTCAAAGCGCTGTGCGACCAATACGGTTTTAGTTTGAAAAATCTCACCACGTGGGATACCGTGTTGAAACGGCAACAACAAAGCGCGGTCACGTTCGTGGAAAATCACGACCTGCGCGATGAGGGGCGGCCCATCGTCAACGATAAACTGCTGGCGTACAGTTACATCCTCACGCACGAGGGCTATCCGTGCGTGTTCTGGCACGATTACTTCAATTTGAATCTCGCGCTCAGCGATTCGCCGAACGGCATCGCCGCGCTCGTCAGCGCGCACGAAAAATATGCAGGCGGCGGCACAGATGTGCTGTACGTGGACGACACCCTCTACATCATGCAACGCACGGGCTATGAAGATAAACGCGGACTGGTCTACGTGCTCAACAACCGCGGCGACAACTGGAACGGACGCCTCGTCACCACCCATTGGACGAACGCTTCATTCGCACCGGTGGCTTGGTGGTCCAAAAGCGACATGGCGCGCCCCATCAACCAATCCACCGACCGCGACGGCCGCGCCCAGTTCTACGCTCCGCCGCGCGGGTATGCGGTGTATGCGATGAAATGATCAAAGTGGGGCGGGATGATATCCTGCCCTTTTGAATGTGAGTGAAATAACCGGTGTTCTCATGACCGACGTCCACGAACAACTCCGCGCCTTGCTCGATAAAGAAGGCGCAGTCTACCGCGTCATCGAACACGAACCCGAAGGGCGCACGGAGTTCATCGCGAAGATTCGCGGCAACCGCATCGAACAATCCATCAAATCCATTGTGGTGCAGGTGCGGGTGAGCAAGAAGGAAAATCTCTACTGCCTTGCCAACGTGCCCGGCGATTGCCGCGTGGATCTGGAGGGGATCAAACGTCATTTCGATGCGAAAGGTGTGGGCATTGCGTCGCGCGAAAAAGCCGAAGCTTTGACCGGGTGCGTCATCGGGGCGATTCCCCCGTTCACGTTCAGCGACCAACTCCACTTGCTGGTTGACCCGCTGGTTCAGGAAAATGTCGAAGTGGTGTTCAACGCCGGTCGGCTGGATCGTTCCATCTTCATGAACCTCCGCGATTACATCCGCATCGCCAAGCCGAAACTGGTACCAATCGCCCTACGCGGATAATCCACTTCCCTTGTAGAATTGCGCATCATCGTTCGTCCCGCAGTTGAACTGCGGGACGAACATAATCTCACGGAGGCTCAACGTGGACAACTACGAAAAGAACGTGGATAAGGCATTGAACGCAGTTGATAAAGTCGGTGGCGTCGCCAATCGCCTGCAACTCGGTTGTTGGATCGTTTTCGCCAACCTGTTCTTTGCGGGGTTTTGTTTGTGGGGGGTCTACGCGGGATACGTCAGTTGGCAATTGGACCAGAACGGCGAAACAACGACCGGCATCGTGACCAGCCTTGAAGAAAGCAGTGACGGCGATGGTGGTTGCTGCGTTTACTCACCCGTCATCGAGTTTGAAGCGAATGGGCAAACGTATTCGTTTGAAGGCGATACCGCCTCCTACCCGCCTGCGTATGATGTTGGCGAAGAAGTTTCGGTGTTGTACGATCCCGCCGACCCGAACACCGCGCAGATCAACAAATGGACCGAGCGCTGGCTGATGCCGGTCATTCTCGTTCCGGCGATGATCTTCGCGGCATTGCTTGTCAATTTTTTCCTCATCCGAGCCTTCTGGCGGAACGAGGAGATCGAAGAATAAATCCCAGAGACAGATTCCAGAAACTATATCTCTATTTTTCAGACAGCCCGGTCTTTGGCTATAAAATGCGGCTACTTGCAAAAAGGAGCCGACCATGACAACCTTACCCAACTACAAACATTTCGACGGTATCCACTACGAGACCGGCAGTGTGCACAACGCGCTGGCGTATCAGGGCATGAAGATGCCGCACACCAAATCCGCGCCGAGTGAGGCATTATTACTTGGTTTGAGCGGCGGCATCACGTTCGGATATTTCAGTTTCGCATACAAAGGCTTTGATCCACACGTGGCGCTTCTCACACGCAACACGTTCAACCCGTTTGAAACGATGCTCAACCGACTCGGTGCGGTTCAGAATCTCAAGCAGACGACTGACTCGGCAAAAGCCGAAAAGAATCTCCTCGACGCGCTGGAAAACGGACAGCCCGCGCTCGTGTGGGCGAACCGCATGGAAATGAAGTATTCCACTTATGATGGCTCGCTCGGACCTGATATGTACGAGATGATTCCCGTCGTGGTTTATGGGGTGGATAAAGGATACGTTCACATCGCCGACCAATCCCGTACGTCGTTGAAAGTATCCATCAAAGATTTCACCAAAGCACGGGCGCGCGTCAAAAAAGAAAAATTCCGCATGATGACGATCACTGTCCCTGCATTCGACAAACTCGCCCAAAATGTGGATGCGGCGATCCGCGCCAGCGTCAAATCGTTTTTCACCTCGCCGGTCAAAGGCTACGCGTCCAATTTCGGATTCGCCGCGTATCAACGCTGGGCAGATGTGCTGTTCAACGACAAGGATAAACAAAGTTGGAACAAGATCTTCCCGGCGGGCAGGAAAATGTTCGCGGGGTTGACTTCCGCTTTTGAACGCATCGAACTCTTCGGGACCGGCGGATATGCATCCCGCCCCATGTTCGCCGACTTTTTGGATGAAGCCAGCGTAATCCTGGATCGACCCACCCTGCGCGACGCCTCGAAAAACTTCCGTGCGGTCGTTCCGGCCTGGGAGGCGTTGTGCCTCGCCCTTCTACCGGATACCATTGCTCCATTCAAGGAGGCGCGCCAGTTGCTCATCCAGAAACGCGACGCGTTCCTCGAAAAGGGAGCCGGCGCATCAGCCGAGATCAGGAAGATTCACGCGCGGCTCGAGAAGATCCGTATTTCGATGGAAAAGAAATTCCCTCTCATTGGCGAAAAGGAAACCAGTTTCAAAGAAAACCTGCGCGACCATATTTTGCAGGTGTATGACCTTGAGCACAAAGCCGTCACCGCGCTCGATCAGGCGATGAAATAATGTCACTGCAGGCGAAGCGAAGCAATCTCTGTGATGAGGGATTGCTTCGCACTTCGTTTTTCGACCGTCCTCTTCGCAAAACCAGAGAGGATTAAAGACTTGCTGACATTGGGCAAATTAGACTACACTACGGGGATTAGGAAAATCATCGCACCGCCAGAGGAGAATACGATGACTACTGAAATTTCCGCTCCCGAACCAAAAAAACCGTCCATCAATCCTTTTCTTCGAGCGTTATTGGGGTTGCTCATGCTCCTGCCAGCCTGCGGGTTCTGTTCTGTGAACGCCCTTGGCCTGACAGTCAATACCCTGCAGACTAGTTTTCAATCCAACCCATTGTCTGACGACACATCGGAATTCGTTGGGATGGAAAATTTCGACCGCTTGCTTGATAACCGCATCTTTGGTGCGGCGGTCGAATATACGAGCAAGTTGATTTTCGTGCGCCTGTTGGTCGCCGCAGTCATTCCCCTGTTGTTAAGCATCGGCGTGTATCACCTGGCGAGGCGGACTCGCCTTGCCATTCGCCTGCTCTTTACCCTGCCAATGGCGCTATTTGTGCCCGCTCTGGTGGCATTTGCGTCGCGGCAGATGCTCTGGATGTGGAACCGGGAATCCACCGAAACGACAGTCCTGCTGGTCGAAGCCCTGACAACGTTGATCGTGTCATGCGCCGCCGGTTTGCTCGTTTATTCCGCCATCCTCCGCCGGCGCGCGGAAGATGGAAAAGGCTGGGTATCTACACTCCCCGCGTTTATTGCCGTCTGGCTAATCGGTCAATTCGCCGTGCTGGCATACACTCTGCAAACCTTCTCGCCGCTTGGATTCTTCTTCCGATCAGGCTCCGTTACTTTCTCTCAATTTGTATTTGAGACCACCCGGATCCTAAACCTGCACCTCGGATTCGCCGCCTCCGCGATCGTGTTCCTACCAGTAGCTGCGCTGGGTGTGCTCGCCACATTGACCCTGATCCTCTTCCGCCTGCAACTGGAGCATGTACCCACCGCCGAAGATCCCGACCGGCCCGGCAACATCGTGTTGGGTATTCTCGGCTGGCTTATGACCCTGCCCGGCGCCATAAGCGTGATTTTCATCCTATTCGTTCCCTATCTTATCAGCCTGCTGGGGGCGACCTCGTGGGTAGGGGAAGATTCCACGCGGTCCGTTTCCATGGCGCAGGTTTGGCTCAACACCATACTGCCCCCACTATTGGTTATTGTATTCATCCAGCTGCCGGTTGCCTACCTCGGCGCCCTGGGGATCGCCGCGGTTCGCCCGTTCGGCAGGTGGAGTGAAGTGCTGCTGCTGCTTTTCTCCCCGTGGCTGTTCGCAACCTCCATGCCCTTTGCCCTGCAGCGAATAATCGCTTTAGGCAACGCCGATGCACGTGAGTCATTCTTCGCTTTCGTTCCTCCTCTCTTGATCAGCGTTCCCATGCTGGTGATCCTCACCCTGTTCTTCAAGGGGCACGCGCCGGCATGGCGGCAGGCTCTTGCCGACGGCACGCCAATGATGCGCGCTTTTTTCACCAAATTGTTTGTCCCATCCTTACCGCTCGCAGGTTTTCTGGCGGCACTCTCGTTTATGGCGGCGGCACAGGACCTGATATATTCACTGGTGGTCGCGATTCGCCCGGAACAATTTACGGCCGCAGGCGCGATCTTCCTGTTTGCCGGGAGAAACCTGCTTGGGAGTGAAAAGGTCATCGCGGTAGTCGGGCTTCCCCTCTTCCTGTTCTTTAGCGTCATTTTCATCGCCTTGCGGATCCGGTACCTAGACCGGTTGTTGCTCGGACGCGAGCCGTCCACGATAGAGCAGGCAAAGCCGGGATAACGCCGCTCGAGTCATGCCCACCTTCAAGCTGCCTGCCCGAGCTCCTTTCAACTTTCTCTCGGTCGTCAACTCGCATGGCTGGCGTCAACTTGCGCCGTTTCGCTTTGACGATGCAACCTCCACGCTGTTTTATGTGGATCATCTCAAATCAGATCGAGTTGTCGAATACCGAATAACGGGGACTCGCGAGGGCTTGCACGTCGAAACCGAGAGACTCACCAAACTCGAACAAAACGAAGCAACTGAAAAGATCACGTGGATGTTCAGTCTCGACATGGAATTTTCGGACTTCTACGCCGCCACACGCGCGGAACCAAAACTGGCGCGCGCCAAGAAACAAGCGCTGGGCCGCGTCCTCCGCTCACCGACGCTGTTCGAGGATGTGATCAAAACAATACTGACAACGAACACCCTTTGGGCGGCAACGAGGAACATGACGAAGAAACTTGTGGAAGAGTTCGGTGCGCCGATAAGGAAAACAGGTACACACGGAAACACGTACACAAGGAAACAGGATTCGCAGTACGAAGTACGCAATACTCGCGCTTTCCCCACTCCTGCCTCCATCGCCGCGTCGAATCCGAATTTCATCAAAGAAAAGATTCGCGTGGGTTATCGCGCGCCTGCGATTCATGACCTCGCCGTCGGCGTGGCGAGTGGAAAATACAACCTCGAAACGCTCAAACATTCAGACTTGCCCACCCTCGAACTCCGCAGAGAGTTGATGACCATCAAGGGCGTCGGTCCCTACGCCGCGGCAAACTTGTTGATGATCCTCGGGCGTCACGACTTCATCCCTATCGACTCGTACGCGTTGATGATGGTCTCGCATGAGTGGCATCGCGGCAAACCGGTCACGGCGAAGCATGTAGAGAAACGCTTTGCAAAATGGGGTGCGTTCAAAGGTCTCGCGTTCTGGTTTTGGGATTGGAAATATAATCAGGGCTGAATGTACGAGCGCCGCCACCAACCTCTTGCCAGCCAACGGACCTTCGCCCGCCGACTCATGCTCAACGGGTTGATCGGGCTGGCTTTGCTTGCAATTTCGCTGATCATCGGAATGTTGGGTTACCATTTTCTCGAAAACCTTTCGTGGCTCGACTCCCTGCTCAATGCCTCGATGATCCTCGGCGGCATGGGACCGGTTAACGAATTGAAGACCGAGGCAGGCAAACTCTTTGCATCGTTCTATGCCCTGTATTCGGGAATCATCTTGCTCGCTTCGGTCGGGATTCTGATCACGCCCATCTTCCATCGCTTCCTGCATCATTTCCATCTTGCAGAGGATAAGTAATTCACATTTGAACGTGTGAAATTCCAGAACAACCATGCTTGACTCAGCACAATTCAATCGTCTTAAAACGGCATTGCCTTTCCTCCAACGCGCCGATGAAGCGCTGACACAGGAGTTGAAACGGCACGCCTCGTTCACGAAGATTCCCACCGGGCACGATGTGTTCGTGGACGGCGACCGCGTGGATGGGATCGCGTTATTGCTTTCGGGTGTGGTGCGCGTGTACAAGATCGGCGAGACGGGGCGCGAGATCACGCTGTACCGCTTTGGGTTGGGAGAAAGTTGCATCCTCTCGGCGAATGCGATCCTGAGTGACAAGTCTTTCCCGGCCATCGCTACCGTGGAAGAGGATGCCGAGGCGGTGATGATTCCCGCCGCTGTGTTCCGCGATTGGGTCAACCGCTTCGGTCTCTGGCGTGAATTTGTCTTTGACCTCCTCTCCGACCGGCTCTCCACCGTGATGGCGGTGGTGGACGAGGTGGTCTTCAAACGCATGGATCGCCGCGTCGCTGGATGGTTGGTGAATCAGGCGAAAGTCCAGAACCCGATGCGTGTCACCCATCAGGATATTGCCGCGGACTTAGGCAGTTCACGCGAGGTCATCAGCCGCATCCTCGAGGATTTTTCGAGGGATGAACTCATCGAAGCAAGCCGGGGCGCCATCGAAGTGCTGGATCTTGAAGGGTTGGAATCTCGTTCGCTTGTGTGACTTTGTCACAGACGACCGGGGGCGAATCTCCTACAATGCGGGCATCAACAAACAAAAAGGAGATTTACCATGAAACGCAATATGTCCGATACCGATCGCATCGTCCGCATCATCGTCGCCGCTTTGTTCGCCTACCTGTACTTCGGCGGCATCGTCACCGGCGGAGTTGGCATCGCCCTGCTCGTGCTGGCAGGCGTGTTCACGCTGACGGCGGTGGTGGCGTTCTGCCCGCTGTACGCACCGTTCAAGTTCAGCACCTACAAGAGTTGATGCTTTTGCACAACGAACGGAGCGGATGATTAATCATCCGCTCCGCCTTTTTCGCCATGAACCTATCAGAATTTCATCAGAAGATTTCAAACGCGGGCAAACCCGTTGTGGTCGATTTTTGGGCGGCGTGGTGTGTGCCGTGCCGGGTAACCAAGCCGATCCTCGAAAAACTGGCGCATCAATACAGCGACCCGGTCCTGTTCCTGCCGGTCGATGCCGATGAATCGCGCGAGGTGCTGGAACATTTTCGCGTGATCGGAATACCCACCGTGATGACCTTCCGCAACGGGGATGTGGTCGCGCGCGTCACCGGCGCGCGGAACGAATCCGAGTACCGCGCCCTGTTCGAGGCGTTGGCAAACGGGGAACGCGTCGAAATCCGCATTTCGAGTTTTGATCGAATGCTGCGACTCGGCGCGGGCTTGTTGTTCGCCGCTGTCGGGATCCTCACCGACAGTTGGTTGCCTGTGGGACTCGGCGGCTTGATCGCATTCCTCGGTTTTTACGACCAGTGCCCCGTGTGGAGGGCGGTTTCAGGAATCCTGCGAACCAGATAATTTTGGATTTGTGCGATAATCGAAGGGTGGAATTCACTCCCCTCCATTTTCTCGACCAGCCCATCGAACCCATCTTCGATACGCGTCCCGCGTTGGAAAAAGCGCCCGAGCCCCCGAACGGATTTATCTGGGATGGCAAAACCTACCGCGTGATCGAAATGCTTTCCGCGTGGACGGATTTCAAACGCCGCGGACGGATGGCGCGCAACATGCAACCGGAACACGCCGCCACGGCTTCAAATCGAGGTTCGTTGAACGTGGGCAGGTATTACTTCCGCGTGCGCGTTACCGTCCATCCAGCAGTTCCTCTCGATCATCCAGCAGTTGAACTGCTGGATGAACAGAAGGTTCAAATCTTCGATATTTACTATGATCGCGCCATGAAGAACGTGGACAACCGCAAGGGTCAGTGGTTTGTTTATCGCGAGATGAAAAGCGCCGCGTAAAGCGGGAGGAGAAGGCTGATGGAGGAGAATCAGGTTCAGGTCCAGGAAGACGCGAGGGAAGTTCCATGGTCGATTCTCGATACATGGCTGGGCGTCATCGTGCTGGTATTCATCAACGGGGGTTTGCTGGTCGCAGTCTTTCTCTTTCAAGAAGAGGCTGAACAACTCGCGCGCGGCGCGGGTATCCTCCTTGCCGAACTGATCTATCTCCTGCCGGTGCTCCTCATTTTTGCATGGAGGCGTATCGGCATACAGCATCTCGGCTTTGGCAGGTTCGATTCACTGACGATGGGTTTGGGGTGCGGCTTGATCGTAATCGCCTACTCGATCATCGTGGTGCATAACCTTCTGCTCGTGTACCTGGGCGTGGATACACAAGGAGAAAACGTATTGCGCATCCTGTCCGAACTCGAATCACCTGTTTGGTTGTTCATCGTCAGTGTGATCCTTGCGCCGGTCATTGAGGAGATATTTTTCAGGGGCTTCCTCTTTCAAGGGTTTCGCCAACGCTACGGCTGGATCCCCGCACTCCTTTTAAGTTCGGGAATCTTTGCCGCCGCACACCTCGACCCCTTCTCGTTCATCCCGACCTTTTTGCTGGGCGCAGTGATGGGGTACATCTATCACCGTTCAAACTCGGTGTGGCCCGGAATCATTCTGCATTTTTTAAACAATGGATTTGCCATGTGCGCCCTGCTCGCCGCCATCGAATATCAGGAATTCATACCCGTTTGAAAATGTTGTTGCGGCAGTTGAATCGTTGTTGCCGCAGTTGAACTGCGGCAACAACGAGAGTATCGGCATCATTCCCGTATGATCAGCCTCACCTGATTATCGTAGAAGAAATAATCCCACGCCCAGTTGATGAGCACCACCAGCCGGTTGCGAAAACCGATGATGCGATAAATGTGCAAGCCCACCCAAATCAGCCACGCGATGAAGCCGCTGAACGAGAGTCCCCAAATGCGCGCCACCGCCGCGTTCCGCCCGATGGTGGCAAGCAAGCCCGGGTCTTTGTAACGAAACGGATGTTGAGCCTGCCCTTTGATCGCGTGCCGAATGTTATCCGCCGCAACCTTCCCTTGTTGGATCGCCACCGTCGAAAGCATCGGCAGCGGTTGACGATTTTCGTCTTCGAGATACGCCGCGTCGCCGATAACGTACACTTCGGGATGATTCGGCAACTGCAACGTCGCCTCGGTTCGTACCCGACCTGAACCTGCGCGTGCGGCGTCGAGCGACTCGACCACTTCAGCCGCCTGCACGCCCGCCGTCCAGATCAGCGTATTCGTATCGATCTCCGTTCCATCGCCAAGTGAAATTTTTCGCCCATTGAAATTTGTCACCCGCGAATGGAAAGTTACTTCCACATTCTTTTTTTGCAACAAGCGAAGCGTCGCCTTTCGTAACTCATCGGGGTAACTCGCGATCAACGCGTCGCCCGCTTCGAGCAACAGCACACGCGCCTCGCGCACATCGAGCTCGGGATATTCCTTCCGCATCACGTGCGAGATCAATTCCGCGAGGGCGCCTGCAACCTCCACGCCAGTAGGACCGCCGCCGACGATGACGAACGTGAGCATGGCGCGGCGTCTGTCGGTATCCGCTTCGTGGCTGGCGCGCTCGAACATCGAAAGCAAATGATTACGCGTTCGAATCGCGCTTTTGATATCCTTGATGTAGAACGCGTTCTTCTCCGCCGATTCGACGCCGAAGAAATTCATCCGCCCGCCCGCGGCAAGGATGAGGTAATCGTACGCGATGACCGAGCCGTCCATTTTGACGTAGCGCGCATCGAAATCAATCTCGTTCACATCGCCCATCTGGAAGGTGATGTTTTTCTGGTTACGGAAGATCGTCCGCACGGGGAAAGCGACCTGTGAAGGCACGAGCGCGGCGATCGCCACTTGATAGAGCAGAGGTTGGAACAAATGGTAATTGTTCCGGTCGATCATGGTGATCCGCACCGGTGCGTTCTTCAACTTCTTGGCGGCGGTCAGCCCGCCGAACCCTGCGCCGAGAATGACCACGTGGGGGAGTTTTTGGGCGTTCATGTTCACTCTCCTTACTTGTGATATTTTTCACTAATATTATACTGAAATTGGTCTGATTTGTAAAGTATCCCCTATCGCGTCATTGCGAGGAGGGCTTTGCCCGACGAAGCGTCGCGTGGCGCCGTGGCGACACAATCCCCGTCATCCTTCGCTTCGCTCGCAATGACGATAAATTGCTAGAATGTAAACTGCTCGTACCCAATCCCGATCAACTCACGCGGGATGCCCAGCAGACTCGTGAAGATAAAGATCAACAGTCCCAAGGCTCGTCCTGCAAACGGCACGAACCATAACACGAGGAACACGATCCAAATGAACGCGCCGCGGATCGGGGCGATCCTCATCCGAAGATCGTAAGGCAAGAAGGGTTCGATGACGCCAAACCCGTCGAACGGAGGCACGGGGAGCAAATTAAGCACGACTGCCATAACTTGCAAGTACGCGAGAAATGCCAAACCGGGACCCAGCGCGGTCGAGCCAATTGAAGTGACGTTCAAGAGGATGGCAAGGACGATCGCAACGAGCACGTTCGCCATCGGTCCAGCCAAAGACATCGCGCTCCGCCAGTAATCGTTCCTCAGCCTCCAAGTTTCGATGTACACCGCGCCGCCGGGCAGACCGATCCCGCCCATGACGAGGAAGAGAAGTGGCAACAACAACGAGAAAACGGGATGTGTATATTTCAACGGATTGAAGGTGAGGTAACCTTTTTCGCGCACGGTCCAGTCACCGCCGAGGTACGCGACCAGCGCGTGCGAAAATTCGTGCAGGCACAATGAGAAGACCCAACCAACAAGCACGACAAAAAAAGTTAGAAAATCCATACCAATTTCTCCTCACATCCATGAATTCACTGAGAGAACGGATTATAACGTCGCTCGAATGACCAAAACAAAATCAAATCTACGGATTGTTCCACTGCCCGGCATACCAACGCAGGTATTCCTCCACATGCCCAGACCAGTATTCTTCCGTGTGATCGCCGCTGTAGAGATGCCATTCGTGTGGGAGGTCGAACTGCGTAAAAATGGATTCGATCTGTTGCGTTGATGCAAGTTCCTGGTCATCCTCGCCGATGTCCATGAAGATGGTGGGGCGGGAGGCGGGGGTGATGGCTTGAATCCAATCGTCCACTTTGGAGGCGTCGCGCTGAAAGACGGCGAGCGAGTGCAAGCCGATGATGCTGAACAGGTCCGGGCGGGTTAATCCAAGTTGTAGCGCCCAGCCCGCGCCGCGCGACATGCCGCCGACGGCGCGGAAGCGCGGATCGGGAATCGTGCGATAGGTTTGGTCAATGTAAGGTATCAGTTCATCCACGAGACGCACGCCGAAGGTGGTCCCTGCCGGGGTGTACCAATAGTGGTCATCGGGGAAGACGATGATGAAAGGCATGGTTTCGCCGGCGAGGATCAAATTATTGATCACATCTACTGCGCCGAGGCGGATCCATTGGTCGGCGTTGTAGGTTTGCCCGTGCAGGAGGTAGAGGACGGGATAGCGTTTTTCCGTTTTTTCGGCGTAACACGGCGGGAGGTAGATGAAATATGCCTGCGATGGATTTGAGGATTCGAGAGTCCCTGCCTCCACAGTGCCGGGTTGTGAAAGGCAAGCCAGCGGCGTAATCGTTGGCGTCTCGGTAGGAATCGCAAAAGTCGGCACCGGTGTCCGCGTGGCAGTTGGCGGAGGAGGGGTTGAT
This sequence comes from uncultured Anaerolinea sp., assembly GCA_964591425.1. Taxonomy (GTDB): domain Bacteria; phylum Chloroflexota; class Anaerolineae; order Anaerolineales; family Villigracilaceae; genus Defluviilinea. Next base: position 15,754 of record CAZQES010000039.1, read on the forward strand.
GTCTGAATCGGAAGTGTGGAAGGCGAACAGGCTGTTAGCAACGCGATAAGAAGGTGAAAAATTACAACTTGCTTTGTTGCTTGACGGGTATTCATCCGACGCATTATACTCGTCGCACATAGTCCATTTCGGGGCGTAGTGGCGCCAAGGCGCCATCGGTAGCACGTGGCGCTTTCAGCGCCAAGGCCCCGATATTGAAAATTTAGTTTGTCCATCGGGGCGTAGCGCAGTCCGGTAGCGCGCTTGCTTTGGGAGCAAGAGGCCCCGGGTTCGAATCCCGGCGCCCCGACTTGTTTTACGTTTACATCATCTTCAGTCAAAATCTACAAAGATACTATGTTGGATCAACGGAAGATGTTGAAAGACGATTGATGCAACATAATACGGGGAAATCGATATCAACGCGTTCAGGCAAGCCATGGGAATTGGTTCACACAGAGGAGTTTATTTCACGTTCCGAGGCGTTGGTACGAGAGAGAAAGATCAAAGCGCGAGGAATTGCGCGTTATTTATCCGACCTTCAGGCAAGATCATCCGGGTAGCGCATGGCGCCCTGGCGCCAAGGCCCCGGGTTCGAATCCCGGCGCCCCGACAAAAAAACGGTCGTCATTGCGAGCCACGGAGTGGCGAAGCAATCCCCATTTATGAGGAGATTGCTTCGTCGCAACGAACGCTCCTCGCAATGACGACACGTTTGATTAATGCTACAATACACGCGGAGTTGACACAGTATGGCAAAGAAAATGGACGGTGTGATCGAAGCGGTGCGATACAAAAACGGACAGCTCGTGATGGTGCGCGCGTACGAACGGCGCGGGTCATCGTTTTCAGACCGCGTGCTCATCGAACGCAAAGACCTGCTGGAACGCCTCAAGAGCGGGAAGAAGTTCGTCACCGGTTCGCGCAAGGAGTTGCTGGCAAGCACTTTCGAGTCAGGGAAGCCGTTGCAGGTGGTAAGCCGCAACGGCAAAGAATTCATCGCCACGCGTGATGGGGTCGAGCGCGATGAACTAGAGCAAGTACCCGTTTTCTAACGCGCATGAAGATCATAGACCAAACCCCGCTGATCGATGAAAAAGGCGAGCTGGGATTCGCCCAGCGCCTTCAAGGCATGTTGCAATTCGGGTTCAACTGGCCCGTCGAGTTGAAGGCGCAACAGCTGATCGTCAGTTACTTCGACCGCAACCTCGAAAAGGGGTACACCCTCATCCGCAATCAGGCGCTCGGTCAGAGCGGCATTGTGATCCCGATGATTCTGGTCGGCTACGCGGGAATCTTCGCTATCAACCTCACCTACCTGCGCGGCAGGTATGAAGCAAAGGGGAACGAGTGGAATGTCGAATCGGGGAATCGATTCAAACCGGCGCGCGAGAACGTGATCCAAAAAACGGCGACGATGGCGCGCGCGCTGACCGTCTTCATCGAAAGACAGGGAACCAAATTGCCCGCGCCGGTGGAACCGGTTCTCATCGCGGCGGAGCCAGGCTTGCACATCGACACCGATTCACCAGCGGTGAAAGTGTTAATGAGCGATGGGATTCGGAACTTCGTCGGGGTATTGAAATCCGGCGCGCCTGCCATGCGGGCAGATGTTGTTCTCGAACTGGTGGAACGCATCACCAATCCGCGGCCCGCACGTGCAACTCCAACGCCGACACCCGCGCCTGCCGTTACGCCGCGTCCGTCACAACCATCGCCCGTTCAGCCTCAACCCGAAGCGCAAAATGTTTCGCGGGCGCGCGCCATCTTCCACGCGGCGGAGGAAGCAAAACCCTTCGACCCAGACGATTTCGACTTTGCACTGGCAGACGAAGATTCCGAGGTGCGCGCCAAGCCTCCCGTCCGAAGTGAAGCGGTGGCTGTCCCATCCGAACCAAAACGCGCCGCCCGTCGCGTCATGGGGATGACCACGATCCAGCTCGTCGTGCTTGGGGCGCTTGCGCTTTGTCTGGTCTGCATTGCGGTGGTCGCGTTCACGTATGTAATCCCCAGCCTGACCTGAGTGCGGTCTTGTCCATTTTCCTGTCCATCGTCATCCCAGCATACAATGAAGAAAGCCGCCTGCCCGGTACGTTGGAGCAGGTTTTTCGATTTCTGGTAAAGCAAACCTTTGCCTCCGAGGTGATCGTGGTGGAAAACGGAAGCACCGACCGAACTTTCGAGGTCGCGCAAGAATTTACGAAGCGGCATGAAAGTTTTCGCGTGCTCCGAACCGGACGCGGTAAGGGCGCGGCGGTGAAGCGCGGTATGCTCGAGGCGCGCGGGGAATACCGCTTCATGTGCGACGCCGACCTTTCGATGCCGGTGGATGAAATTCTAAAATTCATCCCGCCCGCGCTGACCAGTCTCGACATCGCCATCGCTTCGCGCGAAGCGATCGGTTCGGTGCGTTACAACGAGCCGCGTTACCGTCATTTCGGCGGGCGGGGAATCAATTACATCATTCAAGTCCTTGCCCTGCCCGGTTTGAACGATACGCAATGCGGCTTCAAATGTTTTCGCGCAGATATTGCAAAGGATATTTTCGAGAAACAAACGTTGAGCGGCTTTTCGTTCGATATCGAACTGCTCTTCATCGCCCGCCGCCGCGGGTATCGCGTGCGCGAAATTCCGATCGAATGGTTTTATCATCCCGAGACCAAAGTGAACGCAATACGCGACGCCTTGCGCATGATCGGCGATATTTTCCACATTCGCGTCAACGCCTTGCGGGGCAGGTATGAAGCGCGTTAGCCCAAGCCTCCAATTCGAATCAGACCTGTGGGACAGCGGATTGATCCACGTGGCGGGGTTGGATGAAGCCGGGCGCGGTGCGCTCGCCGGTCCCGTCGCGGTGGGTGCGGTGATCCTACCCAACGACAAAACGCTTCTCGCGCAGACGTTGAAGCGGGCACGCGACTCGAAGCAGTTGACCGCCCGTGCGCGTGAGTCGCTTGCGCCGCTCATCAAAGAGACCGCGCTGGCGTGGAGTGTTGGCTTTGCCACCGCGGACGAGATCGATTCGCAGGGCATCGTGCGCGCGACGCGGCTTGCCGCCATCCGCGCGCTGCATCAGTTTTCGATCTCGCCTCAGTATTTGCTGACTGATTTCCGACTCGAACTCCCCCAGTTGAGCATTTCACAGACCAGCCTCGTCAAAGGCGACGCACACTGCTTGAGCATCGCCTGCGCGTCCATCCTTGCCAAGACCGAACGCGACGCGTTGATGCGCGAACTCGAAGAACGGAATCCCGGTTATGGGCTGGGGAAACACAAGGGCTACGGCACACAGGCTCACAGGTCCGCGCTGAAGCGGTTGGGGTTGTCCGAAATCCATCGGAGATCGTTCAGGGTTAAATAATTACGCAGTACGCAATCGTAGTACGTGCTGCGTACTGCGTATTGCGTACTGCGTATCGGTCAGCCAAAGCATTACGCCCGTTTGCCCGACCGTAAAAAGAATTTCGTGAACTCTTCCGCAACTGCGGGGATGAGCGCCAGCCCGAGAACCACACCCCACTCGCGAGCGGCTAGGAAATGCGTGTTGAAGATGGGTTGCAGGAAGGGGACATTGATGACGAGCAACAGCAACGTGATCGAAAGCCCCACCGCGTATTGCATGTAACGATTGGAGAAGATGCCGATGCTGAACAACGAGGCGCGCTCCGAACGGACGGTGTAGGCGCGGAATAGTTCGCACAACGAAAGAGTGACGAACGCCATGGTCTCCGCGGATTGCACATCCACGCCGCGCCAATCATGTTGGAGAATGTACGTGATGGGGTTGCCGGTCAACGTTGCGCCCGCTTCGAGGTGCCACAGCAGTCCGATCGCGAAGGCGGCAAGCACGGCGCCGGTCTGAGCGAACGTCTGCACGATCAAGCCCACGCGCATCGAACGATTGACGATGGGTTCGTCTTTGGCGCGCGGTTTTTGGAGCATGATGTCCGGGTCGCCTTTTTCCACGGCAAGGGCGAGCGCAGGCGCGCCGTCGGTGATGAGGTTGAGCCACAGCAATTGTATTGCGGTGAGCGGCGCGGGGAGTCCTGCCAGTGTGGCGAGGAAGATGATCATGATCTCGGCGATGTTGGAGGACAGGAGGAAGAACACGAACTTGCGAATGTTCGAGTAGATGATGCGTCCCTGTTCCACGGCGGAGACGATGCTGGCGTAGTTGTCGTCGGTCAGCACCATGTCCGCGGTCTCTTTTGCCACATCCGTGCCGGTGATACCCATCGCCACGCCGATGTCGGCGCGTTTGATGGCGGGCGCGTCGTTCACGCCGTCCCCGGTCATCGCGACGATCTCATCGTTGGCTTGCAACGCGTCCACGATGCGCAGTTTGTGTTCCGGCGAGACGCGGGCAAAGACATCCGTCTCCTCGATCACGTTCTTGAGGTCGTAATCGCTGAGCGTATCCAGCTGTGCGCCGGTCATGACCTTCCTGCCGGGGCGAAGAAGCCCGATCGTCTCGGCAATGGCGCGCGCGGTGTTTGGGTAATCGCCGGTGATCATGACCGTGCGGATGCCCGCTGTGCGCGCCTCCTCCAGAGCGGTTTTGACCTCGGTGCGCGGCGGGTCGATCATACCCATCAAGCCGACGAAGATCAGGTCGTGTTCGAGTTCGTTGGTGATGATCTGCGCCGGGTTATCCGGCACGTCGCGCACAATGCGATACGCCACGCCCAGCACGCGCAGGGCGTCTTTTGTCATCACATCATTGGCAGAGAGGATGCGGTCGCGCAGTGCCGGACCCAAAGGCACGGACTCATCATCCATATTTTGATATTGGGTGCACAGTTCGAGCACCACATCCGGCGCGCCCTTGACCGCGATCACGTCCCACGATTTGTGTCTTTCATCGGTGAATGGCGACGGGTCATCCGGTCGCGGCGCAAACACATCGTGGATGGTGATCATGCGCTTGCGTTCCGAGTCGAACGGCACTTCATTTTCGCGCGGGTATGCCTCGCGGACCTCCATGTGCATGGCACCGGCTTTCATTGCCGCGACCAGCAACGCACCCTCGGTGGGGTCGCCGACGATTCGATAGGTACGCTGTTCATCTTCCTCGCCTGTGGTCTCGAGCAGGGCATCGTTATTCAACAGACCCAGCCACAGGGCAGTCTGAACGGCGGGATACTCCGAGATGTCGATCTTTTTGTTGTCGACGAGAAAATCTCCGGTCGGCGCGTAGCCCGTCCCGCTGATGTTGATGAATTGCCCGTCCACCCACATGCGCGTCACGGTCATTTCGTTTTGTGTGAGCGTGCCGGTCTTGTCGGAGCAGATCACGGTGGCAGAGCCGAGCGTTTCGACCGAGGACAGTTTACGGATGAGCGCGTGGCGTTTGATCATCTCGCGCATACCCAATGCAAGAGAAATGGTCACAACCGCGGGTAATCCCTCCGGGACGGCGGCGATCGCAAGGCTAATGGCGATGATGAAAACCTCGGTGATCTGTTCGGCAAACTTGCTCAAATACGCGAGCGGACCTGTAAACAGTTCATTGATGTTCGTCTGGTTGACGAGCGCGACCCCAAAAACAACGGCAACGAGGAAGAGCGCGGCAACGCTCAACGACTTGCCCAATTGGTCGAGCCGCTTTTGAAGAGGCGTTTCCTCGGTCTCCACGTTTTGAAGCATCGAAGCGATGAGTCCCAGTTGGGTATACATCCCGGTGCTGGTGACCACGCCGCGTCCGCGCCCATACGAAACGAGCGTACCCATGAACGCCGTATTCTTGCGGTCTCCCAGCGGCACGTTCTTATCGAGCACCGTCGCGGCGTTCTTTTGCACGGGGAGCGATTCGCCGGTGAGTGAAGCCTCCTCCACCCGCAGGTTGATCGCCTCCAAAAGACGAATATCCGCCGGTATAAAATTGCCAGCTTCGAGGAATACGATATCGCCCGGCACAAGTTGATAGGCGGGGATCGAAATCCGTTTCCCATCGCGGATAACCTGCGCGTCCGGCGCGGCAAGTTTCTTGAGCGCGGCGAGCGCCTCTTCGGCGCGGCGTTCCTGCACAAGCCCGAGGATCGCGTTGAGCACCACGATCGCCATAATCGCAGACGCTTCCACGTAATCGCCCAGCAAGGCTGAGACCAGCGATGCGACGATCAGCAGGATCACCACAAAATTGTTCAATTGCTCCCACAACATGTGCAGGAACGTGGGTCGCGGCGCTTCTTTTAACTGGTTCGGTCCGTATTGTTCGAGTCGTTCCTTTGCCTGTGCTGAGGTCAGTCCCCGATTTTCGACCCGCAAGTGGTTCAACACCTCTTCGGTGTTGAGCGCGTGCCACTCGCTGTTTTGAATCGTATCGTCGTGTGCCATGAAAATGCTCTCCTGATGACAAGCGCTGTGATGCTCGCGTAGCTCGAGAATTAAAACGAGACCACCACGCCTGTTCCGCGATGGTCTCGCCAAACGCAACAAATTCGCGCCTCGGGCCACCGATGGTGCGATGCGCCATGTCTTGACGGCAACCCGTTGGCGTCCCTGACGCCATGGCTACTCCCCAACCGAAACAAGTGTATTCCTCCGAATCGGGGCTGTCAAGCGAAAACCCTGTGCAGTCGCGTTAGAGATTTGAAAGAATTTACCCGGGTGCAATGCGGGTTCCGGCGGGTATTTCCGTATCTTTTGCGATCACTACGATGCCATCGCGCACAAAATAGCCATTGCCATCGACATCCTTCTCGCGCGGGAACGGTTTGATCACCACGCCGTTTCCGATCTGCACGTTCTTGTCGAGGATCGCGGACTCGATATGGCAATTCGCGCCGATGCCGATGGGCAGGTTCCCGCGCTTCGCCTGATAATAATCCGCTCCCATCATGATGCTGTCCTTGATCACGGTTCCTTCCGAGATCTGACTGCGGATCCCCACGATGGAATGGGTGATCTCCGCTTTGCGAATCCGGCATCCTTCCGCGATCAACACATCCTGCAATTTGCTGTCCTCCACGATCGAGCCGGGTAAAAAGCGCGCGTGCGTGTAGATCGGCGCTTTGGCATCGTAAAAATTGAATGGCGGATTCGAACTCGCCAACTGCAAGTTCGTCTCATAAAACGAACGGATGGTCCCGATATCCTCCCAATACCCGTCGAAATCGAAACCGAACACCTCGTGCGATTTGATCGCCTCGGGAATGATATCGCCGCCGAAATCGTCGTGGCGCGGGTGATACGTCAACAGGTCGAACAGAACTTTGGTATTGAAAAAATAGATTCCCATCGACCCCAAAAACGGGCGCGCTTCATCGTCGCGGCTGACGAATTTTTTCTGGACCTGCGGGTCCTTCGGCTTCTCGACAAAATCGGAGATGCGGCCATCCGCCTCGCGCTTCAAGATTCCAAAACGGGACGCTTCGCTTCGCGCGACGGGTTGAACTGCCACAGTGATGTCGGCTTTGTTCTCCCAGTGGAATTCCGCCATCTCGCGGTAATCCATGCGGTAGAGGTGGTCACCGGCAAGGATCAACACATAGTCCGCGCCGGAAGCCTGGATCTCGAACAACTGCTTGCGGACAGCGTCAGCCGTGCCCTGATACCAGTCCGCGCTGGAGGTGGTCTGTTCCGCGGCGAGAATTTCCACCCAGCCGGTGTGGAAGGCGTCGAAATTGTACGATTGGGAAATGTGTCGGTGAAGCGAAACAGAATTGAACTGCGTCAGAATCGCCACGCGGTAGATCCCCGAGTTGATGCAGTTGCTGATGGGAATGTCGATCAAACGGTACTTTCCCGCGATCGGCACGGCTGGTTTCGAGCGCATTGCGGTCAACGGATACAAGCGTGCGCCGCGTCCGCCCCCCATGATGATGCCCAACACATCGTTCATTGATGGCATGTTTCGCCTCCGCGTTTCCTGTCTGAGATAACCATTCACATTATAAAACCCAGAAATGCAAAAGAGAAACGCCCGCCATTGGAGGACGGGCGTTGGTATAATTGAGCAAAGCCGAACATAGGGAATGCCGAAGGAGGGAATCGAACCCTCAATCCCGGAGGGAACACGATTTTGAGTCGTGCGCGTCTGCCTGTTCCGCCACTTCGGCTTGTAGCGCAAATTGATAATTTGGGCTACGCGCCCCAAAGTATACCACTCATGATTTATAGTGCAAGATAAAATTTCTCGTGGGGCGGGATGGTATCCCCCCAGGACAAATTGACAATTTGTCCAACGCATAAGGAAAAGATGAAACTCGGAATTATCGGTTTACCCCAATCAGGCAAGACGACCATCTTCAACGCCGTAACGCGCGGGAACGCGCCCACCACCGCCTCCGCCGGGCGATTCGAAGTCCACACGGCTGTGGTGGAGGTTCCCGACCCTCGCGTGGATATCCTCTCGAAGATGTTCAACCCGAAGAAGACCATCTACGCCAAGATGACCTACGCGGATATTGCCGGGTTGGAGGCTGGTTCTGCCAAAAGCGGCATCTCCGGTCAACTGTTGAACCAACTCGCGCAAATGGACGGGTTCCTGCTCGTCGTCCGCGCGTTTGAAAGTGACCTCGTGATGCACCCGAACGGAAGCGTGGATGCCAAGCGCGATGTAGACTCCATGCTGAGCGAATTATTGCTCAACGATTTAATTGCCGTCGAGAGAAAATTGGAACGATTGACCGATGAACGCAAAAAGGGCGGAACAGACAAAGCCTTGAACGAAAAACAAACCGTGTTGTTCAATCGCCTGCTCGAAGCCTTGAACAACGGCACACCGCTCCGCAAATTGGAATATTCGCACGAGGATGTGAAGGAGCTTTCTTCGTTTGGGTTGCTCACGCGCAAACCTGTGCTGGTGGTGTTCAACCTGAGCGAGGGACAATCTGCGCCGTCGATGGAACTGGATGTCGCTTCGGTAGAGTTGATGGGCAAACTCGAAATGGAGATCGCACAACTTTCGGCGGAGGATGCCGAACTCTTCATGCAGGAATACGGCATCAAGGAACTCAGCCTCAACAAGATGATCCGCCTGTCGTATGATCTGCTTCAAGTGCAGTCGTTCTTCACCGTCGGCGAGGACGAGGTCCGCGCGTGGGAGACGAAGCGCGGCGCGTCCGCGCAGGAAGCCGCGGGGGAGATCCACACCGACCTGGCGAAGGGATTCGTCCGGGCGGAGGTGGTGGCGTACGATGACCTCATCAGCCTTGGGGGGATGAATGAAGCGAAGGCAAAAGGGAAGTTGAGACTTGAAGGCAAGGAATATCCCGTCAAGGATGGGGATATCGTTCACATTCGGTCAAGTCTTTAAAATACATCTTCAAAATACACCTTTCGTATCTACATGAACCAGCTCGTTCGTGGTAAAAATTATTTCAGGAGACTTTGAACCATGGCTTACACGATCAAAAAATGGAATCTAGACGAACTTTTCACAGGCTTCGACAGCCCTGAATTGAACGCCGCGTTCGATAACGTGGAAGAGCAAGTGACCTCGTTCGAGGGCTTGCGCGGCAAACTTAAACCCGATATCGATGCCGAGACTTTCATGGAGGCAGTGCGCGCCTCTGAGGCGATGACGAAGGTCGTGAATCGAATTTATGCGTTTGCCGGTCTTTCGTTTGCCGAGGACACACAGAACCAGCAGGCACAAAGCCTGATGGGACGCGTGCAACAGTTCGTAGCAGAGATGCAGAACCGCACGCTCTTTTTCAGCCTGTGGTGGAAAGATGTGGATGAGACAAATGCCGAACGCTTGATGAGCGCGTCAGGCGATTATCGTTATTATCTCGAAGAGATGCGTCACTTCAAGCCGCACACGTTGAGCGAGCCTGAGGAGAAGGTCATCAATCTCAAGGATGTGACCGGTTCGAACGCGCTCGTCAATTTATACGACGCCATCACAAACCGTTACGTGTTCAAAATGAAGGTGAACGGCAAAGTACAAGAATTGACGCGCGCGCAACTGCAACCTTACATTCAGGGTTCCGACCCGAAACTGCGCGCGGCGGCGTATCAGGAACTGTATCGCGTGTACGGTGAGGACGGTCCGATTCTTGGGCAAATGTACCAAACCCGCGCCCGCGATTGGCACAATGAAAACATCAACATGCGCAAGTTCAAGAGCGCCATGTCGGTGCGGAATTTGGCGAACGATGTCCCCGATGAAGCGGTGAACGCGTTGCTCGAAGTGACAAAGAAGAACGCGAAGGTCTTCCAGCGTTATTTCAAGATGAAAGCAAAACATCTTGGCGTGGAGAAACTCCGCCGTTACGATATTTATGCGCCGGTTGCAAAGTCGGATAAAGCGTTCGATTTCAACACCGCTGCGAACATGGTCATCGAATCGTTCAGCGCGTTCGACCCGAAGATCGGCGAACTAGCGAGTCGCGTGTTCGACAATGACCACCTCGACAGCGAGGTACGCAAGGGCAAACAGGGCGGCGCGTTCTGTGCTTCGATCAACCCCGAAGACACGCCGTTCGTGTTGATGAATTACACCGGTCGCGCGCGTGACGTGGCAACTCTCGCTCACGAATTGGGACACGCCATCCACGCCATGCTCGCTTCGCACCACACCACGTTCACTTTCCACTCGTCTCTTCCGCTGGCTGAAACTGCTTCCACCTTCGGCGAGATGATGCTCACCGAAAAATTGCTCTCGGAAGAAAAAGACGAATCCGTACGCCGCGACATTCTCTTCAAACAAATGGACGATGCCTTCGCCACGATCTTGCGCCAGATCTATTTCGCCCTCTTCGAACGCGAAGCGCATGAGATGGTACAGAAGAACGCCTCGGTGGATGAAATGTCCGCCGCATATCTGGAAAACCTCAAAGAACAATTCGGTGATTCGCTCGAACTCAGCGATGACTTCAAATGGGAATGGGTCTCGATTCCGCACATTTATCACACCCCGTTTTACGTGTATGCGTACGCCTTCGGTCAATTACTGGTGTTCTCGTTGTATCAGCAATACAAAGCGGAGGGCGACTCGTTCAAGCCGAAGTATCTCAAGATCCTGTCCGCTGGCGGATCAGAAGCGCCCGCGAAGATCCTTGCCGAAGCAGGCGTGGATATCCGCGATCCCAAATTCTGGCAAGGCGGCTTCGATGTGCTGAGCCGGATGGTGGATGAGTTGGAGAAACTGCCGGTGGAGAAGCCGAAGAAAGCAAGCACGAAGAAACAGCCTAAGGCTAAGAAAGCAACTACGAAAAAGAAAGTTGCGAAGGCAAAGCCCGCTAAAAAGAAGGCAAAGAAATAAAAAACGATTGAACCGCGAAGCACGCCAAGAGCGCAAAGAAAGAATTAAAACTTAGCGTCCTTTGCGGGCTTAGCGGTAAAAAAATGGACGACCCGTTCTCGGATCGTCCATTTTTCTTTTACGCTTCGTAATCCGCGGCGTCTTCTTCCACCGTCATTACGGGTTCGTCACTGGGTTTGCGGTCAAGCATTTGCATTGTAAGCGCAACAACCTTGGTGAAGTACTTGGTCTCGCCCTTGTCTTCGTACTTGTCGGTCTTCAACCGACCTTCCACGTAGACGAGGCTTCCCTTCTTCAGGTATTGCTGGCAGATCTCGCCCAGCCGACCCCACGCTTCGATGTTGACCCACTCCGTGTATTCCTTGCTTTCGCCCGCCGTCTTCCAACGGTTCGTCACGGCGACGCTGAAATGAGCCACTTTCTTCCCCGAGGGGGTGAACTTGCTTTCGGGATCCTTCCCCAGATAGCCAATCAGTTGAACTCGGTTCAGTGCTGGCATGTTTCCCTCACTTTCATTGCTT
>CAZQES010000040.1:0-26599 GCA_964591425.1 uncultured Anaerolinea sp.
GATCATCTCAGTTGCGCCGCCGCTCATCACTTTGCGCCGCGTCTCCGGCTGGTCGTCGGAGGTGATCACGATCACAGGGATCGGCACCAACCGCGGCTCACGCCGGAGATACAACAGGATTTCGATGCCATCCACGCCGGGCATGTTGATGTCGAGGCAGATCAGGCTGGGCGTGAATCCGCTTCCCAACACGGCGATCGCCGCGCTGGAACCGTACGCGACGCGCGCTTTCACCCCCAACACCTCCAGCATTTGATGCAAGGCGTCGGCGGTTTGACGATTATCGTCCACAATAAGTGCTTCGGTCATTCATCCTCCAAAATGATCGTGCCCATCACAGACACGTCGTACCCCGTCAATTGAGAAACAGCCTCACGAAAGGTCGAATCAGCCAAAAGTCCGAAAAGAGGCGCAAGGAATTTGTCTGCGGCAAAATCTTTCGGAGTCACCAGATCGTAACGTTCTTGATACAGTGGAATAAAATCCAGATCGAGCGCGTGCGCGGCGGCGGCAATTCCAAATCCGCAATCGACACGACCTGAAGCCACCGATGCCGCAACAGCCAGATGAGTATACTCTTCCTGATGGTAGCCAACAATGGAGTCGGGCGATATTGTCATCGATTTCAAATGGTAATCCAATAGGACACGCGTACCAGCCCCGCGTTGTCGATTCACAAATCGTACGTTGGGATCCGTCAGGCTTCTCAAATCTGTAATCCCTTTTGGGTTTCCGCGCGGAACGATCAACCCCTGTTCGCGCCCCACCAATGCGATAACTCTGACCGGAATATTCGGCATGTATTGGCGGACGTACGAGATGTTGTACTCGCCCATGTGCGGATCAAGCAGATGAGAGCCTGCAAGATGCGCTTCGCCGCGTCGCAACGCAAGCAAACCGCCTTGTGATCCGACGTTCGCAGAAACCAATCTTCGATCACGTTCGGACAAAAACTGCGCCATGAGATCGAGCGTGAGATCATGTGACCCAATGCAAAGAATCGTCTGTTCGATTTCGGCTTTGCTCCGGTACAGCCTAACCTGAATGGATTCGCCCGCCTCGATGCCCTGTGTGCCTCGAGGAATTAACGCCAGTCCATCTGCCTGTACCAGCGAGGTGATAACACCCGCCCCACGTGAGAGCGGCGCGGCGAGAAGCTTATCCTTTACTTTACCAACGACGACGCGGACAAAATCATCATCACCCGGCGGAGAAACAAGTTTTCGAGTCAGTGTTGCAGTTTCAGTCGGCAATTCTTTCGGCCTTCGCCCCAACCATCTGGCAAGGAGAGGCTCAACGAAAATTTCGACGGTTAGGGCGGCAGAGACTGGATAACCGGGGACACCGATAATGGGGACATGTTGTGCATTGCGTACGGCGTACTGCATAAATTCTGCTGTATCTTTCGTCTTTCCTCTTTCATCTCCGCTCAACACGCCAAGAATTACAGGATGCCCAGGTCTCACGGCAACACCGTGTACCAAAAGTGTACCGAGTTGTTCAACGACTTTTGCCGAGAAGTCTTCTGCACCGGCAGATGATCCTGCATTCAACAAAATCAAATCGTGAGTTAGCGCGGCTTCAAGGACGCGGTCGCAAATCAAATCAAAATCATCTTTGGTGATTGGGTAACGAGTCGCATCGCCGCCCATAGACTTGATCTGCGCCGCAAGGATAAGCGAGTTGTATTCAATAATGTCACCCGGATCGAGTTTGCTTCCGATGGGGACGAGTTCCGTTCCGGTCGGGATGATGGCTACCTTCGGTTTGCGTGAGACTCTTATTTCTTGATGTCCCGCCGCGGCGATGGCGCCCAGATCAACAGGTCGCAGAATATGACCGGCTGGCAGAACCAATTGCGTCGCGACAATATCCTCCCCCAGCGGGCGGACGTGACTCCACGGCGTGACCGCCGCGCGTATTCGGATGGAGGATGGTCCGCGGACGGCAGACGAAATTTGTCCATTTACATCCAATGGTTCGGTGTTTTCGATGGGTATGACTGCATTTGCCCACTCAGGCAACGGATCGCCTGTATCCACATATTTTGCTGAACCATCCTGCACATTGAGGAGGATCGGATTGGACGGTTGCGCGCCTGAAGTTGATTCGGACTTAACCGCGAATCCATCCATCGCAGAGGCATGGTAATGCGGCGACGAGATCTTCGCCCAATTCGGCTCGGCGGTGACGCGTCCTAAAGCATTTTCGTCAAGTGGAATTGATTCCACTCCCAGCACACGCCAAAGATTTGCTTCTTCGAGGACTTGTTGGAATCTGGATTGTGCTTGTGGGAGGGGAATGTCGTGGAGATAGACAGACATAAGCCCCCACCCTAGCCCTCCCCCACAAGGGGGGAGGGAATATTTTGTCGTTGTTTTAATTCTTGAATCTTCGCTCGAATCATATTTAAAGCCAGCGGTAAATTCTTTTCAGGGATTTCGGTTTTGATCTTATAAACATTCAAACCCAATTCCTCCAAGATATCCTGCCTGGTTTTGTCCGCATTTTTCTGAAAATCATGAATCGGACCATCTACTTCAACTACGAGCCGAAACGCGGAATTGTAAAAGTCAACAACAAAATACCCAACGGGTTGCTGGCGACGAAACTTGATGCCGTCCAACTTCTTCCCGCGCAAGGCATTCCAAAGTATTTTTTCACCCTTCGTGGGTTCTTTCCGAAATTCACGCGCAATCTCAATCATCTTCCATTTAATTTCGGGGGGAACGTGGAACCGTGGAAAGTTATTTTTCATATTTTTTAGTGGCTTGACCCCCCTCTCCACTCGTCGGGGAGGGGTTGGGGGTGGGGCTAATGTTTAAACAACACTATCCATCGCCGCTCCCAGACGCTTCACAATCTCATCCACCTCCACCTCATTGATGGACAATGGAGGCGAGAAGGCAAGCACGTTCCCAAGGGGACGAGTCCGAAGTCCGCGTTCTTGCGCGGCTTTGAAGATTTTCATCGTCACGACAGGGTCCGCAGTTTTCGCATTCTTATCCGAAACGATCTCTACGCCGCAGACGAGTCCTAGACCGCGCACATCGCCGACGAAGGGGAATTCTTTCAGGGTGGTCAACCCTTCAAGCAGGCGTTTGCCAAGTTCTTTGGCGCGCGCTGGAAAGTTTTCTTTTTCCATCAATTCGAGGTTCTTCAAGCCAACTGCACACGCCATCGCGTGTCCCGAATAGGTGTAACCGTGCATCCACGCTTCTGACTCCGCCGCAGACTCCATCGTCTCGCGGATTTCATCGGAGAGTTGGATGCCGCCGAGTTGGGCATATCCGCTGGTGATGGCTTTGGCAAACGAGAGAATGTCAGGCTTGACGTTCCAATGTTGGAGCGCGAACCACTCCCCCGTGCGGCCAAAGCCTGTGATGACTTCATCCGCGATAAAAAGTATCTCGTACTTGTCACAAATTGCGCGCACCAGCGGAAAATAATCCGCAGGCGGTACGATCACGCCGCCGACTCCCATCACCGGTTCGGCGATGAATGCGGCGACTGTGTCCACGCCTTCGCGCAGGATCGCCTCTTCGAGCGATCGCGCCGCGGCTTGACCGACCGTCTCACCTGATTTGATGTCACCTTCAAAGCGATACGGATTCGGCGCAGGGATGTGAATAAATCCGTCCAGCGCGGGACCGAACATCGTTTGATATTTTTCAAGTCCGGTGGCAAACGTCGCGGCGAGGGTCACGCCGTGGTACGAACCACGCCTCGCAATGACTTTGTATTTCGTCGGCTTGCCTTTGCGCTTCCAATAGTAACGCGCGGTTTTGAAGGCGGAGTCGTTCGCTTCGGATCCGCCGGACGTGAAGAAGGTCGTGTTCAGTCCCTCGTAGGCGAAACCTGAAAGTTTTTCTGCCAATTGAATGGACGGGAGATTTGTCATCCCTGAAAAATTGGAGGTGAACGACATGACCTTCATCTGGTCGTACGCGGCTTTGGCAAGTTCTTCTCGCCCATACCCCGCGTTGACGTTCCACAGCCCCGCCATGCCGTCGAGGACCTTTTGTCCATCGGCGGTGTAAAGCCACACCCCTTCGCCGCGTTCGATCACAAGCGCGTTGGCATGTGATTTGGGATGATACACGGGATGCAATTGCTTTTTATCTTTTTCGAGCCAGTTGGTCATGAGGTCTCCGCTTCATAAATACATCGTTGGTTGAGTAGCGAGCGCAGTTTGCGAGCGTATCGAAACCAACAGGTAAGGAAAATACTCTTGTTACAAAGAGTTTACCGTTACATGGTGGATTCGATATGGGGCGGGAAAACCCCGCCCCTGCTCAACCACCGTTATAAACATGCCGCCCGAATTATAATGCCTGCAAAGGAAACGCCCATGCCTCCCACACTTCAAGACATCCGCGAAGCCGCGGAACGGATTCAACCCTACGCGCATCGTACGCCGGTGATGACGAACGAAAGTCTCGATCAACGAGTCGGAGCGCAGGTGTATCTCAAATGTGAAAACTTTCAAAAGGTAGGCGCTTTCAAATTTCGCGGCGCGTGCAATGCTGTTTTTTCATTGAGCGATGAAGAAGCCGCGCGCGGAGTTTGCACACACTCATCTGGTAACCATGCACAGGCATTGGCGCGGGCGGCACGGAAGCGCGGCATCGCCGCGCACATCGTCATGCCTGAGAACGCGCCTCAAGTGAAGAAGGACGCGGTGGCTGGGTATGGAGGTAGAATCACCTACTGTGAACCAACTTTGCAGGCGCGTGAAGCGACTCTCCGCCGAGTGGTCGACTCCACTGGCGCAGCGTTCATCCATCCGTACGACAACGAACGCGTCATTGCGGGACAGGGAACTGCCGCGCTCGAACTTTTGGCGGACGTCCCCGATCTGGACGCGATCATCGCACCCGTGGGCGGAGGCGGATTGCTGAGCGGCACATCCATCGCGGCGACAGAACTCAAGCGCGGAATTCGCGTGCTCGCGGGCGAACCCGAAATGGCTGATGACGCCTTTCGCTCATTGCAAGCAGGGAAAGTGTTGCCCTCCGAAAACCCGAAGACGATCGCGGATGGTTTGCTCACGTCGCTGAGCGAATTGACGTTTTCGATCATTCAATCGCGCGTCGAGCAGATCGTCACTGTGAGCGAGCAGGGAATTACGGATGCGATGAAATTTATATGGGAGCGCGGCAAGATCGTCATCGAACCCTCTGCCGCGGTCGCGGTGGCTGTGTTGTGGGAGAAGAAGATTGATCTGACGAGATTGAAGGTGGGAGTAATATTAAGCGGCGGTAATGTGGATTTGGGAATGTTGCCGTGGGGGAAGCAAGAAAATCGTCGATGAATTTATGCTATACTCAAAACTGCCAAACAACAGAAAAGAGAAGATATGTTGCACTTAAATCTTAATGTCCGCCGCAAAACCGCCAGACGCCTGAAGAAGGTGCTGGAATATTCGCGGAACGAAGAATCTTTCGCCCAAAACGTAATCGCTTATCAAGTGGCGGAACTCAAGCGCGCAATTTTGAATCTGCGCGTCGACTTGAAAAGCTTCGAAGAAAAATACCGCCTGGCTAGTGTGGATTTCTACAAAAAATTCGGAAAAGGCAAGTTGGACGATCGTGAAGACTATATGCTCTGGGCAGGCATGTGGGAAATGCTCGATAAGAACGAGAAAAAATTACAGGAACTGGAAGGATGATCGAGGAGTATTTCCAGCAGGTCGAAAATGCACTCCGCGAATTTCCAATCATCCGATCCTATGCACTGAGTAAAAAGGTTTACAACGCTCAACAAGGGATGGTTAGTGGGAAGATCATGTTCGAAAATGGAAGCCGTTTGGATTTTCTGGAAGTGATCGACATTGAGAGGGAAGCAAAACTGAAATATCGTTACCACTTTATGGATAGATCGCATCGTTTGATCTTTCGTTACGATAATGCACCCCATCATCCACAAGTCAAGTCATTTCCCCATCACAAACACATCGTCAAAGGAATAATGACAAGTAATGAACCGTCGTTGCGTGACGTTTTGTTTGAAATCACCCGATTAATGAAGAAAAGCAGAAAGAAGTAACAAGATCCTGCAGTTGTCAAATCAATTCTCACGGAGGCACAAATGATCAATTTCTTCGCATGGTTAATTTTCGGAGCGCTGGCAGGTTGGATCGCCAGCATCATCACGGGCAAGAACCGCAGGATGGGCGCGGTGGCGAACATCGTGGTCGGAATCCTTGGCGCGTTCATCGGCGCGGGAATCCTGAGCACCTTGGGCATGGCGGTCCCGGAAGGGTTTACCCTCATGGGCTTTTTGGTGGCGGTAGGAGGCGCGGTGGTGATGATCTGGGCGATGGGGTTGATCCGCCGTTGACAACAAAGCGGCAGTCACTTTGAAGGTGACTGCCGCTTTTTATTTATCGAAATGCAGAATGGCGAGATTGCCATCGAAATTTTTTGCGAGTTGCTCGGGGATATTACCCAAGGTATCGGCAACCCGCTTGCGTGAGCCGAATCCGGGAAGGATGAGGAAATCACTGACCGCTTCGTGTTCCAATTTTTCAGGTTTCAGCGAGTCGGCGAGCGGCTCCAGAGTATGGGGATGCTCGGAGTTGACAGCCACCGTCAGCGCATCGAGAATCTGCAGATAACTTGAATCCGCGCGGATGAGCAGGGGAACGTTCAACGCCCCGGCGAGCGTGATCGTGGCTTCGAGCATACGCCGCAACGCAACCGGTGGAACGGATGCCGCGGGGACGATAAAAACCACGCGCTGCATACTGTTCAACGGCAGGGGAAGTTTGCCGACCAACACCGGAGTATCCGAACCCCAGATCACTTCATCGAGAACGGAACCAAGCACGCTCTCGCGCAGTGTCCGTTTGCCGCGCCAACCCATGATGATCAACGATGCGTTCTCTTCACGCGCGGTGTGCAGGATGCCGTGGGCGTGGGTCAACGCCACGCGTGGAATCAGTTCGATCTCCGTTTCGGGGTCTTGCAACGTCTCGTGGACGCGCCCAAGCAAATCCTTGTGAAGGTGGAAGCTGGTCTCTTTGCCGGGACCTGCATCACGCGCCACGGAGACCGCAAACACTTTTCCTTTCGAGGCGCGGGCGAGCAGGCTCGCAAGCGCGACGAGTCCTTCGGATTGTTTGGAGTCCGCGACCGGGACGAGAATCCGCCCGAAGAGGGGAGAAGGCGCTTCGTCGTCTGAAGCAGTTTGAAGTCCCGGGGCGAAGCGCTGGACGAGCAGGGGCGATGTGATCGACGTGAGGAGAATCATCACGATGGCGGCATTGAAGAGGGTGGAGTCGAACAGTCCGGTTTCCAAACCGATGACCAGCGTGGGAATCGTCACCGCGGCTTGCGCGTGTGAGAGACCGTAGACCGTCCAGAATTCCGCTTTGGTGTAGTTGTAAATTCTGGATGTCAGCCACGCGGCAAGGAGTTTTGAAACGTACGCGACGATGGTCACGCCGACGGCGATGAGGAGCGTCTGCGGGCTTTCGAGAAATGTGAGCGGGTCGGTGATGAGACCGCTGTATAAAAGAAAGACCGGGATGAAAAACGACTCGCCAATGAACAACACATGACCGGTCACCGGGCTGTGACGCGGGAGCATCGAGTTGACCGCCAAGCCCGCAAGGAACGCGCCGACCACTTCGTGCACGCCGATCAGTTCGGCGGTGAACGCGGCGACGAATAGCGCGACCACCACGAATTGAAATTCCAGCGCGCGCCCGGTCAGTTTTTGAAAAACGATTTTTCCAAGCCGCGGCAAACCAAAGATGAGCACGGCGGTAAAAATAGTCAGCAGGACGAGGAGTTGTATGAAATACGCGACCGAGATTCCCCCGCCAGACTTTGCGCCGAGCACCACAGCAAGGACGATGAACGCGCCGATGTCGGTGAGGACGGTCGCGCCGGTGGTCACTGCGACCGCCTCATTGCGCGTCACGCCGAGGCGCGTGAGGATGGGAAACGCGATCAACGTGTGCGATGCGAACGCCGAACCGAGCAGGATCATGCCAAGCCAATCGAGACCGAGCAAATATCCCAACCCCATGCCCATGAGCTGAGGAAAAATAAAGGTGATACATCCAAAGACAAATGCACGCCCGCGTACGCGCATAAATTGGTTGATGTCCACTTCCAACCCCGCGCTGAACATGAGGTAGACCAGCCCGATGGTCGAAAGGAATTGGATGCGCTCGCCGTCTTCCAGCAAACCGAAGCCGTGCGGTCCGAGCAACATGCCGCCGAGGATGATGCCGACGATGCCGGGCAAGCGCAACCGCTCCGAGAGAAGCGGAGTGATCAGAATGATCGTCATGACGAGCAGGAAAAACCCAACCGGCTTATTCAAAAGTTCAACCATGCATCGCTCCAAATGCTAGATGAGAATGACTTCCACAAGTTCGCCCGCGCTCAAACCTGTTGCATCCGCCGGGATGCGCAACAAACCGTCGGCGTTGGCTAAAGTGAAAATTAGATTTGATTTGCCGAAGATGGGGTCAGCGCGATAATCTCCCTCACCCCTAGCCCCCCTCCCGCTGGGAGAGGGGGATTCATGCAATTTCACGGGCCACCAGTCTTCGCGGCCCGCTTGCGAGGATAAGTTCACCGTGAGCCGCGCGAACACGGTTGGTTTTGGTCTTGGCAATGCACCTAATAATTTTTCGATCACCGGAACCACGAACAAATATCCATTCACCAGCGCGCTGACGGGGTTGCCGGGCAAGCCGATCACTGCCTTGCGTTGGCACACGCCTAATATGGTCGGCTTGCCGGGGCGCGTGTTGATTCCGTGCACTAACACACCCGGCTCACCCAACGAGCGGATAACGTCGGCTGTCATGTCGCGCGTTGAGGCAGACGAACCCGCCGTGATGATCACCACGTCACATTCGGAGAGCGCTTTCACCGCCGCGTCTTTCAACGCCTCGAACTGGTCGCGGACGATCTCATAGCGTTTTGCCACTCCCCCACTTTTTTCGATCAACGCGGACAACGTGTACGAGTTGACATCGCGCACTTGACCGGGCTTGGGAGATTTTTCAGGCGGGATGATTTCATCACCAGTTGATAGGATTCCCACTTTCACCATTCTGGCTACGCGCAAAGACGTGATCCCCAGCGCGAGCAATCCACCGATCTCAGCCGGACGCATCACGCGTCCCTTTGGGAGGATCAACTGTCCCTCAGCCACATCCTCCCCCACGCGGATAACACCCTCCCCCTCCGCCGCCGCGCGGAAGATTTCGATTTCACGCGGTAGACCTCCGAGATCTTTTGAGACCTCGGAGGTCTCTTGGGTATATTCCAACATCACCACCGCGTCCGCGCCGGGGGGCAACATGCCGCCGGTGTGAATCAACGCGCATTGACCGGATCCGATCTCGAACGGTGGCGCGTCACCCATTGGCACTTCGCCGACCAGTGTCAAATACGCGGGCTGTGAATCGGATGCGCCGAACGTGTCACGCGCGCGGACGGCGTATCCGTCTACCGTTGTTCGTTGAAATTCGGGCAACGGGTGCGGCGCGTGGATATCTTCTGCGAGAGTCCGGTTCAAAGAGGCAGTAACGGCGATGGATTCAGAATCAACTGTCCCTGCGGGGAGATGCGAGAGCAGAAGGTTGCGCGCCTCGTCGGGAGGAAGGAGAGTCAGGAATTCGGGCATGGGGTCGGGTTACGAGTTACAAGATACGTGTTATCGAAGCCAGAAGGTGAGTGTCAAAAAGTATGTGGTGAGCCCGAAAACAGCGAGGGCGGTGGCGTGCAGGAGAGTCCAGTTGGGTTTAGCGCCGAGGCTGATGTTGCGCAGGAGGAAAATTTGAAAGAGGGCAAAAGGCAGGGTGAGGAAAAGAGACCAGATCAGCGAAAGCGATAAACCAAAGAGCGGCGACATCGCGAAGAGCAGGTACGCGAGCAGAACGAACAGGTGGTGCATCGGCACGACGCGTTCCCAGCCGAGGCGGGTGAGGAAGGTGACGCGATTCAACTTTTGGTCGTGAGCGAAGGATTGAAAATTTCTCACGATGAAATACGAAAAGGCGAGGAAGGTCAGTGGTATGGCGAGCGTTAGGAAGCGATGCGTTTCGCCTGCTTGAAGCGCGAACGCAATGGAGGGAACAACGTACGCGAGATGAACGGCGAGCAGAAATTCTCCCGCGCCGCGGTTGATAAAGCGAAACGGGGGAATGGCGTAAACGATGACGATGAAAACCGAGAGCAAAAGAATGAAGAAAGCGCCGCCCTGAGTTTGTCGAAGGGATGAAAGAGGAAGGTTATTGTTGGCGAAGAGAATATACGCGATCAAGGCAAACACAACAATACACGCCAAGGATGTGTAAAGAATATTGTTGCGGAGGATTTGTCGTTTTGAACGCGTTTCGTTTTCGAGCAAAGGCTCAACATCGAGACGAAACACTTCGGCAAGGAGATTCATCGTCGTTTGCGCGAGGAGAACAGCGAGTAAACCCAGCCAAAACGGACTTGCGAGGAAAGGTTTGCCGAGGTAGTCGGCGATGCTCGCGCCGAAGGCATACGTCAGCGCGGCGAGGAGGAGGTGGAGAGGGCTGAGAAAACGAGGGGAGGGCATGAGAATTGGAGACTGTAGATTTACGATTTTGGATTTACGATTGACGATTGGAGAAACAATAATGAAAGATGAAGGGTAAGGGATGAATAAAGCAAAAAGGATCTTCGCACTCTTCGCGGGCTTGGCGGTTAATTTTTAGACAAGTAGTTTTCCAATTGCTCAACCGCTTGTGGAAGATTCTTTCTTCCAAGCCCAATGCGGAAGTGGTTACGAGAATCTTCGTACATGGAACCGGGCAGAAGCAACACTCCTGATTTCTTTACAAGCTTGTCGCAAAAATCTTCAACGTCACCTTTGAGTAGTTTTGGGAATCCCATCGAGCCAGCGGTGGGACGAACCCATTCAAACAAAGAGGAGTGACGAGTAAAAAGTTCGTCAACAATTTCCAAATTGCTTTTGATGATTCCCACGTTTCGCGCGACAAGTTTCTGACGATTTCTCAAAGCAACCTCGGCAAGAAATTCGCTCGGCGCGGAGTTGCAGATCGTTGTGTAATCTTTCAACCCTGCCATTTTTTCATAAACGGTTCTGTTCCTCGTGGCGATCCAACCGATTCTCAATCCAGCCAAGCCGTAGGTTTTGGAGGTGACGCCGAGCGAGACAGCGTGCTCGCCCATGTCGCATCCAGCAGGAAGGCGGAACGATGGGTTGTATTCCGACTCGCGATACACTTCATCGCAGAACAACAGCGGGTCGTTTTCTTTAGCAATTTGATGCACCGCTTCAAAGTCGGATTTCGACATGAGATACCCCGTCGGGTTGTGCGGTGTGTTGATGATGATGGCTTTGGTAGTCGAGCGGATGAGGTGGCGCAGTTCATCCAAGTCCAGCGACCAGTTGATTTCCTCCCGCGCCTGCCATAGGCTGACGTAACATCCCATCCCTTTTGCAATTTCGCTCAGCGACTGGTAATGCGGCGCATGGACGATAACGTGGTCGTTCTGTTTCAACGCGGCTAGCATGAAGAGGAAGATCGCCTCTTCCGCACCCGTGTGAACCAAAATTTCCTCGGGCTGAATCGATTCGTAGATTTTTGCAATTTCTTTCCGTAGAGCGGGATGTCCCTGCGATTCGGTGTATCCCAGCCAGGTTTGCTGAAACTTCTCTGCTGAGCCCGGCTCCATGGCAAGCAAGTCCGCAACGGACATGGCTTCGCAATCGGAGGAACAGAGGATGAATTCAGTATTGAATTCGTACTTGGCGAAGTAGCGTTCGAGTTTGAAGGGAGGTAAGTTCATGGTCATTTGTTTTCAGTGGAGTCTGATTAGTTTACGCAATACGCAGTACGGAGTACGTGATACTGCATATTGCGTATTGCGTATCTCGTGTTTACCTGTTTACCTGTGTACGTGTTTACTTCAACACTTTCTTCAAATCGCGGTAATGGTTTTGGTTGTGAATATACAACATCTTTATCATGTCGCGCAATTTGGTCATTCCCAGGAACGGATGACGTCCTTCGATCTCCAGTTCATCATCCTTCAAACCCGCAACCCACGCGACGGTGTTCGAGCGGACTTCCTTGTATTGCTCGAGTAGATCACGCACGGGCAATTCTTTCGTCCGTTCTTGTTGCGCGGCATTGTAGCGGTCGATAGAAAAATCTTCCGACGAGCCTTCGCCTGTGGTGCGGATGCGCTCGAACAGTTTCACCAGTCCGCGCTCGGAGGTGACAAAGTGCGAAAGCACGTTGCGTATGGTCCAGGTATCACCTTCGGTGTAGACCTCGGATTGCCATTGCTCGTCGTTCAAGCCTGCGAAGATGGAATAGAATTTTTCGCCTTCGGATTTCAGTTTATCGGCAAGTTCATTGATTTCAGACATGAGCATCTCCTCAATCCGCGAGCGACGTTAGAGAACGTCGCCTACACCAGGGAATAACCGCCATCCACCACGATCGTTTGACCGGTAATATACTCGTTCTTGATTAAAAATTCGAGAGCGGATGAAATCTCTTCGCTTCGCGCGGGACGTTTGAGCGGCACCCGATTTATCAATCTTTCCCACTCTTCGGCAGGGACGATGTCCGATTGCAGGACGAAGCCCGGGGCAATGGCGTTGACGCGTATCTTTGGCGCGAGCGCGCGGGCGAGTATTCGGGTCAGCGATTCGAGCGCGGCTTTGCTGACCGTGTACGATGGATACCTGCTCCACGCCTTTTGCGCGCCAACGTCGGTGATGTTGACGATGAGTCCGCCTTCGTTCATTTTCTTTGCACATTCTTGCGCGAGCAGAAACGGTGCACGGAGGTTCAAGTCGAGCGTTGTATTCCAAGTTTCGAGTGAAAGGGAGTCTACGTTTCCGCTAGGCATGAACGCGGCGGAGTTGACAAGTACATCGAGGGAATGGAAAGCGGAAAGTAGCGCGTGGATTTCGGAAGGTTGAGTCAGGTCCGCTGGGGCGAGGGTGACGCGTCGCTTTAGTGATTCGATCTTCACCTGAGTCTGAAGCGCTTCGTCTAGGGCGGAATGGTAATGCAGGATGATGTCGTATCCGAGACGGGCAAGAGTCAAAGCGAAGGATTTTCCCAATCGGTGCGCGCCACCGGTGACGAGTGCGAGAGGAGAGGCAGACACGTAGACAAGTATACACGTACACAAGTATTGCGTGTGTGTTGCGTGTTCCGTGCCTACCTGTGTACCTGTCTACCCCCTAAAGTAATTCGACACAAAGAACCAGATGTTTGCAGGACGTTCCGCAAGGCGGCGCATGAAGTATGGATACCATTGCGTGCCGAAAGGAACGTACACCCGGACGGGATAGCCTTCCTTCACCAGCGATTCCTGCAAGTCGCGACGGATACCGTAGAGCATTTGAAATTCAAGCGCTTGTTTTGGCAAGCCGAGCTTCTCGGCGTGTTTTTTGGCAAATTCAATTCGCTTTTCATCGTGGGAGGCAATCGCCGTGAACGGAGGCGTTCGCCCATCGGCGCTCGCGAGGTTGTTTTCGAATCCGACAGCGGCATCGAGCATGATCTTCGCGAGCAGGTCAAAGTTCGAGTCGGTGTCGGTCTTCTTTGGAAAGGCTTTCTCCGGCGGCTCGTTGTACGCGCCTTTGACCAGCCGAATGCGCGCCCGTTTTTCAAGCAAGGCGCGGCTATCGGCTTCGGCGCGAAAGAGATATGCCTGTTGCGCAACGCCGACACGATCCTGTGTAAACCCTCTTTCGAGCATCGAATGATACATGCTGATGGTCGTGTCGGTGTAAGGCGTGTCTTCCATGTCAATGCGGATGAAATTATTACTTTTCTTGCCCTGCTCCAGAATACGCACAAGATTCTGACGACAAGTTTCGTCATCTAATCCCATGCCGATCTGGGTCAATTTGATGGAGACGTTGGCTTTAACCCCGGCTTTATCTATCTCGTGTAAAACATGCACGATCGCATCCGCCGCAGCGTTTGCTTCTTCCGCACTCGAGGTGTGCTCACCCAATTGATCGAGCGTGGCAGTGATCTGTTTTGCGTTCAATTCGCACACCACGCGAATCGCATCGTGGATCGTTTCGCCTGCCACAAAGCGCGAGGCGGCTTTCCATGCAAAGCCCCAACTTGTGATCGTTCGTTTTGCCCAGGCGGCTTTGGAAAGATAGATCAAGAGAGATCTCAGCATCGTTCCATCCTGCAAGTGGATTTTCCTGCCAGACCGCGCAGGCATAAATTTACGAAGTAGCCAATCGTATGGGCTAAACTCTGTCCAAACCCAAAAGATTAGCCACTCAATAAATTTATTCTAGCACAATCATCTGAAATGAGTATGTTATACTTTTTGCAGCCACCCGGAGGTCGTGTGAGAAATAGAAGTTCGATCCCTGTATTGCGAGGGATTTCCATTGGATTGCTTTCCATCGCGCTCGTGCTCGTTGTCATTTCCCTGATCGGCTACAGCCGTCAACGAAATAACTATCCCATCGGGATGACGATCGCAGGTGTGGAAGTGGGCGGTGTGGACCCTCGGATCGCTTCC
Organism: uncultured Anaerolinea sp.; assembly: GCA_964591425.1. Taxonomy (GTDB): domain Bacteria; phylum Chloroflexota; class Anaerolineae; order Anaerolineales; family Villigracilaceae; genus Defluviilinea. Next base: position 14,541 of record CAZQES010000040.1, read on the forward strand.
GAGCGAGTCCTTCAAGTCTATTCGTCGCCGGTGGAGATTCAGTATGGCGAGGCGACCATCCATGTGGATCCATCAGTGGTGGGCTTTCAATTGGATATGGATGCCATGATCGCCGCCGCCGACCTCGAACGCACGGGCGGATCTTTCTGGGGTGGATTTTGGAACTACCTGTGGAATCGTGAGCCCGACGCGGTGGATATCCCGCTCCGCGCGACGATTGCCGAAGACCGCCTAACCGCGTATTTGCGAAATGAAATTTCCGCGCGGTATGACCAGCCTCCCACGCCGGCGCAACCCGTCCCCGGTGGAACAACCTTCACGCAGGGTGAACCGGGCATAGTCCTCGATATTGACCGCGCGGTGCGACTGATCGAAGATACCTTGCGCTCCCCCACGAACCGTACAGTTGTCCTTTCCTACCAACGCAGTCCCGCGGCTCGTCCAACGTTTGAAAATCTCGAGATCCTGCTTCAACAAAATGTGGCAGTTGCCAATTTCGACGGCGTGCTCGGCTTTTATCTGTTTGACTTGCAAAGCGGACAGGAAATCCATTTCGCGATGGATCAGGGCGAATTGATCTCTGTTAACCCGGATGTTTCATTCACGGCATCCAGCACGGTGAAGATTCCCATCATGGTCTCGTATTTTGTCAAATACGGTTCAACTGCATTGGAGGAACCATCTTCCACGTTGCTTCTGGATATGATTCGCCTGTCGGAGAATCCTCCAGCCGACCGACTGATGGAAAGCCTCGACCAATTCAGGGGTCCACTGATCGTCACCGATGACATGAGGAAGATCGGACTACAGAACACATTCCTCGCGGGCTTTTTCTGTAGCGCAGAATTTCCGTGCCCGCTCTTGGAACGGATCGAGACACCTTCGAACCAGCGCGACGATGTTTTCACCGATCCTGACCCGTTCAATCAAACCACTCCTTCAGATGCCGGCATGTTGTTGACCGATATTTATCAATGCGCCACAGAGGGCGGCGGAGCGTTAGTAGCAACCTTCCCTAACCAGTTTAATAGTCAAATCTGCCAGCAACAGATAAATTTCCTCGCCGCAAATAAGATCGGAGTGCTAATCGAAGCAGGCGTTCCCGAAGGCACACCGGTCGCACACAAGCACGGATGGATCACCGAACCCAGTTCCGGGGTCATCAAAAACATCAGCGACGCGGGAATCGTGTACACGCCTGGCGGTAATTACGTGCTGGTTATTTTCGCTTACCACCCGGTGCAGACCATTTGGGAGCCGGTCTCCGCATTGTTCGCCCAGTTATCGCAAACGGTATACAATTTTTACAACCTCCCCACTTCGCAGTAAAGGTCGTATATAATCGGCGCATGAGCGCGGCGCTGGGATTGTATCGTCTTCAACAAGTTGACAGCCAGATCGATCAGATCCGCGCGCGCCTGAAGGTTATTCAAGAAACGCTTCAAAACGACAGTGCGATTCGTTCCGCCAGCGAGAACTTTACCGCCACTGAATCCAAAAACCAGTCGGCGGAACGCGACCTCAAATCTGCGGAAGCCGATTTCGAAAAGCAGCGCCTGAAGATCGAACAAGCCGAAGCGAGCCTGTACGGCGGCAAGGTCCATAACCCGAAGGAACTGCAAGACTTGCAAAACGATGTCGCTTCGCTCAAAAGACATCTCGCCACCCTCGAAAACCGCGAACTCGAAGCGATGATGGCATTCGAAACAGCGGAGAAGGAATATCAGGCGGCAAAGGCTGAACTTGAGGTGACGCGCGCCAACGTCTCTGCTCAACACGGCGACTTGATCAAGGAAAGCGAAACGCTCCAAAAAGAAATCGAACGACACGCATCAGAACGCAAGGCTGTCATGAGCGATCTCCCTCAACCCTCCGTGCAAATCTATGACCAACTGCGCGAACGCAAGCGCGGGCTTGCCGTCACAGTCATCAGCGATTCGGCCTGCGCGGCGTGCGGCGCATCCCTGACGCCTGCGCAACAACAAAACGCGCGTTCGACATCGCAATTCTTCAATTGCCCCACCTGCGGAAGAATCCTGTATGCAAACTAGAGTTCTTCCTTTCCACAAGTAACGTCAATGCCGCATATTGATGAGTTTTCGTTTTTTATCGGCTTTTTCGTTGGCATCGTTGTCTGGGTGCTGTTGGCGCGCGCGCGTCCGCTGTGGGCACAAATTCGCGAAAATGCAAAAGAACGGCGCGAAGTCGCCAAAGTCAAACGCACCAGCGGACTCGAAGATAACCATCGCCGCATCACACTTCGCCGCGCACAGGGGATGCACCTCGCGGCATCTTTATTCGCATTAGATGAAATTCTCCAAGAACCAAGATTGATCGCCCCACCGGCGCGCGTCGAGCCGGGCGTGATCGGTTTGCAAGAGGATGTTATTTCACAAACCCTTCCGTACATGCCAGCCTGGCCCCATCTAGCGGGCTTGTACGGCGCGCCGACACTCTCAATGATCGAAGCGATTTCGGGCGGCGCAAACATTGTGATCACCGGCGCGGCGGGCGCAGGGAAAACGGTCGCACTGGCGCATCTCGCGTCGCTGGCGGCGAATCTCAAGGTCCGGCTCGACCCGAATTCCGAAGACGAGGCTGTCCCCTATCTGTATCACATCGCCGACCTGCAACTTCCGCACGAGTCGTCGAAAGATCCCATCAATGTACTCACCAATGCTGCATCAGAATTTGCGCCTCTGTTCGATTTATCCAGATTGCCGGGCTTCATTCAACGCACACTGCAAACCGGGCAGGCGTTATTGTTGATTGACGGGTTCGACGAAGCCGATCCGCAAACACAGCAGGCAGTGACCGCCTGGTTCAAAGCGCTGATGCAAACTTATCCAAAAGCAAGAATCGTTACAACAGGTTGCCCAAATCAATTGAACAGCTTGATCGGTTTAGGGTTCAACCCCTTAGCATTGATCGGCTGGGGGGGACGAACGACCGCGCGCTTTATTCAACAATGGGGCGAGTTGTGGTCGCAGACGGTTGCTTTGGAATCGTGGGCACAGACGGGTCCCGCACAAGTGGATCCGTTATTGATCAACACATGGGTGATGATGGACAACCACGGTCTGACGCCCTTCGAGCTGACTCTCAAAGTGTGGGGCGCGTACGCCGGGGATAGTTTGGGTCCGCGCGTGCTGGACGCGATCGCCACTCACGTTCGACGCGTTGCCCCGAGCGGAACTCCCGTCGCCGCGCTCGAACTACTTGCCATGCAAGTCATTCTCACTTCGCAACCGGTCTTCGACCCGCGAGCCGCACGCGCTTGGGTGAAACAGTATGACATCGTTGACGATAAACCCATCCAAAGCGCCGAGACCGTGACCAAAACAGAGGATGGCGAAAAAGCGCCTGTCACCGAATCGCAGAAGATTCGCATCAAGAAATCGAAAGCCAGTGAAGGGATTCCTACCTACGGGCTTCTCAGCAAAATGGTGGACAGTGGTTTGCTGATCTCACATCCCAGCAATAAGATGCGATTCCTGCATTCTGTGTTGAAAGGCTATCTGGCGGGTCAAGCCATCGGCGATAACGATGCCGGCCGTTCGCTTCACGCTCAAGCGGAATGGAACGGCAAAACGGTTTCAATGCATTATCTTGCCGCGCGCGGCGACGTTTCAGCGGTTGCAGATAATCTTTTGAAAGAATCAGAACTTCCACTTCACAACCAGTTATTCACGGTGGCACATTGGCTGCGCGACGCGTCTAAAGAAGCCGCGTGGCGCGGGAAAGCCTTTGCAAGCTTATTGCAGGTTCTGCAAGCCGAAGGTCAGCCGCTGGGTTTGCGTGGACAGGCAATGGCGGCATTCGTCGCGAGCGGCGACCCCGGCACGGCAACGTTGTTCCGCCAATTGCTCAGTTCGAGGTCGTTTGAGTTAATTCCACTCGCCGCGCTGGGGAGCGGAGGCATCCGCGATACGAAAGCAGTAGAGGCGCTCGAAGAGTTGTTGCAAGCGCCGTCCAGTTCTGTGCGCCGCGCGTGTTGTCTCGCGCTGGTTGCGATCGGAACGGAAAAAGCACTTGAAGCGGTCGGGCGCGCGTTGTTGCAGGGCGATGAAGAGTTGCGAAAAGCCGCCGCCGAAGCGCTGGCAAACGACCCGTCGGAAGGATTCGCAATGCTCCGTGAAGGCGCTGGCCTGACAGACATCATGGTGAGGCGTGCTGTGGTGCACGGTCTATCGCGTATCGAACAACCGTGGGCAACTGAACTCCTGCAAAAGATGCAAGTGGAAGATGAACAGTGGGTTGTCCGCAATCTTGCCACTCAATACATCGAACAAAAATCAAAACCCGATCCGCGTGTGCCACAGAAATTACCCGTTCCCTCTGAGACACCGTGGTTGATCGAATTTGCCGGCAAGCAGGGCATGGGAATTCCGCGCGGCGGCTCCGCAGCGGAAGTGTTGGCAACCGCGTTTCGATTCGGAAGCACAGAGGAACGACTTGCCGCGCTGCCCTACCTCAAACCCGTGGCAAACGAAGGCATCATCGGCGCGCTCTATGCCGGCGTCTATGGCGAAGACCCTGAGGTGAGAGAAGCCTCCTTTCTCGCGGTTCAAGAAATCGGCGCGAACGGAGTCCATCTTCCCCATCCCAATCAATTCGGGTTAGGTTAAGATGTTGATCACCAACGCGAATCTCGTCACGTGGGAAAAGGAAAATCGCATTCTCGATGACCATGCGATTCTCATCGAGAATGATCGCATCAAAGAGATCGGCAAAAGCAACGATCTTATAAAAAAATATCCGAACGAAGAAAAACTCGATGCGCGCGGGCAATACGTTCTGCCGGGCAACATTTGCGCGCACACGCATTTTTACGGCGCGTACGCGCGCGGCATGGCGATCCCCGGTCCCGCGCCGAAAGATTTCCCTGAGATTCTGCAAAGGCTGTGGTGGCCGCTTGATCGGTCGCTCGACGCGGATAGCATCGAGTACTCCGTCCTCCCTTGCCTCGTCGATGCGATCAGACACGGCACAACGACATTAATCGATCATCACGCCTCCCCCAACGCGATCGACGGCTCGCTCGACATCATCGGCGAGGCAGTCGAAAAGTCGGGACTGCGCGCTGTGTTATGTTATGAAGTGACTGACCGAGATGGTGAAGCAAAAATGAAAGCAGGCATACAAGAAAACGTGCGCTTCATCAAGAAAACAAAAAGCCCGATTCTCGCCGCGACGTTCGGTCTGCACGCCAGCCTGACTCTTTCCGACTCCTCATTGGATTCATGCCGCGAAGCCGCGCCTGAAGGTGTTGGATTTCACGTCCACGCCGCGGAACACGAAGCGGACGAATACGACAGTTTGAATAAATCGAACATGCGAGTGATTGACCGCCTGCAAAAGCATGGAATACTCGGACCAAACACCATCACCGCGCATGGAGTCCACTTCGACGCGCGTGAAATGGAAATCCTCGCCGAAACAGGGACATGGCTCTCACATCAACCGCGCTCGAACATGAATAACGGAGTCGGTGTCGCGCAGATCGAATCAATGATGCGCGCGGGAATCAAAGTCTGTTTGGGCAACGACGGTTTCTCAAACGCGATGTGGGAAGAGTGGAAAGCCGCGTACCTCCTGCATAAAGTCCATCATCGCGACCCGCGCCGTATGGGCGGCTACGATGTAACGCAGATGGCCATCTACAACAACGCCGCGCTGGCAAACCTTTTCTTCAGCTCTGCAACCATTGGGCAATTGAGCGCGGGCGCATTTGCAGATATTATTTTTGTGGATTACCATCCGAACACGCCCATGACCGCAGGCAATTTGCCGTGGCACATCATTTTCGGTTTTCAGCAAAGCATGGTCGCCACGACAATTGTCGCTGGGAAAGTTTTGATGAAAGACCGCGAACTGCTGACACTCGACGAAAAGGAAATCTCAGCCAAAGCGCGCGCAATCGCGCCGAAGGTTTGGGACCGATACCAAAAGGAAGTTGCGAAGGTACAGTGAAATGACAACTGACGAAATCAAAGAGCCGCTTTTATTGACCATCGGTGTCCTCGGCGGGACCGGCAAGGAGGGCAAAGGTCTCGCCTACCGCTGGGCAAAGGCAGGATACAAAGTGCTGATCGGGTCGCGTTCCTCCGAGCGAGCAGTTACCGCCGCTTCGGAAATCATGGAACTGGCGGAGGGTGATACCTCGGTTGTGGGCACATCGAACAGGGAAGCCGCGCAACTGGCGGATATTGTTGTGCTCACTGTGCCTTATGCCGCGCATCGCGAAACGCTTGAAAACGTGAAAGATGTGCTCAAGGGAAAAATTCTCATAGACGTGACCGTTCCTCTCGTCCCGCCAAAGGTGACCAAAGTGCAGATGCCGCCTGCCGGTTCTGCCGCGCAGGAAGCGAAGGAGATCGTCGGCGAAGGTGTGGAAGTGGTTGCCGCGTTCCAGAATATTTCACATGAACATCTGTTGAAAGATGAATTTGTGGATTGTGACGTGCTTGTCACAGGCACCAGCAAGGAGTCCCGCTCCGAAGTGTTGAAGCTCGTCGAAGCCGCCGGGTTGACCGGCTGGGACGCAGGTCCCATTGAAAATTCCGTTGTGCTTGAAGGGCTCACCAGTGTGCTGATCCACATCAACAAACAATACGGCTCGACACATGCGGGCATCACGATCACGGGAGCGAGTCAAAAGTAACTACTCCGTACTGGGTATTACGAAATACGCAGTACGCAAAACGCAAGATGCCCCTCACCCTCACCCCTCTCCTTGGAATCCCCCTCATCCGCCACGGCGACAACCTGGCGGATATTGTTCTTAAAACCCTGCAAGAAAATAAAATTGCGCTTCAAGCCGATGATATTTTTGTCTTTGCCCAAAAAATCGTTTCCAAAGCCGAGGGGCGGACGGTGAATCTAACCACCGTCACGCCTTCACAACGAGCCGTCGAACTCGCCAAACAAACAGAAAAAGACCCGCGCGTCGTTGAGTTGATCCTTCGGGAAAGCAACGAAGTATTACGGACACGCGTCGGCGCGATCATCGTGGAGCACAAACTCGGCTTCGTTTGCGCGAACGCAGGGATCGATCATTCGAACGTTGACTCCCCCCTCCTTTTAGGAGAGGGGTCGGGGGTGAGGGCTGAAGATTGGGTGCTCCTCCTCCCAGCCGAACCAGACCGAAGCGCGGAAAAGATGCGAAGCGAAATCCAATCCAATAGCGGAAAGCGAGTCGGCATCCTCATCATAGACTCACATGGACGCGCCTGGCGCAACGGCACGGTCGGGGTCGCGATCGGCATCGCGGGAATCCCCGGGCTCGAGGATCTGCGCGGCAGACCTGACCTGTTCGGATATCAATTGCAAGTGACACAAGTTGGTCTGGCGGATGAACTCGCCGCCGCCGCGTCGCTGATGATGGGACAAGCCGCAGAGGGGACGCCCGTTGTGCACGTGCGCGGGTTTCCATACCCGTTGCGCGAGGCATCGCTGAAAGAATTGATTCGCCCGAAGGATCAGGATTTATTTCGATAACAAGATGTTGTTTCCGCAGTTGAACTGTGGAAACAACAAGCAACGCTAACACGATTCTTATTCACGCTTGATAGACTCATGGCACAACAACCAGCAAGGACATCGCATGACCATCCCGACCAAATATCAAGACCTCATCAGTAACGACTCAAAAGCGTTTGTTTATCTCGCCACCCTCATGCCCGATGGCTCGCCGCAAGTCACGCCAGTGTGGTTCAGCGCGGACGACGAACATATTCTCATCAATACAGCCGAAGGGCGGCTAAAAGATAAAAACATGAAGGCGCGAAAAAAAGTGGCAATGACCATTCAGGATCCCAACGACCGGTATCGCTACATCGGCATACGCGGCGAGGTGGTTGGCTTCACGTACGAAGGCGGTCTCGAGCACATCGACATGCTTTCGCGCAGATATGACGACACACCGTGGAAACCTCGCGAAGGTCAAACGCGGATCATTTACAAGATCAAGCCGACTCATGTCCACGACCACGACTGACCTGCAAAACTTTCTGCGGACGCGTCGCTCGATCCGCCGCTTCAGACCGGATCCAGTGCCTGATTCAGTCATCGAGACCATTCTCACCACCGCGACGTTCGCCCCCTCCGCGCATCACCGCCAACCGTGGCGATTCGTCGTAGTGGCAGATTCGTCCGCCAGAAAAAAGCTTGCCGACGCGATGGCAGATGACTTTGAACGCGATCTCGAAAGCAATGGTATCTCTCCTGAAAAAATTCAAACCCAACTCAAGCGATCTAAAGAGCGCATTACATCCGCGCCTGTTGCCATCCTCCTCTGCCTCGACATGAGCGAGATGGACACGTATGCCGACAAACGACGCACCAAAGCTGAATTTCGGATGACTGTGCAATCGGTCGCCGCGGCGGGACTGCAGCTCCTGCTCGCCGCGCACGCCGAAGGGCTTGGCGGGGTCTGGGCGTGCTGGCCCCTGTTTGCGCAAGAGACGATTCAGAAAACCTTGAAATTATCTGAATCGTGGGAACCTCAAGGGATGTTCTTTCTTGGGTATCCAGAGGCGATTCCTGAAGCAAGGGAAAGAAAATCTTTAGATAGAATTACAGTCCGGAGATAGCTTTATGAACGACGCGCAGAAAGAATGGTACAGGAAGTATTCAGAAAGCTTCGGTGTCCGTGAATTTTTTAGATTTGGTATCTTCTTAGCTCTCTGGGTAATCCTGGGTGTGGTGGTCATGATCACATTCGAGAACGAGGTGTTCTTCTATATTTTCTTTTCCATTCCTTTTGCATTTGCGGTACTTGCTCCCCGGTGGAAGCCCACCTATTCCCTTTTGAGAAAATTACTTGGCAATGAAAATCTTCCACTTGAGCCTTATCCCGGCCCATTTACTATCTGGAAAAATCGTCCTTGGTGGTCGTATTTGCTTTCCGCGTGGTGGATCGTAATGATTCTTTTGTTGTTTTTCATCATCAGGGAACCATAGTAGATGAAAATCGTTGCGCTCGCAGGCGGAGTCGGTGGGGCGAAACTCGCGCACGGACTCGCCCAAATCCTGAAACCTGAAGAGTTGACCGTCATCGTCAACACAGGCGATGACTTTGAGCATTACGGCTTGTATATTTGTCCCGATCTGGATACGGTCTGCTACACGCTAGCAGGGTTGGCGAACCCTGAAACGGGCTGGGGGCGCGTGAACGAAACTTGGAATGCAATCGAGAATGCGACAAAACTTGGCGGGCTGGATTGGTTCAAACTTGGAGATCGAGATTTAGGAACCCATCTCGAACGGACGCGGCGTATGAAAGCAGGCGATTCGCTCAGCCAAATCACAAGAGACTTTTGCAAAGCTTGGGGTATCCAGCACACAGTCCTGCCGATGTCTGACCAGTCAGTGAGGACATTTGTTGATACGTATGAGGGCGAACTCGCCTTTCAGGAGTATTTCGTTCACCGCAAGTGTGAGCCGCGCGTGAAAGGCTTCCGATTTGAGGGGGTGGACGAAGCTGAACCAGCTCCGGGGGCGCGTGAAGCGATACAAACTGCCGACGCGATCGTCATTTGCCCGTCAAACCCCTGGGTGAGTGTGGATCCGATCCTTGCGACCCTCACCCCATCCCTTTCCCAACAAGGGAGAGGGAGTATCGTAGCGATCTCCCCCATTATCGGCGGAGAAACCGTGAAAGGACCTGCGGCAAAGATGTATCGCGAACTAGGAATCGAGCCTTCGGCTTTCGCCGTGGCAAAACATTACCGAGGAGTGGCAACTCATTTCGTCATGGATGCTGTTGATTCGCAACTTATTGAAAGTGTTAGGGGTTTGAATATGCAAATATACGTAACCAATACCTTGATGAAGAGTCATGTAGACCGGAAGCAGTTGGCAAGCGAAGTCTTAAACTTCATTGGAGTTGCCGTATGACTCTCTGGGCGATAGTCCCTGTAAAACCGTTGCGGCGGGGGAAATCCCGTTTGGCTGGAACGTTATCTGAAGATAAAAGAACTGAATTGAACCGCGCTTTGCTGGAGCACACACTCGAAACCCTTTCGGGATTGAAAGAGGTGGACGAGGTGCTCGTGGTAAGCCGCGACCCGAACGCCCTCAACATTGCCCGCAATCACGGCGCACGGACGGTGCAGGAGGACGGCCAGCCGCACCTGAACACCGCACTCAAACGCGCAACCGTCGTTGCACAGTTGTATGCCACGCGCGGCGTGCTGGTATTACCAGCCGACCTACCCTTGGTTACCGGTGAAGATATCCGCATACTGTTGGATCGCGCAGTGAAGCCGCCTGTGGTTGTCGTTGCGCCAGACAGGCATAAACGCGGCACGAATGCGTTGGTCATTTCACCTGCGGGTTTGATCGAATATGATTTTGGTGAGAACTCGTTTGAACATCACTGCGAACGGGCAAAAAACGCAGGCGCGCGGCTCGAGATCGTAGACCTGCCTTCGTTGGGGCTGGATTTGGACGTCCCCGAAGATTTCGAACTGATCAAGAATCTGGAGAACACAATATCGTTTTAGCGGGCGTATAATCGGGGTACACAACTTCCACGATCAAGAGGAGAATGCCATGACCGAGCGTGTTGCTCTCTATCTGCAAGATTCGCACGATCTGCGCGATGGACTCGATTATGTGAGATACGCCGAAGAAAAGGGATTCGAAGCCGTCTGGCAGGCGGAATCGCGACTGGTGCGCGACGCGATCGTTCCAATGGCGGCGTACGCGGCAGTGACAAAACGGATCAAGGTCGGGTCGGGCGTGATCAACAACTGGACGCGTAATATCGGTCTTTTGGCGGCGACACTGCTCACCCTCGATGACCTCGCCCCCAATCGAATCATCTGCGGAATCGGTGCGTGGTGGGACCCACTAGCAAAGAATGTGGGGATCGAACGCAGAAAACCGCTCCTTGCCATGCGCGAGACGATTGAAGTTTTACGCAAGTTGCTCAACATGGAACGGGTGACATTCCATGGCGAGTTTCATCACGTGGACGGGATCGAACTGGACGTGGTGCATGGCCGCCGCGAACCGCGCAACGTGCCGATCATGATCGGCGCGACAGGCGATGTGATGATGGAATTGACGGGAGAAATCGCGGACGGTGTGGTATTGAATTACTGCGTCCCGCCGGATTACAACGATAACGCGCTCGAACTACTGGAAAAAGGGTTGAAAAAATCGGGGCGGACAATGGAAAACTTCGACCGTCCGCAACTCATCGTGTGCTCGGTGGACGAGGATCACGACAAAGCGATTGACTACACCAAAGAGCTACTCTGCCAATACCTCGCGCAACAACCGCATATCGCCAAAGCCTCGCGCGTCTCGCAGGATGTTATCACGGAGATCCAATCCATTTTGGGGTGGCCCGCCACAAAAGAACAGATCAACAAAGCCAAGCATCTGGTGCCAGACGATCTGGTTCACCGCATCACTGCATCAGGGACGCCGACCGAGGCAAAAGCCAAAGTAGAGGAATACAAGAAACGCGGATGTACCTGCCCGATCCTGTACCCCGTTGGCGGGAATTTCAAGTTGTTGATCGATACCTTCGCGCAGGCGTAGCGTTGTAGCGCAAGATGTCATCTTGCGCTACAAAAATTCCCCTTCCAAATAATCCAACACGAATTGCAAAGCCGCATCAGCCGATGCGGCTTTTATTTCCTCCCGCGAACCGGAGAAATGGAAGAGCCGCGTCCACTCGCCCTCGGACGTAACAAGCGCCAACCAGACGGTTCCCACAGGTTTGGTGGGAGTCCCACCGCCTGGACCCGCTATCCCGGAGATCGACGCGGCAATGTCCGCTCGAAAGCCCCGTTGCGCGCCGCGCGCCATTTCCAAAACGGTTTCCCTGCTGACCGCGCCGTGCGTGTTCAAGGTCTCCCATGCGACTCCCAACAGATTTGCTTTCGCTTCGTAGGCATACGCGACCAGACTCCCAAGAAAATATTCCGAAGAGCCCGGCACATTGGTAACCCGGTTGCTGAGCAAGCCTCCCGTGCAAGACTCGGCAAACGCTATTTTCAACCCGCGCGTACGGAGAATTGTGCCCATTTGCACTTCCAACG
>CAZQES010000041.1:0-26521 GCA_964591425.1 uncultured Anaerolinea sp.
ATCTCCCAGCAGGGGTTGTGCACAATGCCCAAGTCGGCGCGCAGGGGGTGGTCTGTTTGGAGGCGCAGGGGTGAAGTATGCACGTAGACAGGTAAACACGTAGACAAGTACACACGTAGACAAGTAAACATGTGGACCTGTCTACTCACACCGTGAGATCAGGCTGGGGGTGAGAAGCAGACGTACGTCCGGAACGACGCGTCTCTTTCTCCTTTCTATGGGGTTTGAAACTTTGCATCTCGTCAGACGAATCCAATCGAGAAAAGGAGAACCTGTCATGTCTGTCACTCAAGATGTCATCGCAATGGTGCAGGAGAAAGATGCCGGTCAGCCTGAGTTCCATCAGGCAGTGAGGGAGGTGATGCAATCGCTGGAACCCACAGAAAAGAAACACCCTGAGTTTGTGAAGGATAAGATCTATGAAAGGATCGTGGTACCCGATCGGGGAGTCGTCTTCCGTGTGCCATGGGTGGACGACAAAGGTGAAGTGCAAGTGAATCGCGGCTTCCGCGTGCAGTTCAACAATGCCATCGGACCGTACAAAGGCGGGCTTCGGTTTCATCCGTCGGTGAATTTGAGCATCATCAAGTTCCTCGGTTTCGAGCAGATCTTCAAGAACTCCCTGACCACACTGCCCATGGGCGGCGGGAAAGGGGGTTCTGATTTTGACCCCAAGGATAAATCGGACGGCGAGGTGATGCGGTTTTGTCAGGCGTTCATGCGCGAGTTGTATCGGCACATCGGCGGGGATGTGGATGTGCCCGCGGGCGATATCGGCGTGGGCGGGCGCGAGATCGGTTTCTTGTATGGATACTACAAAAAGATTCGTAATGAACATACCGGCGTGTTGACCGGCAAAGGCGTCGAATACGGCGGCAGTTTGATCCGCCCCGAAGCGACCGGGTACGGCGCGGTGTTCTTCGCCGCGGAAATGCTCGCCACGCGCGGGCAGGAGGTGAAGGGCAAGGTCGCGGCGGTGAGCGCGTCGGGGAATGTTGCACAATACACGGTTGAAAAATTAAATCAAATGGGCGCGCGCGTCATCACTCTGTCTGATTCAGACGGAACCGTTGTGGACGAAGCGGGAATCGATGCGAAGAAACTCGCCTTTGTGCTCGACCTGAAAAATGTGCGGCGCGGACGAATCAAGGAATATGCCGAGAAACACAAAGGTGCGGTGTATTACGCAGGCAAGGGTGTGTGGGATGTGATCCGCGAACAGGGCATCAAAGTGGATTTGGCTTTCCCGTCCGCGCATGAGAATGAAATCGAAGAAGGCAACGCTCAAGCATTGCTCGCCAACGGCTGTTACTGCATTTCAGAAGGCGCGAACATGCCCTCTTCCATGGATGCGATCGAAGTGTATCGCGACAAGAAAGTGTTGTTCGCGCCGGCGAAAGCCGCGAACGCCGGCGGTGTGGCAACCTCCGGTTTGGAGATGAGCCAGAACAGCCTGCGCTACTCGTGGTCGCGCGACGAAGTGGAACAGCGTCTGCACAACATTATGAAGAGCATCCATCGCAATTGTCTCGAAGCGGCAGAGGCATACGGTTCCCCCGGCGATTACGTGATCGGCGCGAACATCGCCGGCTTCGTGAAGGTGGCAAAGGCGATGGTTGCGTATGGGGTGGTATAAATCCCCTCTCCCTTCGGGAGAGAGATGGGGTGAGGGAAAAATCGCGTATCAAAAAACTCCGAGGTCTTGAAGACCTCGGAGTTTTAGTTTTCACCAATCGCCGCTGAGCCAGCCGCGCATTTGCATCGCATCGACCACCCGTTGGATGGCGACCATGTACGCCGCGTCGCGCATGTACGCCTTCTTGTTCTCAGACATTTTCAACACATCGTGGAAGGCGGTCGTCATCTTCTCGTCGAGCCGCGCCAACACTTCCTGTTTCGACCAGTAGAAGTTCATATCGTTCTGCACGCCCTCGAAGTAGGAGGTGGTCACACCGCCGGAGTTGCACAAAAAATCGGGGATGATGAAGACCTTCTTTTCTTTGAAGTATTCGTCGGCATCGGGTGTGGTGGGACCGTTCGCCCCTTCCGCCACGATTCTCACCTGTTTTGAAATTTTCTTCACCGTCTCAGCATTGATCTGGTTTTCCAACGCGGCAGGGATGAGGACATTCGCATCCTTCGAGATCCACGTATCGCCTTCTTCAGCGGTATAACCCGCATCCATCGCTTTCTGTTTGTCGATCGTGCCGTACTGGTCGGTGATCGAAAACAAGAATCGCCCGTCCACGCCGTCTTTGTGACTGTAGGTGAAAGCCTTCCTTTCATTGCGATCCCAGCATGAAACGCAGGCGACTTTTCCGCCAAGGATTTCGACGAACCCGATCGCGGCGTATTGCGCCACATTGCCAAATCCCTGGATCGCGACGACCGACTTCTTCGGGTCGATGTTGAGATAGTTCATCGCCTCACGGATGTGATAGACGACCCCAAACCCCGTCGCTTCGGTGCGCCCTTGCGAGCCGCCGCCGCCGACCGGTTTACCGGTGAACACGCTCGGCGCGTAAGCACCGGACAACTTCGAGTACTCGTCCATCATCCAGCCCATCATTTGCGCGGTCGTGCCCACATCCGGCGCGGGGATGTCTTGCCGCGGTCCCAAATTCTTGATCATCTGTTGCACCCAGCCGCGGCAGAGGTGTTCTTTTTCATTCGCTGAAAGTTTGGAAGGGTCAACGATGATGCCGCCCTTGCCGCCGCCCAGCGGAATATCCACCACGGCGCATTTCCACGTCATCCACATCGCCAGCGCGCGCACGGTGTCGATCGTCTCGTCCGGGTGGAAACGGATGCCGCCCTTGTTCGGTCCACGCGCGTCGTTGTGTTGCACGCGAAAGCCGGTGAAGACTTTCAGCGAGCCTTCGTCCATCCGTACCGGGATGCGAAACGTGAATTCGCGCGTGGGCCAGCGCAGTACCTCGCGCACGCCGGGGTCGAGATTTAACAACTCGGCAACGTGGTCGAATTGCGACTGTGCGATCTGAAATGCGTTCATTTGCTCGGGCATGATCGGTATTCTCCTGAGGCGAAAATAGTAACGGGCATCCCGGTCCGGGTGCCCGCTTTTCTTACAAAGGTTGGAACAGAACAGTCTGATGACCCATCACTGCATCCATGTTTTAACGTTATCACGAGACTCAAGCAACCGTCAATACGATGAAACTCACCTTGTATAAAAAGACCGGGCGCCTGCCCGGTCAACTCTTCTACTCGTATTTATCCTCGTCCGCCTCGTCATCGCCCTGGTCGAATTCATACTCCACTTTATCGTGATCGAGATGCACCCAGAGCAACAACACGTGCCCATCGGATGTTTCCACGTTGCGCGCGGCAAAGATCGGCGCGGACTGTTCCACACCCGAATCGTTGCGGTAGTGCAAATGCATGGGGACTTTCGCATTCCACGCACGGTAACAACGCTCCACCAGCGCGGGCCCGTTGAACGTTCGCAAACGCGTCAGCGCCGGGACGGATAACTGGGCGCGCTCGTTCAAACCCAACGCCCACCCGTCGTTCACCGCCTCGAAAATGGGCGGCGGTCCTTCGATGATTGTGATCTTATCGTCCATAGTGGCGACACTATACCATAAAACAAACGCGGTCGCGTTACGAACGCGTTAATCCTTTGTTGGATTCCGCCGTAGAAACCTGTCTCGTCAACTGCTTGCGTTCAGTCTTGCCGGTAGGTATACTAGACCCATGCAACCTGAAAAGATCGGGATTTATGAAATCAAGTCTGAGTTGGGGCGCGGCGGCATGGCAACCGTCTACCGCGGATACGACTCACGTTTCGAACGTGAGGTGGCTGTCAAAGTTCTCCCCTCGGAATTGCTCCATGCAGACCCGCAGTTCCGAACGCGATTCCAGCGCGAGGCGAAGATCATCGCCCAACTTGAGCATCCCTCGATCGTGCCGGTCTACGATGTGGGAGAAACAGAAGATACCAAACTGCCGTATTTCGTGATGAAGTACATGAACGGGGGTTCGCTCTCCGAGCGTATCAAAAAAGGAATCATGAGCGTGGGGGAGGCGGCGCGCATCCTCGAACAGATCGCGCCGGGCTTGGACGAAGCCCACTCACGGGGAATCATCCACCGCGACCTCAAACCCAGCAACATTTTGTTCGATAGCCGAGGCACGCCGTACATTTCAGATTTCGGCATTGCCAAGATGAGTCAAGGCACCGGCACGATGACCGGCAGTGGCATCATCGGCACGCCTGCCTACATGGCGCCCGAACAAGCCACCGGCGATCACGTGGATGGCCGCGCGGACGTGTACGCGCTCGGCATCATCCTCTTTGAAATGCTGACCGGCAAACAACCGTACGAAGCCGATACACCGATGGCGATCGCCATCAAACACGTCACCGACCCGGTGCCGCGTATTTTGACCGTGAACCCAAACCTTCCCGCGGATATGGACCTCATCATCCAGAAAGCGATGGCGAAAAGCCGCGAGGACCGTTTTGGCACAGCCGTTGAGATGGTGCAAACGCTCAAAGAGATCGCGGGTGATTATGGTCCCGCGAAGAAATCACAAACCCTTACG
The DNA here is from genome assembly GCA_964591425.1 of uncultured Anaerolinea sp. Lineage (GTDB taxonomy): Bacteria > Chloroflexota > Anaerolineae > Anaerolineales > Villigracilaceae > Defluviilinea. Next base: position 4,570 of record CAZQES010000041.1, read on the forward strand.
GCGTTGCGCACGGCGGTAAAGCAAAAATCCGGTGACGGAAAAAGAAGACGGTCACCGGTGACCATCGTCCTCATTTTGCTCGGCATCGCGGGTGTCGCGGCGGCGGGACTCTTCCTCACGAACCGGAACAGCCTGCCCGTCGTAATCGAAGCGACGAACACCTCCGCGCCTACAGCCGTCCCCGCCACGTTCACGCTCGAACCGACGGTCGAGCCCACAGGCACATCCGCTCCTCCCACTGAAACTCCCACCTTAATCCCGCCGACAGAAACGCTTGCGCCGCAAGTGCCGCTCATCGGCGGCGCGGACATGTTCGCGTTCACGCGCGACAACGATATTTGGATCATGAACGTGGACGGAAGCGAACTGCGTTCGGTGACGACCGACCGCAAGGAAAAGGTCAACCTCGAATGGCTCCCGGACGGCGACTCGATCCTTTACATCACCGGCAAAACCGTGAAGACCGTGAACATCACAGACCAGCGCGAAGAGATCGTCACCAGTTTTGCGGCGGCGGAATATTTCGACGCCTTCCGCGTCTCGCCGGACGGACAGCAGATCGCCATCAGCGTCAACCGCGAATTGCACATCGTTCCGTTCGATCTGGGAGCATTCCCCGCCAACACCACCAAAGCCGACCTGCTCGCCATGGATGGTTGTCTGTTCTATAACGATATCGGCGTGAAGAACGTGTTGTGGTCGAACGATAGCGGTAAAGTTGCCGTTGAATTCGTCAGCCCCTCCGGCGCCAACGTGGCAGACACAGTGCGCGTGCTCGATATTCACCTGTGCAAATCGTCCGAACCGATCCGGCTCGATGAATTTCCCGCGGCGCGTTTTGAGTTCCCGCTCGAGATCGTCACCTTCGACTGGGACGGCGACCTGTTGTTTGCCCTCAACAGCAACAAGCGCAACGGCGGTTTCGGCGATCTTTTTTTCTACAACACGTTCACACACAAAGCGGAGACTGCCGCACCGGTGGAAGGCAAGTGCTGTTACCGCGATGCCGCCTTCAGCCCGGATGGCACGTACATCATCTTTGCCTTTCAGGATATCAACCTGGGCATCGATAGCCCGATCCGGCTCTTTTACATTCCCACCGGTTCCCTCACCACCGAAGGCGCGCTCGAACCTGTGCCCCTGCCGGATGGATTCTTCACGCAGAGAAACGACACGCCCCTGCCGGTCTTCCGCCCGTACCAGCCGTGATTCACAAATATTTCACGATCTGCTTCACGAACCCCGGTCCGCGATAGACCAACCCCGTGTACACCTGAACGAGACTCGCGCCCAACGCGAGTCTTTTCTTTGCATCATCGGGACTCATGATTCCACCCACGCTCACGATCGGGACTCTCCCATTGACCAGTTTCACCACCCGACTCAAAACCGCTTCACTCCGACCTTGGAGCGGACTCCCGCTTAGCCCGCCGGTTTCGCCCTTGAACTTTGATCGCAATCCCTCGCGCGCCAGCGTTGTGTTCGTCGCGATGATGCCATCCATTTTTTTATCGAGAATAACGCCGACCGCGTCATCAAGTTCAGCCTCGTTGAGGTCCGGTGAAATCTTGATGAGAATTGGAGAATAGCCGCCGCGACCCAATGCAATCGTTTCTCGTTCTTTTTTGATCGTGCCCAGCAACCCTTCCAACATTTCCCGCCCTTGCAAAAGACGCAATCCCACCGTATTCGGCGATGAAATGTTGATCGACAGATAATCTGCGAGCGGGACAAAAACCTTCATCAGCGCGATGTAATCCCGCGCGGCTTCTTCTAGCGGAGTATCTTTATTTTTTCCAAGATTAACTCCAACGATCACCGATAACTGATCACTTCTCACTGATAACTGGTTACTCACAAACCGCATTCCCCTGCTCGGAAACCCCATGCGGTTGATCACCGCCTCATCTTCCGAAAGCCGAAACACGCGCGGACGCGGGTTCCCAGCCTGAGGCGCCGGCGTGACCGTGCCCACTTCGACGTGACCGAACCCCAGCGCGGCGAGTCCGCGAATGGCGACTCCGTCCTTGTCATATCCCGCCGCGAGCCCGATGGGATTCTTGAACGTCAACCCAAATGCTTGCACAGGTTTGGACGGAACGTTGTAGATTTTCTTGAGGAGGGGAAAATATTGCGTACTGCGTAGTGCGTACAACGTCAATGCGTGCGATGTTTCAGGGTCGAGCGAAAAAAGAAGAGGGAGCAATAATGAGTACATTCTTTTCCTTTGTGCCCTTTTTGTCCTTCGTGTTAAAAGCGTTTTTGCCCGCTCTTATCCAAAAAATACTGAACCACTTCCTCTTCCGGGTGTGGCTCGTTCATCATCTCGAACACCGCCGCCAGGTCGCCGCGATGATGTGTGTTGTGAGTCGGCGGCTGGACCATCATCTGCCACATCGGAAGTGTGAACGTCTCGCCTTTGGGGTTGGTGTAGGTGACCTCACGCCACAGGCTGGTCTCCGTCTGTTCCGAGATGTAATCGCGCATATTCTTTTCCACTTCCACCCAATACTCACGGATGGATTTTACATCAGGTAAATCTTTCGCGTCGAGGAACTCTCCTTTTTCGCCATGCCAGCGTTGACGCCACATCCGCTCCGAGCTCATCATGTGCACGAAGATCGCGTGAACGGTATCCCATGAATGTCCGTGCTTGCGGAAGAGTTGATCATTATTGAGCGTTTCCGCGACGGCAAGGTAGCGCTTGTTCGCCCAGTAGTTGTAATCGTAGAGATGCTCGAGATATTGTTTGAATTGCATATTTGTTTCCTTTGCGTGGAGCGGGATGCCATCCCGCGTTACGATTGTTTCTTTCCTTTTTTCAACATCCCGATCGTTTTGACGATTCGATTCTGTCGCGTCTCTTCCTTCTTGGCTTCGTTGATCCACATCACATATTCTCTTTTGTGTGTATACGAAAGTGTATCGAAGAAGGCTTTGGCTTCTTTGTGCTTCTTCAATTCTTTCATTAAATCTTTGGGGACTTCGATCACGCGCGGCTCGGTATCCGGCTCGACAGTAATTTTCACCTTGTCACCAAAGGTTTTGCCGATCTGCTCGCGGATTCCCTTGAGGATGATCAAGATGTGATTCGGTCCACCCATGCGGACAAGTAATCCGCGATACGGCACTCCCTCGATCATCGCTTTGACCCTGGGCTTCTTCGCGCCAAAAGCTTTCTCCACATCGAACGGAATTTCCACGAACGCGCCGCCCCCACCCGCGTTTTGGATGGTGGCTGTGAAGGTGTGTTTTTTAGGCATAATCTCTCCGCAAAAAAACGCGCCGTAGGAAGCGCGTCTCGTTATTTACAAGTCATCAGGTTTCAATCCAGTTACCTTTGCGATGGTGCGCTTTCGCCGTTCTCGATGCGATCTGCAACAACACGCAGAGCCAACGCTTGGGCATGGGCGGCGGCATCATCACCATCTTTTCCGTAAGCCAGCACGCCGGGCAATTCTTTTACTTCTGCCAGCCAGCGACCGTCCTCATCCTGTTCGTATTCGACAGTAAATTTCATGTCGTCCTGCCTTTCATTGATTTCATTATAGCAGAAACAAATCGTGTGAATTCAACGCCTAAAAAATTCTCTCGTCTCTTCGATTTTACTCTTCTCCACCTTCCCTGTCTCTTCCCAATACTCCAACAATTGACCAATCGTCAGCACCGCGTGCATGGAGTAGCCCGCCTGCGCCAGAGACTCTTTCGCGCCGAACGCGGCCTTCACTTAAAATATTGGCTCCAGTATACATCGTCAGCCAGATTCTCCGTCTTGAAATAACGCGTAGCATTATCAAGACCGGAAGCAATCAATAGTCGTTTCTGTTTGTCGTCTCGCGTTATTTCTTCCCGAAGGATTCTCGGCGGATTTGCAATCACTAAATCTCCCCCCCGATTCATACAAAATTCTCTCATCTGAATCAAAAAGTTTGTAAGATTATTAGCAGACGAGAATGATACGAACTCAAAGTTAATGACAATTTTAGGCTCTGCTTGTTTTGCTGCATTTTTAAGCTGATCAGTCGTGTTGTCGTCAATTGTCTCAAATACGTGTATGAGCGTACAAACATCTTCGAAATTTACTACTTTTATTCTACTCATTTCTGTATCCTCCAGACAGCAATCTGAATTATTAGATCAATCACAACACTCATTATAGCATCAACGACTTACCTAAAAACTTCCTCGTCTTCTCAATATTATCCCTTTCCACTTTCCCCGTCGCTTCCCAATACTCCAATAATTGACCGATCGTCAGCACCGCGTGCAGGGAATAGCCCGCCTGCGCCAGCGACTCCTTTGCGCCTGATTGACGGTCAATCAACACAACAACATCCTTCACGACCAAGCCTGCGCCTGTCAGTTTTTCGATGGCTTCGAATTTGCTTCCGCCTGTGGTGGCAAGATCGTCAATGACGACAACCGTCTCGCCTGCGTGGTATTCGCCTTCAATCTCGGCTTTCGTGCCATAGGATTTGGCTTCCTTGCGTGGGTAGATCATTGGGTAGTTTCCCGCGAGGCTGATGGCAGTTGCAATGGGAATCGCTGCGTAAGGCAAACCTGCGATGCGAGAGAACTGGATAGTTGAGAGAATTGGCAGATAGGCTAGTGCAACATCCGCGAGAAGTTTGGGATAGGTGATGACCTGACGCAGGTCAATATAAATCGGAGATTTGAGTCCCGACTTGAGAGTGAATTCGCCGAATTTGATACAGCCAGCGGCGAGAAGTCCATCGGCAAGAGATTGTTGTGTAGAGGTGAGTTCGGTCATGAGAAAACCTTTTTACCGCCAAGCACGCGAAGAACGCAAAGAATCTTTGTCTTACTTAGCGGTTCAATTGGGCTTTGATATGCAAAATCTCATCGCGTATCCCCGCCGCTGTTTTACGCGGATCTTCGCTACGAGAGATTGCGCGAGACATGGGAATCAACATCCCCTTGCCGTCTTTGCGAAGACCCGATCTCAGCGCCAGTTCGAGTTCGCCGCCTTGCGCGCCGACGCCGGGCGACAGGAACCACAGGTCAGGTGCGGCGGCGCGGATGTTGGACATGATCTGCGGATGAGTCGCGCCGACAACGATACCGATATTGTTGTTCACGTTCCATTGTTGAGCCAGTTGCGCGACGTAGTTGTAGAGCGGCATCGGATTATCTTCGGCGGGAGGTAAGACAAGTAAATTCTGCAAATCCATCGAACCCGCATTGGATGTTTTGCACAGCAGGAACACACCTTTCTCTGGATAATTGAGAAACGGCTCAATCGAGTCTTTGCCAAGATAGGGACTCAACGTAATGCAATCCACACCGAGAGTCTCGAAAGCAGATTTGGCGTACGCATCCGCAGTGGAGGCAATGTCACCGCGCTTTGCATCGAGGATGACGGGAATCTTCGAGCCCAACCGCTTCGATTCCTCGTGGATGGCTGACACCACCTCCTTGAGCGCGGTCCACCCCTCCGCGCCGAAGACTTCGAAGAATGCCGCGTTAGGCTTGAACGCCGCGGCGTAGGGAGCGGTCGCCTTGACGAGAGTCAGGCAGAAGTCGAGGGCAGACGCGGCGGTGGGAGCGGACAAATCGTCAATGTGCGGATCAAGTCCAACGCAGAGCAATGAGGAACAGTCATCCACACGTTTTTCGAGAAAGGTAAAAAAGGTTTCCATGTTGTGAAGTATACATGTAGACACGTAGACAAGTAAACACGGAAACACGTGTCTACCTGTGTACCTGTTTACCTGTTTCCGTGTTTACGCCTTTCCCAACACCATCGCCAACAACGCCATCCTCACATACAGACCATATTCCATCTGCCTGAAATACGCCGCGCGGGGATCGTCGTCGAAGTCCATGCTGATCTCAGTGACGCGCGGGAGCGGATGCATCACGATCATGTTTTGTTTCGCGGCATGCATGATGGCGGGATCGATCACGTACGCGCTCTTGACCTTTTCATAATCATCCGCGTTTTCAAAGCGTTCCTTTTGGACGCGCGTGACGTACAACACATCCGTTTCAGGCAAAACTTTTTCGAGCGACGAAAATTCATTTTGCGAAATGCCTTTCTCGTCCACTTCATCCATCACTTCTTTCGGCATCTTCAAAATTTCGGGTGAGACGTAATTCAACTTCACATCGAACAACGAAAGCAGGCGCGCGAGCGAGTGCACAGTGCGTCCATACTTTAGATCGCCGAGCATGGTAACAGTGAGATTATCAAAATGCCCAAGTTCCTCTTTGATCGTGAACGCGTCGAGCAATGCCTGTGTGGGATGTTCGCCCGTGCCGTCGCCCGCGTTGATGAGGGGTTTGCGCATCGCCTTCGCCGCGATCGCCGCCGACCCCGTTTCGGGATGACGCAACACGATCACATCGGCATAACATTCGAGCGTACGCACGGTATCGGTTAGCGTTTCGCCTTTCGTCACCGACGAATACTTCACCTCGTTGATCGGAATGACCGAACCGCCGAGTCGTTCCATCGCGGCGGTGAACGACGACGATGTGCGCGTTGACGGTTCATAAAACAGGTTGGCAAGAATCTTCCCTTTCAGCAAATCGAACGTCCCAACGCGCTCGACCATACCGCGCATCTCGTGCGCCACGCCGAAGATGTATTCAAGATCTTCGCGCTTGAATTGTTTGACGGAAATAATGTCCTTGCCATACCACTCGGCAGTTTTGTTTTCGCCGAAAGGAAGGTGAGCGGAGGATGAATTTGTGGGCATGGGACTCCTTTGTTATTAGAGAACTAGAGATTTGAGACTAGAGATTGGGGATCGAAACCCGCTTCTTTCGACGGGTGAGGCTGGTCGTTGTTTCAAGGAGCATTTACTATGTTCTTGATCTTGAAACTTTTTTCCCTAGAATTGATCTGGTATTTCCTTTTTGTTTATTCTGAGCATCTTCTTTATGTTCAACAACTTCCTTTACGCTTTTGCCGTATTCAAGCGCTGATACAAAAATACCTTTGAAAAACCATGCTCGATACTGATTGCTACTGTACAAAGCGAGTGAACATAAAACTAAAAACCCTGTCGCGTTATACAAATTAACTAAATTGCGTTCCAAGAAGAACGCGACTACTTGGATAATGGTCAACAGAAACATCCCAAAAGAAACATTTGCGAACATAAGGTTGCTTGCGTTGAACTTATCAAGAATGTGAGCCATTTCCAAATTACGTTGACGAATAACGTTAAATAAAACATCCCAATCTTTAGGTTTAAATTGAATCTTCAAATCAGGATATTGGTTATTCAAATCATCTAAAACTCTTTTGTATACTCTCCTTTTATCGCGAAATTGATAAATTGGTTTGCGAAATAAATCATGTGAAATTGGGTCAAGTAAATTGCCCACTAAATATCCAACGACCAAAAGAGGAACAAGCATAACGAAATCTGGGGCTTGTCCTGGTTGGAACCAGTTCTGAATATTAATATACTTCCACCCAACAACACGCAAGAATTCATTAAAGACAAATATATATAGCGTTCCTGGGATTAGATATGAAAAGAAATCGTAGATCTCAATAGCAATTGACATGGTGCTTTTCTCCTTTTATTGGCTGTTTATGCGTTTCTAAGATCAAGTTATTCGTTCTCACCCAAAAAGATGATTCGCCAGCGGAACGACATTGATCAGTGGCTCTTCGTAGGGATGCACGCTCTTTATCACGCGAAGCGCATCCTTCACCAATTCGCGCTTGCAATTGACTTCCATTTTATACTCCGCCACTTCGCTGATAGTTCCTACTTCGCCTTCAAATGGATTTGCCCCTTCCATGGGTCGAAAAAATCCGCGCACGGGAGTCAACGCCACGCAGTGGTCATAATTTCCGATCACACCCACGCCGATCTCTGAAAGCGCGTCGGCGAGCTTCATGGCGTGATCTTGCGGTACAAAGATTTCGAGTTTTACATCGGTAAAGTTTTGCATAATTTACCTTCTGTCATTGCGAGGAGGACGAAGTCCGACGAAGCAATCTCCAACACGACAAGGAGATTGCTTCGCTTTGCTCGCAATGACATTATGCCCGAATATTCCTTCCATAACCTTGCTCAACCAGTATCTTCCCGTCTTCAAAAGCAGTTTTACCACGCAGCACAACTTTCCTTACCTTCCCTTTGACCATCCACCCCTCGAACGGAGTCCAGCCACAGCGGGTGAATTGATTCTCCGCTTTGATTTCGTATTTTGCATCCTCGTCCACTTCGATCCATGTTTCGGGTTGTTCGGGGAGGTGGAAGATCTTGCGCGGGTTGATAACGGATTTTTGGATAATATCGTCCATCGTCAAAAGCTTGCCCTGAGCCGCGCCGAAGGGTCCACCGTCCACAGCAGTGATCAACAAAGGAAGCAATGTTTCCAACCCGGGAAAGCCCGGCGGAGGATTCTCGGAGTCTTTTTCTTCGAGGGTGTGCGGAGCGTGGTCGGTGGCGAAGCAGTCAATGACATCGAGATTTTGCCACAGCGCATCTACATCCTGTTGCGTTGCCAATCGAGGGCGAACTTCCACCCGTCCCTCTTTCTTCTTTCCTCTTTCTTCGTCGGGTATCTGCGAAACCATGAACAAATGATGCGGACACACTTCACACGTGACTTTGATTCCCTTCTCCTTCGCGGCTTTGATGAGCAGGATCTCTTCTTTTAGTGAAACATGCGCGATGTGAATAGGACGGTCATAGATCGCGGCGAATAAAATCCCTGCCGCCATGGCTCGGGATTCGGAATGCAAAACAATTGGGTACTCTTTTGGAAATTTCTCGAAGTGTGGTCGCCATAATGTCATATCATCGAGGCGGAGTTCGCCGAAGGTGGAGTCTAAGTACATCTTCAAACCCGCGGCTTTCGGCGCGAGCGAGGCAACGATACTTGCATTGTCCGGTCCCGCGCCGAGGAATTGGGCGTAGTCGCAACGCGCTTTTTGTTTGGCGGCTGAGAGCGCGAGTTCGAGCGTTGAAGCATCGAATATCGGAGGTTTCGTGTTGGGCATGGCGAGGATCATCGTCACGCCGCCGGCGAGCGCGGCTTGAGTGGCAGAATCCCAATCTTCTTTGTGGGTCTGCCCGGGTTCGCGCACGTGGACGTGAGGGTCTATGAGTCCGGGGAGTTTGAGCATGTGCACAAAAAAGAGAGCCGCTCAAAGCGACTCTCTAATCTCCAACAGTAGAAACAAACATTCCAAACAAGTGGCGGATGATTCGTTTGCGGTGAGGATGTCTTCTGTACATTGCGGCGAATTTTACGCCGATTCGGTGTGATGTCAAGGCGAGACAAAGGTTCAAGGAAACAGGATCACGCGGAGAAGGAAACGAAGGGACGAGAGTTCGGTGATCAACACGCTATAATATCGGTCGATGGGAGTCGTCATGAAAACTTCAAAATCGATTTTTGTTATTTGCGTATTTGCGCTGACCGCGTGCCAGCCTGCACGTACATCCACACCCGAGGCAGTGACATCTGCAACCGCAACCGCGATTCCACCGACCGCCACACATACCGTCGTGCCCACGCAAACTCCATTTGTATTTCAAGACCTGCCGTTGGAAACCTGGGTGAAATTACGAGGTATGCCAAGCGCGCGTTCTGAAACACATGCTGTTGTGTTGAACAACGAAATTTATGTGGCGGGTGGTTTCATGAACGGCAACCCTTTTCCGTCCTCCAGCGCCTTTGAAAAATATGACCCAGTGAAGAATCAATGGGCATCTCTTCAGAACATGCCGCGCAAATTAAATCATCTGCAATTCGCGGCGTTCAACGGAAAAATCTACGTGTTTGGCGGCTATCCAGATATCAACTGCTGTGAACCAGACGGTTCATCGTGGATGTATGACCCTGCCAGTGATTCGTGGACTGCGATCGCGCCCATGCCCGATTCGAGATCGGGGGGCATGGCTGTCTCCCTGGGAGATTTCATCTACGTGGTGGGCGGTTCGAGTTCCGTATTTCGAGAACAACCGATCAGTGACCTGCTTCGATACGACCCAGCGACAGACGAATGGAAGGAGATGACACCACTGTTGACGGCACGCGATCATGTTGCCGCGGCGGCATACAACGGAAAGATCTATGCGTTTGGCGGGCGATACGTGCAAGACTACAAATCCATGGAAATTTTTGACCCCGAATCAAATACATGGACTCCCGGACCAGACATGCGAACGCCTCGTGCCGGACACGGCGTTGCCCTGATCGATGACCTGATCTATGTGGCTGGTGGCGAATTGATCGGTGTTATTCCCGAACAGGTGGTAAGAACCGTTGAAGTGTACAACCCACAAACCAACACATGGGTGAAAGAATTCGATATGCCGCTGGGTCTGCATGGTGTGCCGGTAGCGGGCTTGGATGGTGTTTTGTTTTTGTTGGGAGGCTCTTCCAAGGCAGGCGGCGTGGTCAACAACGGACAAGTGTGGGCGTGGAGGATTTATCCATCGAGTCCATAATGTTCAGGAATGATGAGCATTGTCACTTCGGTGGACATTTCGCGGGTGATATAATCCAGCCGATATTTTTAAAAAGGAAAGAGGAAGTATGGCGTATCAAAATGTAAAAGTCCCTGCGGGCGGGGCGAAGATCTCGATCAAAGACGGAAAACTTCAAGTCCCAGACAATCCGATCATACCGTTCGTGGAGGGCGATGGCACGGGGCGCGACATCTGGCGCGCGTCTGTGCGAGTGTTCGATGCGGCGGTGGAGAAAGCCTACGGCGGAAAACGTAAAATCCATTGGATGGAAGTGTTCGCGGGTGAGAAGTCGTTCAAGATGTTCCAGAGCTGGCTGCCCGATGAAACGACCGAGGCGTTCCGCGAATTTTTGGTTGGGATCAAAGGTCCGCTCACAACTCCCATCGGCGGGGGCATCCGCTCGTTGAACGTTGCCCTGCGCAAACTGCTCGACCTGTACGTGTGCCTGCGCCCGGTGCGTTGGTACAAAGGTGTGCCTTCGCCGGTGAATCATCCTGAATTCGTGGATATGGTCATCTTCCGCGAGAACACGGAGGATATTTACACGGGTATCGAATTTGCGAACGGAACGGATGATAACAAGAAGTTCAAGGAATTGTTCAAGGAAGCCTTCCCGAAAGAGTACGCCAAAATGCGCTTCCCCGAATCATCGGGTATCGGCTTCAAGCCCGTTTCTGTAGAAGGAACGGAGAGACTCGTTCGCGCCGCGATCAAGTATGCCCTGCTCAACAAACGCAAGAGTGTGAACCTCGTCCACAAGGGCAACATCATGAAGTTCACCGAAGGCGCGTTCAAAGATTGGGGTTACGCCCTTGCCAAGCGCGAGTTCCGCAACGATGTGGTCACCGAGCGCGAAACATGGATCCTTGGCAACAAGGAGAAGAATCCAAATCTCACTGTGGAAGAAAACGCGGAAATGATCGATCCCGGCTTCGACATGATGTCCCCTGCGCAACAGGGCGAGATCAAAGCCGAAGTGGAAGCGGCGTTGAATTTGTGGGCGACGCACGGCGACGGCAAGTGGAAATCGAAATTGCTGTTGAAAGATTCGATCGCGGACGTCACACTGCAATTCGTGTTGATCCGCCCCAAGGATTATGATGTGATCGCCACGATGAACCTGAACGGCGATTATCTGTCCGATGCGCTCGCCGCGCAGGTGGGCGGAATCGGAATCGCCCCGGGCGCGAACATCAACTACGTGACCGGTCACGCCATCTTCGAAGCGACTCACGGCACCGCGCCGAAATACGCAGATTTGGACAAGGTCAATCCCGGCTCGGTCATTCTTTCGGGTGAGATGATGCTCCGCTACTTGGGCTGGACTGAAGCCGCCGACCTGATCGTCAAAGGCATGGAAGGCGCGATCGCGGCGAAAACCGTCACGTATGATTTTGCCCGCTTGATGGACAAGCCGACCGAGGTGAAATGTTCCGAGTTCGGGGATGCGATCATAAGTCACATGTAGACGGGTAGACACGTAGACAGGTGAACACGTAAACAGGAAAAATCAACAAGTCGGGATTGAAATCCCGACTTTTGATTTTCATTGAATATCTTATTTGGTATTGCGCACAGCCAGCAGAATTTGTCCTATTCCCAGAAAAGTCCCCGACAGGAAGATGATGAAAAATATCCACGTTCCGGAATCGTATGGAATCTGGCGGTCTGCTGAAACGCTGGCGTTCGTCCACAGGGTGCCGAGGATGGGAAGAATGCCGCCCAGGATCAAATTCAAACCAAACACGAGGTGTTCGGATGGATGACCGCTCCGCGTGGCAAGTATCCATGCGCCAAGGGCGGGAGTGACGAACGCGGACGCATACATGCGCGCGTGGAACGCGTCCACAGCCCAAGGCCAGAAACCGGTCAACGCTTCGGGGAAGATGAACAACCCAATGCCGTAGAGTCCGCTGAGGGTCGAGAAAACAAGAAGGATGGCGCGCCAAGCCAACGTCAGGGTTGAGGCGGGAGGTCGTCGAGTCCCGCGTGAGTTGAAAAGGAAAATGGCGGAGTTGACCGGCAGAAAAATATACAGGGGCCAGAAAACGAGGAAAGTGGAGGGTCGATTCCAAATGAACGCATCCCAATGGATGAACATGGCGAGCATCACGAGGAAGGTGAAGACGAAGATCATCCAGAGCACGAGGCGGCCCGGCGTCCAACGCGCGGTGTACCAGAAGATGAAAAGAGGGACATACGCCGCAAAGTAGACCGCGCCTACGAAACGCGCGTTGAAGGGAGGGATGTCCCACGCCCACAGGTCTTTTGCCAGATTCGGCAGAAAGAATAACAACACCGCCGCGAACAACACGACCGAACATTCCACAGCGGTGACCAAGCGAAGGTATGAAGAGATTTTCGGATTGTCCGAAGATGCGTCGAACATGTCAAACCTTTTGTGCAACAAATCCGAGATACAACCCAATGACCGCTTCGACCCCATGCAGCCAGATGGCATGACCGTACAGGGGCCATGTACCGAACACGGTGTTGAGTTGTGGAATCATTCCCATCACCGTGAGAACACCGAGAGTTATGCCTAGAAATTTACAAAAACGCTTCGCCGATTCATGTGCACGAAATGATAGCAACCCAAACACACCGACGCCAAAGTGAAAGATGTTATGCACAAGGTTGACCGGAAACAAGCCGAGAAGCAAACCGTAATTGGCGTGGATGGTCAACTGCGGCGCATCGGCTGGCGCGGGCGGGGTAAAGAACGGGATGAATCCGCCAATTCCCGCCGCGAGGAAAGCGATACCAACAAGAAGTGTGAAGTAGCGCGTGATTTCGGTCGCATTGAATTTCATGCGCGTACCGCTTTATTTCAAATCCACCAATTCAACATCGAAGATCAACGTAGCATTTGGCGGGATGACCCCGCCTGCGCCGCGTTCGCCGTAGGCAAGATTCGGCGGGATGATGAGTTGCGCCTTGCCGCCGACCTTCATCAGCGCGATGCCTTCGTCCCAGCCTTTGATGACGCGCCCCGCGCCAAGCGGAAAGGTGATCGGCTCGCCGCGCGAGATGGAACTATCGAAGACGCTTCCATGCTGAAGTTTGCCTGTGTAATGCACACTGACCGTTTTCCCCGCCTCAGCTTGCGCGCCGGTGCCTGCCTGCACTTCGATGTATTCCAATCCGCTGGACGTTTTCATGGATTCTCCTCTTCGATTTTGAACCTATTGTACCTGCAAAGGGAGAATTCAAATCAAGGGAGTGTCTGATTGAGAAAGTACAAAACCTTTCTTTGCCACAGAGAACACCGAGTTCACTATGAAAAATCTCAAAGTTCTCTGTGCGCTCTGCGGCTACACACGCGTGTTCGACACTCCCCAAAACAAGCGGACGACCATATGCGCGTGCAAGCGCAATTCGTCACTCTATTGCTTCGACGATCTGTTCCCAATCGCTTTTCAAAAGTTCGGGGATCTCGCGCGCAAGCGTTTCAGGCGCTTCGCCCTCCACAAGACGAATGAGCGCGCCGAGATATTGTGCCAACTCCGGCATCTTGTATTCCTCGATCGCTTGTAGTTTCAATCCTCGGAGAGCCTGCAACCAGTCGCCTTTCCGATCCTTACTCTGTGTGAGAACTGCAACCGTGTTGTTCATCACTTGAGAACGCGCTTCCAAACTGATGGACTGCCCCGCTTCGTTCGCCGTCAACTTGTGATTGACAACTTGCAGGATGGTTTTCCAATCTTCGGCATAGGTATCCGGGATCTTGGCGTCGGCTTTCTCCAAACTGTTTGCGTCTCGCAGGATGATGATCAAACCTTCCAGATACTGGGTCTCATCCTTGCCCAGGTTTCCTCCCCGCGTGTCGAGGATGTCCTGTAAGACACCTGCCCATTCTCGCCGTTTTTCGTCTGAGCCGGTCATGGCGGCAACCATGCTTTGGATTGTAGCCTTTCGAAATTCCTCATTGAACATATCAGCCTCCTATGGTGTGATTTGATTGTGGAATGATCCCTCTACAATTTCAAGTGAGTTAAGTAACCTGCAGAAAAAAGCGCCCTCGATAATGAGAGCGCTTGGGTCAGTTTGGTTGGATTTGTTACGGGGTCGGTGTCGCTTCCGGCACGGGCGTTATAGACAATGCCGCGGCTTCTTCGGCAGTGAGCGGCATTCCGTTCATCACCCAGCGGATGAACGCGTCCACCACGTTCGGTTTGAGCGCGCGGGTGGGAGGCATGACACCGATGATCTCATCGCCGTTCTCGTCGAGAATGGGAGTCTCTTGAATGACTTGAAGGAAATAACTGTTCATATCTCCGGGGATGATGTTCATTTCAACGTTATCGCCGGTGGTCAATATTTCTTCGTACGAAGTCATCAGGTAATTATTGTTATCCTTCCCCGCGCGGTGACAGGACACACAATACCGATTGACGATCGGCGCAATGTGAACATCATACGAGGGAACTTCGCCCTCTGCGAGCGGCGGGAACAACGGCTTGAGCGGCGGAGCCTCAAAGCGGTCATCCCAAGTGTAGCGCATGAACAGAGTGATGTAATCGATCTCGCTCCTCGTAAGTTCGCCGCCGTACGTCAGCCCGAACGGAGGCATACCTGCGTTGGGACGTCCGTACGCGATCACTTCGTACATCGCGGAATCGGTGATGGTGTACAACACGTCGCGGCTGTTGATGGGCGTGATCTTCTCGCCTTCAAGGCCTTCCACACCTTCGATGACCGCCACCGAGCCATCGTCACCGTGACATTCCACGCAATGGATGGAGTACAGGTCCTGCCCGGCGAGTATCTGATCGGGTAGCGTGGTCGCCACTTCGGTCTCGGCGCTTTTCCGTTCAGGCGCGAGGGCAAGCACCGTCCCTGAGATAACGATCATGGAAAGCGCGGCAAGGCTTGCCGTCCAGATCATGAGGCGTGTGTTCGAGCGGAAGAGGAAGAAAAGAACGTACGCGGTCAACGGGATGAAAATCCCCGAAATGGTTTGCAACAGTCCCAACAGGGTCGAACCGTCCTCTGAAACGGTCGGCACTTCGGAGGTCAACGTCAACAACACGATGCCCACCACCATGATGGTCATGATCGAGATGGGCAGGACGCGTTTGCCGTAGAAGCGATGCGGCGATCGTTCGATGAAGGGAAGCAGGGTGAGCACGCCGACGGCGATCCCCGGTATGAGGACAGTGGCGATCCATTCGATCTTGCCAAGCAGTGGGAGTTGCCCATACAGCGCGAGGAATTTAAAGAGGAAGAGGAAGTACCACTCCGGGCGTGGGATGTAGGATGTATCGCTCGGGTCGGCTTTGGCTTCGGGCGCAACGCCGATGAAGGTTGCCAGCAGGATCAGCAGGATGAAGATGGCTAACGAGACGATGAGGTCTTTGAAGATGCTGTCGGGCCAGAAGAACTCGCCTTTTTCCACTTCTTGTTTGTAGCGTTCGTTGATGCGCTTTTTGGATTCGTCGTTCATGTCAATCGTCCTTTTTGGGCCAGTGCGATTCACCGTGCCGCATGACCAGAAACACGTGGAATCCGATGAGCGCCGCCAGCACCACGGGGAGGATCCAGATGTGCGCGGAGAAGAATCGTTGCAGTGTGAGCGCGCTCAGGTCCGGTCCGCCGCGCAGGGCTTTGAGGATGAACTCGCCGAGGAAGGGAACCGTACCTGCGATCTGTGTACCGACGGTGGTCGCCCAATATGCGCGCTGGTTCCACGGCAGTAAGTAGCCGGTGAAACCCATTCCCAGTGTAACGAGCAATAGCCCCACGCCGAGGAGCCACGTCATTTCGCGCGGATATTTGAACGAGGCAGTGTAGAACACGCGCAGCATGTGGATGAAGACCACGATCACCATCAGCGTAGCCGCCCAGTGATGAATGCCGCGAATCAGCCAGCCGAAGGAAACCTCCTCCATAATGTATTGAATGGAATCATAAGCATGGTCGGGAGAAGGGGTGTAGTAGACCGTGAGGAAGATACCGGTGGTCACCTGAATGACAAAGAGGAACAAACTGGCGGAGCCGAGCGTGTTCCACCAATTGCCTCTGGGTTCGGGTCGGTCGAGTATATTTTTGTAAATTTCATTGAAACCGATGCGCTCGTCGAGCCAGTCGTAGATTTTTTTCCACATGAGTCAACTCTCTTTGAAGAAGATCTCGACGGAGCCGTCTTCAGCGATGCGATGCTCGGCATAGACATCCAGCGGACGCGGCGGCGGTCCATCCAGCACTTCGCCCTCCACGCTGAATTTCGCATCATGACAGGGACAGAGGAATGCCCCAGCGTCGGCGGACCAGTTCACCGTGCAGGCAAGATGCGTACAGCGGCTGTTGAGGATGAGCAGATCCGCGGGATCATCCGACTTGCGGACGGCGTACCCGCCGAACGAGGAGGCGGTCCGTTCCCAACCGTTGACTTGCACACGCGTGAACGAAAAGGGATAAGGCACACCAGCCTGCATATCTTCGAATTTGCCGATGGGAATCCATGCTTCTTTGCCGCCTTCGCGCAGGGCTGGATCGATCAGATAGTACACGGCGGGCAAGCCGATGGCGGCGCCGATCAGTCCGCCGATGATACCTGTTGTCACTTTGATGAATTCGCGGCGGGAGAGTTCGTTCGAATCTAACATGTGTGAGCCTCCTAGCTGGAGCCGTCTGCGTGCGGTGGCAAGCGGGTAATTCGTATTATATTAGTCCCTTTCCTTTTGTTGAATGACGGCAGGAATAAAAATAGCAGGATGTTTGTCATGATTCGATTCGCCCTCATTTTTGGGATAATCGAGAGTAAAATTGGCAACTGTAATCAAACGGGAGAACACATTTGTTTTCTCGATTTCACGGAGGCATCGATGGGATTGAAACGGAACGTCAGTCTTTCCGCGGCGCTGGGGTATAAGGGACAGGGTCCGTACCTGACCTACATCCTGCACCGCATCGGCGGGGCGGGCATGGCGGTCTTTCTGGCAATGCACCTGACCGCGTCGTTTTTGGAAAGCCGGGATTTCGGGGTCGGATCGCAGGTTGGGGATGTATTGAACGATGTGTACTACAATCCCGCTTTTCAGTTGTTCATCTTCTTCTGCATCCTTTTTCACGCCATTAACGGCTTGCGAATCACCATCCTCGATTTGTGGCCCAAACTGATGGCGTACTACCGGGAGATCATCTGGATCGAATGGGCGGTCTTTTTCACGGTGTACGGTTTCGCGGCGTTCGTCATCATCGCCGCCGAGTTGGGAGGCTGACATGGACAACGCCAAACCGAGGACGTTATCCCTTTCACAGCGCGGCATGAGTTTCGAGACTTTCATGTGGCTCTTCACGCGCCTTTCCGCGCTGGCGATCTATGCGCTCGTCATCGTCGGGCTGGTCGGCGCGTTGATCATGGGCGCGCGCAACCAGATGAACTTCGCGGAAGTGATGCGCTGGGCTTTCAACCCCAACATGTACCACGTGCAGGGCACGAGCGTGGCAGACCTGACACCATGGGGTGGACTGTTCTGGAAGTTGACCGCCATTGCCCTGCTCTTCGTCACTGCGGCGCACGGCGTGCATGGCGTTATCGTCATTCTCGACGATTACATCGTCAAGCCGTTGTATCGGCAGTGGGTTCGGGTCATCAACATCGCAATTTTTATCGTCATCATGTTGATGGGCGTGTATCTCATTTGGACTGGGTAAATTTTTTTAACCACAAAGGACACGAAGAACACCAAGGTTGGTAGTCGGTGGAGCAAGAGAAATTTGTTAGGAGTTTGTTTGAGGATGAGATAATCGGAAGGAAATAACTCGATGCCGAATCCACCGAAGAAGATTTATCTGCCCATACCAGCGGAGACTGAGAGGATCGGAAAGTTACTTCTCGATGCGGCGTATAAAGTCCATACCGTGTTAGGACCCGGCTTGCTCGAATCGGTTTACCAAACAGCCACAAGGCATGTGCTTACGACAGGCGGAACGCTTGCAGAAACGGAAGTGAAACTCCCAATTATGTTCGAAGGAGTAGAACTTGAATCTGCATTGAAGATTGACCTGCTCGTTGAAAAGTGTGTGATCGCAGAGTTAAAGTCGGTTGAAAAACTGAATCCAGTATTTGAGGCACAGTTGATAACGTATCTTCGGTTGAGCAAAGTGCGGCTTGGTTTTCTCATCAACTTCAACGTGCCTCATCTCAAGGATGGAATTAAACGTATTGTCGTGTGATTATTAAACACAAAGGACACAAAGAGCACAAAGGTTGCTCATTGGTTGAGATAGAAGGCTTTGCTTAGATTTTCTTTGAGGACGAGCAAGGTCAAAGTAAAAAATTAATGAGCAAATCTGAAAACCACAAAAGGTCTCGATAGCATCAATCCCGTCCTTTAAATCCTTAGTGACCTTCGTGTCCTTCGTGGTAAAAAAGAATTCAGGAGCAATTCATGGCAAATGTTCATCAGTTTGACGTGATCGTCGTCGGTGCAGGCGGAGCGGGGCTCATGGCGGGGCTGTACGCCTCACGCGGCGCGAAGACGGCGGTCATCAGCAAGTTGTATCCCACGCGGTCGCACACCGGCGCGGCACAAGGAGGAATCTCCGCGGCGCTGGGAAATTACGAGGAAGACAAACCCGAATGGCACATGTACGACACGGTCAAAGGGTCGGATTATCTCGGCGATCAGGACGCAATTGAGTTCATGTGCAACGAGGCAATAGACGCAGTCCTCGAACTCGAACACATGGGCTTGCCCTTCGATAGAACACCCGACGGGCGCATCTCACAACGTCCGTTCGGCGGGCATACGAATAATGAAACAGGCAAACCTGTGAGGCGCGCCGCACACGCGGCAGACCGCACGGGGCACATGATCCTGCAAACACTGTACCAGCAGTGCATCAAGAACAACGTCACGTTCTTCGATGAATATCAAGTGATCGACTTCATCATGGTCGATGGGAAGGCAACAGGAATTGTTGCCGTCGAATTATCCACTGGTGAATTTCATACCTTTCACGGAAAAGCGATCATCTTCGCCACAGGCGGACATGGTCGCATTTTTGAAGTGACCTCCAACGCGTACGCGTACAGCGGCGACGGCGCGGCGATCCTGTTCCGTCGCGGCATTCCGCTCGAAGATATGGAGTTCTTCCAATTTCATCCCACCGGCATTTACAAACTCGGCATCCTTATCACCGAAGGCGCGCGCGGCGAAGGCGCGGTGCTCATCAACGGCAAGGGCGAGCGCTTCATGCCCAAGTATGCGCCGACCGTGAAAGACCTGGCTTCGCGCGATGTGGTCAGCCGCGCGATCTACACCGAGATCAAAGAAGGTCGCGGCATTGACGGAAAAAATTACGTCTATTTGGATATTCGCCCCGAGACGGTACACAAATATGCAGATGCGGACGGACGCACGAACCCCGACGGTTCTCCTTACAGGATAACTGGTGACACCGTCCTGAAAAAGATTCCCGACATCGTGGATTTTTGCCGCGTCTACCTCGGCGTGGACCCGGTCACACAAATGATGCCAACCCAGCCGACTGCGCATTACACCATGGGCGGCATCCCCACCAACAAATTCGGTGAAGTGGTGATCGACGACAAAGGCACAACCGTCCCCGGGTTGTTCGCGGCGGGTGAGTGCGCGTGCGTGTCTGTGCACGGCGCGAATCGACTCGGCACGAACTCCCTGCTCGATCTCGTGGTGTTCGGTAAACACGCGGGACTCAAAGCCGCGGATTATGCTAAGTCTGTTGACTGGGCGGAATTGCCCGCCGATGCCGAAGCAGGCGCGAGGTCCGAATTTGAAGCGTTGCGGAATGGGTCGGGCAAAACGAATGCGTACGATCTGTCCAACGAGATGAAAAAGGTCATGTTCGAGGAAGTCGGCATTTATCGAAACGAAAAAGACATGGCGTCGGCGTTGGAAAAAGTGCGCGACATGCAAGCGCGGTTCAAAGACGTGCGCGTGGGCGACACGGGGAAAATTTTCAACACCGAATTATTGAACGCGTGGGAATTGGGCAACATGCTCGCGGTGGCGGAGGCAGTGGCAGCAAGCGCGTTGAACCGCAAAGAGTCGCGCGGCGGACATGCACGCGAGGATTACCCTGAACGTGATGACGAGAATTGGTTGAAGCACACGTTGATCACGCGAAAGAATGGAAAGTTGGAGATCAGTTACAAGTCGGTGGTCATCACAAAATTCCAGCCGAAGGCGAGAGTCTATTAATGTCATTGCGAGGAGGCGATAGCCGACGAAGCAATATCCTATTATCTGGGAGATTGCTTCGGGCAAAGAGCAAGAACGCCCTCGCAATGACATATCAGGAGAGATTATGGAAGTCACTGTAAAAATTTTTCGCTACAACCCAGAAAAAGATTCGCGCGGACATTACGAAACCTACAAAGTGGACGCGCTTGAGACTGACCGCATCCTCGATGTGCTCGAGTTGATCAAAGGTCACAAGGACGGTTCGCTGGCATTCCGTCGTTCGTGCGCGCACGGCGTGTGCGGCTCGGACGCGATGCGCATCAATGGGCGCAACATGCTGGCGTGCAAAACGCTGGTGCGCGATGTGGGCGCGAACATCACCGTCGAGCCGTTGCTCGGCTTGAAAGTGGCGAAAGACCTGATCGTGGATATGGACCCGTTCTTCGAGAATTACAAGAAGATGCTCCCGTATCTCATCAATGAATCGCCCCTGCCTGCCGATGGGCGGGAACGGTTGCAATCTCCCGAACAGCGCGCCCGCTTCGACGAATCTACCAAGTGCATTTTGTGCGCGGCTTGCACGACTTCGTGTCCGTCGTTCTGGGCAACAGATGAGTATTACGGTCCTGCCGCGTTGGTGACCGCGCACCGTTTTGTTTTCGACAGCCGCGACGAAGGCGCGTCGCAACGCCTGCACATTTTGAGCGAAACGAACGGCACGGCGCGATGTCACACCGCATACAACTGCACGAACGCCTGTCCACGTGATATTCAGATTACGAAAGCCATCGGCGAGTTGAAGATGGCAATGGTGACGGGTAAGTTGGAGTAACGATGGTCGAGTAGGGCACAACACATATCGTCAGTTCACCGGCATTCGCCTACGACCCGACCGGACATAAATTGACTGCAACAGTGACCGTCTGCTCTGAAAAAAACCTGAACGGCATTTGTGTATCCGAGCAAATATCATTCACACCATAATCTGGAACAATAACTCATCACAAAGGCTGACTCGTACGAGTCAGCCTTTGTTTATTATTCCTGTCACTTGACGCATCTTCTCTTTCCCCGTAAGATTACACACGTTTAGAACATTAATTCACAACTGCATATCTAACCGCGAAACATCGAGAATCTTTCTTCTTTCGTCTTTCATCGCGGTTTAAAAAGGATTTCACCATGGAACTTGGCTTGATTCGCAAAATAGATATCGACACCGAAATGCAACAGGCATACCTCGATTACGCCATGAGCGTGATCGTAGCGCGCGCCTTGCCCGATGCGCGCGATGGGCTCAAGCCAGTGCAA
>CAZQES010000042.1:0-1147 GCA_964591425.1 uncultured Anaerolinea sp.
GGACAATCCATGAAGCGGCTGGTGGAATCGGGGCTGGCGTGGCTGCGCGTCAACCAGCAGACCGTCAACGCGTTGAACGTGTTCCCCGTTCCCGATGGCGATACCGGTACGAACATGGTGTTGACGATGCAATCCGCGTGGAACGAGATCAAGGATTCCGGTCACCGCAAGGTGGGCGACATGGCGGCGGCAGTGGCAAAAGGCGCGTTGATGGGCGCGCGCGGCAATTCGGGTGTGATCCTTTCGCAGATCTGGCGCGGGTTTTCACGCGCGGTGCAAAATAGAGAAACGCTGGATGGCGAGTCTCTTGCAAAGGCATTTGGCGAAGCGCGGGATACCGCGTACAAAGGTGTGGTCAAACCGGTGGAGGGAACGATTCTCACCGTCATACGCGGAGTGGCTGACGCAACCGAAGCAGCCCTCAAGTCCACGAGCGACGCGATCACAATTTTCGAGGTCGCTGTGAGAGCCGCCGATGAAGCCGTCCAACGGACTCCGGACCTCATGCCTCTCCTTAAACAGGCTGGCGTGGTCGATTCTGGTGGCAAGGGGTTGTTCTTCATTCTCGAAGGTATGTTGCGTCACATCTACGGTGAATCGCTTGAGACTCCGTTGATGAGCGTGCAACCCATTTCAGCCATGAACTTGCAGGGCGCGCTCGAAGAAGTGGAAGAGGGACAAGATTACGAAGTGGTCGTGGATTTTATGCCGCCCAACAATTTCGATCTACAAAAATTTTACGGGCGGCTCGAAGAAATGGGCACCTCCATTCAAGTGGGCGAGGGCGACGGTATGTATCGCATGCACATCCACGTGCCGCTCGAAAAACGTTACGAACCGATCGATTACATCATGGGGCTGGGGACGATCACCAAAGTGGCGATGGAAAACCTGCTCGCGCAGATGGACGATATTCAGAAAAGCAAATCCAACGCGGTCTCGTTTGCCAAGGTTGAGCCGGGTCAGATCGCGGTGGTGGTTGTTTCGCCGGGCGCGGGTTTGAGCCGCATCTTTGCCAGCCTTGGCGCGGCGGCAACGGTGGAGGGCGGGCAAACGAAGAACCCGTCCATTCTGTCGGTGTTATGAGCATCCCTAACCCTACCCTAGATCGGAGGAATGTTGCTTACGGAAAGCATGTAGATCTTCG
>CAZQES010000042.1:1157-2229 GCA_964591425.1 uncultured Anaerolinea sp.
CAAGAACATCATCATGGCGGCGAATCAAGCAAAAGAAGTGACGGTGAAACAGGTGGCGGTGGTGCCGACGCGTTCCGTCCCGCAGGGACTGAATGCCATGCTCTCGCTTCAACCCGACGGGGAACTTGATTCGGTTGCGGAGAAGATGACCAAAGCCCTCGCCTCGGTGAAAACCGGCGACATCACCGTCGCGGTCCGCAACGTGGAAATTGACGGCGTGAACGTGAAGGAGGGTCAGGTGATCGCCTTGCTCGATGGCAAACTGATCGCCTCGGCGAATTCTGTCGAAGAAGCCACGGCGCTCTTCCTCGAAAAAGCACAGGCGGAAAAGCACGAACTCATCACGTTCTTTTACGGGCAGGGACTGTCGCACGCGGAAGCCAACCGCATCGCGGACCTGATGCGCGAGAAATACCGCGAACAGGATATCGAAGTGCAGGAGGGCGGGCAGGAGCACTATCAGTTCATTATTTCGGTGGAGTAACCTTTACCGCAAAGAGCGCAAAGCACGCAAAGAAAAAATAAATCTTTGCGCTCTTTGCGGGCTTAGCGGTTCAAAAATTAAATGAGCCCCATCCCAAACCTTAGAAAATACAACATTGCCGCCGTGATCCCCTGTTTCCGCGTGGAGCGGGAGATTCGATCCGTTTTGCAGGGGATTCCCAACTACATCAAACACATCATCGTCGTGGATGATGCATCGCCCGATTCAACATCGAACATCGTGACCGCGCTCGCCAAAAAGGACAAACGCATTACACTGATTCGCCACGAAACAAATCAGGGCGTGGGCGGCGCGCTGGTGACCGGGTTCCGCAAAGCCCTCGAACTCGGCGCGCAGATCGTCGTCAAAGTGGACGGCGACGGGCAGATGGACACATCGCGAATGTCTGAATTGATCACGCCGTTGATTCACGGTCAAGCGGATTACGCCAAGGGGAATCGTTTTCGCGATTTTCAGTCTCTGCAACAAATGCCGCTCATCCGCCGTGTTGGGAACATGGGTTTAGCCTTCCTCTCCAAAGCCGCCACCGGCTACTGGAATCTCTTCGACCCCACGAACGGATTCGTC
>CAZQES010000042.1:2239-25462 GCA_964591425.1 uncultured Anaerolinea sp.
GTTCTGGCGCAACTGCCGTTGGATCGAATTGATAAAAGTTATTTTTTTGAAACCTCGATGCTGGCAAATCTGTACCTGCTAGGCGCGGTAGTGAAAGATGTGCCTATGCCCGCGCGTTACCAAAGCGAAGTATCGAACATGCTAATCCATCGTATCCTGTTTCAATTCCCGTTCAAGTTATTGGGCACGTTGGTGAAACGATCTGTTCTCAAGAACTTTATCTATGATTTTTCGATGGCGAGTATTTACACGCTCACAGGCTTTCCGTTGCTTCTTTTTGGCTTGACCTTTGGCATCCTCAAATGGATTCAATACGCGAGCCTCAACATTCCCGCGCCCACAGGGACGGTGATGCTCCCGACGCTTTCGGTCCTGCTGGGGATTCAATTGTTGCTCTCCGCCATTGAGATCGACCTTCGGTCAGTACCGAAGGAACCGTTGTCATCTCCATTGGTTTAGTCTGCGCTCTCTAGCGCCGATGGTATCTCACGCAAGCCGACGCAAGAGAGCGTCGGCGACACATTTTTTACAACCTTTTTACCCACCTGTCATAGGCGCGTTACCTCCACGTTCTACAATGCAGACAACGATTCAAAGGAGGATCGTGCTTATGAAAACCATCAAGCTTTCCCACCTGTTGTTCAGTTTGGCAGTGATCGCCGCGCTCGTTGCCGCGGCAATTCCTGCCGCGCCCGCCTACGCCCTGACCGATTCGACGCCGCAGGCTGTCAGCCTCACCGCGAGCGATGGCGCGTCGGCGGTGTTGACCGCGACCAGCGCGGTTGTGTGCGTCAAAAAGGTTGTCTGGCGCGACGGGCATCGCGTTACCATCCGCGTGTGCAAGCGGGTTCACCGACCGGACAGCCAATAATTTCAGCACGACCCCAAAAAGAAAGGGCTGACGATGGTCAGCCCTTTTGATTCATAATAAAAGAAGTTCTAGCCGCAGTTGCACTGCGGCTAGAACTTTTGTCAGTCCTTTTGATTCAGAATCTTCTCGAGCGCGTCTTTGAACACTTCATACGGTTGCGTACCGACGATGGCATAACGGTCATTGATCACGTATGTCGGCACACCGGTCACGCCGACCTGATACGCCCAGCGCACTTTATCCACCACGTTCGCCGTATATTTTTCGCCTTCCACCTCGCGCTGCATTTCGTCCGCGTTCAAGCCCGCTTCCTCCGCCGCCGAACGAAGCACATCCCATTGGCTTGGGTCATATCCCTCCGCATAGACTTTACGAAAAACGATTTTATGGAATTCATTCCCCTTGCCGTGCTCGCGCGCGTATTCCGTCGCCTCGTGAGCAATGCGTGTGTTGTAGATTCGCTCCGTTGACCGAAACTCCATGCCATACACATTCGCGATCGAACGCAGACGTTCCTCCGAGCCGTTGGCGCGGGCACGCTTCACGTGTTCGGGCAACTCCCTGCCATCAGGCGGCGTATCGAAATACAAATAGAACGGACGCCATTCCACGTCCACTTGATATTCCTCTTTCAACCTCTCGACCACACCCTGGCCGACGTAGCACCACGGTCAGATGTAATCAGAGAAGATCGTCAGTTTGAAATCCATGGTCACCTTTCGGATAAAATACAGCGAATAGACAAGACTCCCGCTTCGTATCTTACTCTGGAGACTCCTCATGACAAAAACCCTGCGCGTCAATTCGGACAGGATGCTTGATTCATTTACCCGACTCGCTTCCATCGGGGCGACCGGCGAAGGCGGCGTGCATCGTCCATCGTTAACCGAAGCACATCTCGCCGCGCGGAAGTGGTATCGTGAAGAGATTCAGCGCGCAGGCTTCGAGTTCCGTACGGATGGGGCAGGCAATCATTCCGCCGTATTGCCCGTCATTGCGAGCCGCG
The DNA here is from genome assembly GCA_964591425.1 of uncultured Anaerolinea sp. GTDB lineage: Bacteria > Chloroflexota > Anaerolineae > Anaerolineales > Villigracilaceae > Defluviilinea. The sequence goes on from CAZQES010000042.1 coordinate 4,117, forward strand.
AAGCGGCGAAGCAATCCCCTCGAGATTTGGAGATTGCTTCGGGGCAACAAACGCCCCTCGCAAAGACATTAATCCTTGGCTCCCACCTCGACTCCGTTCCCCACGGCGGACGCTTCGACGGCGCGTTGGGTGTTGTCGCGGCGTTCGAGGTGTTGCAAACGATCCGGGAAAGCGGAATCAGCCTCAAAGTGAATCTCGAAGCGATGGATTTCACCGACGAAGAAGGGACCTTGGTCGGTCTGCTTGGCAGTGCGGCGATCTCAGGTCACCTCACGCAAAAAGATTTGCTCGCACCGCGCGGCGGACGCGAGAATTTGGTCGAAGGGATGAAGCGTGCGGGCTTATCCGATGAATCCATGTTGAGCGCGGCGCGACCGAAAGAATCATTCGCAGGTTATCTGGAATTACACATCGAGCAAGGCAATCGACTCGAACGCGCGGGAATCAACATCGGCATCGTCTCCGCGATTGTTGGTATAGGATCATACCGTTTGTCATTTATCGGTCGCGCCGATCACGCGGGCACGGCAACCATGGACGACCGACTCGACGCGTCGCTGGGGGCGAGCGCGTTCGCGCTTGCCGCGCGTGAACTGGTGATGAAGGATTTCGCGGGGTGTGTTGTCAACGTCGGCAAAATGGACTTTGCGCCCGGCGCGTTCAACATCGTCCCTGCGCGCGTGGATGTGGCGCTGGAATTCCGTTCGCCTACGCAAACCGATTTCGACAAAATGGATTCCGCGTTGATCGCGTTGGCAAAAGAACACGCCTCGCGCTTTGGCTTGGAATTGCAGATCGAATTTCTCGGCAAGCATTCTCCAACGCCGATGAGCGACGTTGCTCAAAGCGCGTTTGCCTCTGCCTGTGATGATCTGGGTTTGACTCACTCACCGCTGACCTCCGGCGCGGGGCACGACGCGCAATCGCTCGCGGATCTATGCCCGGTGGGCATGATCTTTGTCCCCTCGGTGAATGGGGCGAGTCACTCGCCGCGGGAGTTCACAGAATGGGACGATTGCGTCAACGGCGCGAATGCGTTGCTCCACGCCGCGTTGCGATTGGGTTTGTAGGGGCGAACGGCCGTTCGCCCCTACAGGTGTAAAATCGCACAATAGGTTTTCTCCATGAAAAACTTCGAACCGAAATACAACGACCTCCCCAAGACCGAGATCCACATTCACCTCGAAGGCGCGATTCGCACACAGACGATCATTGACATCGCCAAGGAATACAACTTGAAACTGCCTTCCTATGAAGCCAGTAAGTTGGACAAGCACGTGAAGGTCTACGACCAGATGAAAAACCTTGAAGCGGTTCTCAAAGCTTTTGCTATTTTTCAGAACAGCATCACCTCTCCGAAAGTCGTCGAGCGGATCGCGTGGGAGTTGTTCGAAGATTCCGCAAAGCAAAACATCAAACTCTTTGAAGTGCGCTTTTCTCCCGATTGGGCGTTCAGTGGTCATAACGTGGATTGGGACGCCTGCCTCGAAGGCTTGCTGCGCGCCAAAGCCCGCGCCGAAAAAGAATTCGACATGGCGATCGGCTACATCGCCATCACCTCACGAAGCATGGGACCTGAATCCTGTGTCAAAACCGTGGATTGGGCGATCCGGCACAAGGAACATATCCCCGCCATTGACCTCGCCGATAGCGAGCGGGATTTCCCTCTGCGTGAGTTCGTTCCAGCCATCATGAAAGCCAAAGAGGCAGGCTTGAAATTGACCATCCACACCGGCGAAGATACCCCCGCTTCCTTCGTGAAAGAAGTGATCGAGTTGACAGACCCCGACCGCATCGGTCATGGGATACATTCAATTGAAGATATGAATGTTGTGGAATTGATCAAAGAACGCGGCATCACGCTCGAAGTGAACCCGTGGAGCAACTACCTCACCAATTCCGTGCGGACAATCGAGGAACATCCGCTGAAGAAGTTGTTCGATCTTGGCGTGAAAGTGACCATCAACTCCGACGACCCGGAAGTGCTGGAAACGAATCTCAATAATGAATACCGCATCGCACATGAAGTGCTCGGCATGAGCATGGACGAGATCGCCGCCTGCAATCGCAATGCGTACGAGGCTTCGTTCATTCATGAATCAGAGAGGAAGAGGGTATGGGAAAAATACTTCCAATAACGGTTGCTCTCGCCGCTGTCCCTCGCGAAGCATCCCCATGGGACGGCGGCGGGAACGCCGCCCGGAGCAAACAATGACGCGCGCCCGTTTTCCCACCACCGTGCATTTATTTTTCTTTCGTGAGGATCAAATCCTGTTACTGCGCCGATTCAACACGGGGTTTCGCGACGGCGAGTACAGCGTCCCTGCCGGGCATTTGGACGGAGGCGAAACGGTCAGGGATGCGGGAGTCCGCGAAGGGGAGGAAGAGGTCGGCGTCCGAATTGACGCGCAGAGTCTGCTCTTCTCAACGGTCATGCATCGCATCGAAGACGATGAGCGCGTGGATTTCTTTTTTACGGTCCATCATTGGGAGGGCGAGCCGTTCAACGCCGAACCCGACAAGTGCGACGAATTACGCTGGGTGGAGGTGAACGCGCTACCGGTCAACACCGTGCCGTATGTGCGGCAGGCTTTGGAAAACCATCGAAACGGCATTCCGTTCGACGAATACAAACCGCCCGTTTAGTGATCGTCCCTGCGCCGGCGGTGAAACACTCCCTTGTTTTTGTACATTTCATCGTCTGCAAGGCTGATGGATTTCAAGAGCGATAAGCCCGGCGCGCTCGTGGACGCGCCGATCGAGAGACTCAACTCGGGTTCGCGGTAAAACTTGTTGTTCATCACCACCAGCGACTCGACGCGCCCGATCATTCCTTTTGCCGCTTGTTCGTCCGCATCGGGCAGGATCAGGATGAATTCATCGCCGCCGATGCGCGCGGCGATCGTCCCATCTTCGAGGCTGGCTTTCAACACTTCCGCCGTGCGGCGGATCAATTTGTCGCCGGTATGATGCCCCAGCGAATCGTTCGTGGCTTTCAAACTGTTCAGGTCGAGGATGATGAAGCTGACCGGGTCTTTGCGGTTCGCTTCGAGGCTTTGCAGGGTCTCCTCGAAGAACGCGCGGTTGTACAAGCCGGTCATTACGTCGTGCGTGCCGAGGTAACGCAGGTACTCCTCCGCTTTCTTGCGCGCGGTCACATCCTGCAATGCCACCAGCACCCAGTCGAAATCTTTTTCGTGCCCGGGCATCAACGTCCAATGCAGGTGCACGTTCACGGGTTCGCCGGTCAATGAGTAATTAATTCCTTCGCGTTCGTAATAGGTTTTCCCGTCCCACATGTCGGCAAGTTCGTTCTTGAAATGTTCGCCCATTTCATCGCGGAAAATTTTGTCGAGGTTTGTCAGTAACGACGGTTTATCCGCGGCCTCGAACAGGCGGAGCGTTTTGCGGTTCACGTCGAGGACGCGGATCATGCCCATGAAGCGGCGCACAGCCTCGGGGTCCGCGGCGAGATGCGATTTGAGGTCCGTAACGCCTCGCGCGCGCAACGCGTCGAATTCCCGTTTGATCGCCGAATAGTCCTCCTCCCACAGCGAGATGGGCGCGTATTCGAACAGGTTGCGGAATCGTTTTTCAGCCCGCTTCAACGCGGTGATATTTTCGATCGCCACGAGCACACTTTTCCAATCGGTTTCACACTCGGGCAAAATGCGCCAATGCAAACGGATGTGGAGCGCTTCGCCATCCAGCCGATAGTTGACCCCGTCACCCGACCAGCTCAACTCCCCGTTCCACAATGCCCTCAACTCCGTGCGCCAATGCGCGCGCATCTCATCGCGGAAAATTTTACTCAGGTTGGCGAGCAATTCCTTTTCAGTCGCCGCGCCAAACAGGTTGATCGTTTCGCGATTGACATGCGTCACTTGAATCAGTGCAAGGGTTTTCTCCACTTCTTCTGGATGCTCATCGAGAAAATGGTCCAGATCCACGACCCCGCTGGCGCGCAACTTGTCGAAGAACTTTTTGATCCCACTGTAATCCTGCTCCCAGAGCGAAATGGGAGCGAATTCAAAGAGACTATCGAAATGATCCCCAGCCGCTGGCTTTGGCATGGCGGTTCTCTCCTTCTGTTGGCTTCCTCAAGGAATGTCATGCTGAGCCCTTCGACAAGCTCAGGATAAACTCCGCGAAGCATCGCTACTGCAATAATCGAGACCCTTCGGTCGCAATGGCGCCTCAGCGCCACTCCTTCAGGGTGACACACAGAAATTATTATACAGCCGACACGTGATTTTGCTTGTGTACAGTTCTGAAAGACGATAAGATACGGGCATGAACTTTTTACTGCTGGAAGGCGGATCGGAATTCGGCGGGCGGATGCGATTCCCCGACCTGCGCGCCCTCGAACTCGCCGGCGGATTCGACGCCCCGCTTCGCATCCTCCCTACGGCTGCCGCGCCGGACCGCAACCACGTCCGCGCGGGAGGCAACGGCGTCCGCTGGTTCGAGAGTCTCGGCGCGAAGAATGTTAGTTCATTGCCATTGATCGACAAAGCCAGCGCGAACGACGAAGCGATTGCAACCTCGTTACGAGAAGCAAAATTGATCTACCTGCTCGGCGGCTTCACACATTATCTGGGTCAGACGTTGAAAGACAGCCTTGCATGGAACGCCGCGCTCGAAGCGTTTGAAAATGGCGCGGTCATCGCGGGTTCGAGCGCGGGCGCGATGGTGATGTGCGAGTTTTATTTTGACCCATACGAGGGGAAAATCCACGAGGGGTTGAACCTGGTGGGCAATTCGCTCGTCCTGCCGCATCACAACACGTTCGGCAAAGGCTGGGCACCGCGGCTATTGAAGCAGATTCCCAATGTCACATTGATCGGCATCGACGAGCAGACCGGCATGTTGAACGACGGCGAGAACGGCATGTGGAACGTCTACGGCGCGGGGGAGGTTGTGTTATATCGTAACGGTCGTGCGGAAACATACAAAAAAGGAATGACATTTTCGGTTTGATTACCTTACACTTTCAAAATCGGGACGCTGATGCACGCTGAAAACGCAGATTTTTCTTTTTAAATCAGCGAAAATCAGCGTTTTCATGGCGCCTTGGCGCCACGGTGCAAGGGTCTGCGTCCCAAAAGCTTTGTGTAAGGTAATCAGATTTTCGGTTTAGAATTAACCAATCCCGAAGGGATGTTATGATTCTAGAACATGAGCAATGTATTGAATAATCCCGAAGGGATGACATTGCTTTCAAATTCTATGACACCCCTTCGGGGTTTAGGAAAATTCTTCACACGTACTATAAAAATTTCACTCCTTCGGAGTTCACTATTAGCATGTTCGATCTCTCTTCTGCACGCTTTGCATTTTTAGATTTGGAAACGACGGGGCTTTCTCCGTGGTTCGGCGACCGCGTGTGCGAGGTGGGGATCGTCGTCACGGAGGGGAAACGCATCAAGGAGCAATTTCAACAACTGGTGAATCCGGAGCGTCCGCTTTCGGTGGGGGCGGCGAGTATGAACGGGCTGACGGACGCGGAGTTGGCTGGGGCGCAGCGCTTCGCCGATGTGGCTGAGTCAATCGTCGATCTGGTGGATGAGGCGGTGGTTGTCTGTCACAACGCGAAATTCGATCTGCAATTCCTCGATAGCGAGTTCAAGCGGCTTGGGCGCGACATCCAAATCCCGAATTTGATCGATACGATGATGATGGCGCGTCAGTATTACGAGATGCCGTCGTATAGTTTGGGGTTCATCGCCGAGTCGTTCCATTTGCCGATGGCGGTGAAACACCGGGCGTTGGACGGCGCGCTGGCGGCGCGGGGAATCTTCTTTGCGATGATGGAGCAGATGAAAGAGTTCAACAAGCCGCTCGATGAGTACATCGGCATTTACAACTCGCCTGCCTGGCCCAACGAGGGCATCGAACTGCCGACCGAACTGGGCGAGGCGATCTACAGCAACAAGCGGATGTTCATCCGTTACGTGGATGGCGACGGCGACCAGACCGAACGCTGGATCACGCCGAAGCAGGTGATGGGGTTGAAGGATTATGTGTATCTGCTCGCGTACTGTCACCTGCGGAACGATAAGCGAAGTTTTCGATTGGATCGAATCACACATATACAAGCAGAGGAATAAGTGTACGAATTCACCGAAGACGACTTGAAATCGAACCAGCGCGGCTTTCTCACGCAGGGACAGCGCGATTACTTGAAAATGATCGGCGAGGGTGGTGCGAGAGTGCAAAGAATGAATACCAAGATCGCAGTTGGTTTTATGTTCTTGGGCTTATGCATCATTCTGGGGATGTACCTACAAAATGAAAGTACACGCGCGGCATTGTTCTCAAACCCGTTGAATATTCTGGTCTTTCCCGCGATTATCGTCGTCGTTGGGTTGGTACTTGCGTTTAGCATTTGGCTGGCGCGGCGCGTTTCAGCGATGTTGAAGAGCGCGAACCTAAAAGTGGCAGAGGGGAAGATCGAACTCGATCAGGAATACAATTCAGGAGCCGCGTTCACCAGTTACTACGTTTTTGTAGGCAAAAAACGCTTCGGCTTCACCGATGATATAAGTCATACGTTCAAAGAAGGCGAGAAATATCGCGTGTATTACGTCAAGGCAAGTGCGTATGAGTTGATTATGTCGTATGAGCGGGTTAGTGGTGTCATTGCGAGCGAGCCGCGCGCTGAGCGTAGCGACTGAAAGGAGCGAAGTCGAAGCGGGCGAGCGTGGCAATCCCAAGTAACCTTCAAACAATTGTTGGATGGTAAGTCGAGATATCATCCCCTTGTGGGGTAGCCACGGCGCTCCGCGCCTCGCAATGACACAAGTTATTTGAGTTGCTCTTCCAACTCCTGCACCTCTTTATCCCGCCTGTGATAACCCATCTTATTAATACTATCCTTTGCAATTTGCCAATGCTCGCGGGCTTTGGCTTTTTCACCCTTTGCCAAATATAGCCGCGCATACTCCAAATGGCAATCTGCTAAATACAAACCCATCCCGCCGCGGATGGCGATGGCGAAGGCTTCTTCCAAATCCCTTTGCGCCTTATCTAGCGTGCCTGTAACGCGATAAAACTCAGCGCGGGCGAGTAAGCCGCGTGGAAGGTAATGTTGTGTCCCTGCTTGTCGCAAGCCATCCACCGCGCGGTTGAGGTAGGTTAGTGATTCGGTAAATAGGTGATTAGGCTCGCGTTGTGATTGAAGCAAATGCGCGAGTCCGAGGGAGAGATTGTCAAGCGCAACACTGAGAAGGCCTAACTCGTATTGGTTGGCCCATTCCAACGTCTGACTTGCACGCCGTTCCACCTCGGCATATTTTCCCTGACTAAACAACAGGTCGCAGTATTGAAAGCCACGCAAAGAATATAGAAACGAAAAATCGGGCTGCCTCTTCTTATGCAATTCTTCCGTTTCATGAAATGCGTCTCGTGAATTTATGAAATTTCCTGCTTGGTGCAGTGCATCAGCAAGTTTGGAGCCTGTAACTTCTTGCATAAACCCATCCCCACTCTTATCCGCGAGTTCGACGCTTTGCTCCGCATAGGCGAGCGCCTGCTTCACATCGCCGATGGTCAGGTAGAGTTCGCTGAGATTGCTGGCTTGTCGTGCTGCATTCTCCCAATCTTGTCGTGCAATATTGTTTTCCTGCCCCGCATTGATAGGCTCAGTCGCTTCTGCCAATCTGCCCAAAGCACGCAGATAAAAACCGGCCGCAGTTAGAATCCACGCCGCTATATCTCCACGCAATCCATCTACAGGTTTGCTCCAAGATGTGCCATCGAAAAAGCCAGAGAGTGCGGCAAGGTTAGAACCAAATGCTCCAAGTTTATTCACACTAAACGATTCTTTTCCTCTTTGAATTCGCTTCCAGAAAACTTCAAGGAACGTCTCTTGATGTTTCTCCGCTTGACAGCCGTGCAGTACCGCCGCAAAGAGTGGAGCCATTTCTTCCAAGGTTTCGGGCAATTCTTTTGCATTGGATTCGTAGTACTCAAACAATCGCCCATGCGCTTCGCGCCAAGCTGCGGAGTTTTTGGATTTTAGTTTTTCGCCGAAGTGTTCGCGCAAGAGCGGGTGGCAATCAAGAGTATCAGGGGCGTTTGAGTCTGCTTCTCCAAGAAGCCGTAGCTCGCGTAAGTTGTTAACGGCAAATTGCCAGTTCGCCTGAGATAGAGACTGAATATTTTCAGTCAAACCTTCGATAGCAGGTTCTTCTCTCAGCGCGTTCAATGCGCCTTTTTCTGCGGGACGGTCGAATAAACCCATCATGCGCAGAATGTCCAATTCGGGCTTGTCTTTGAGGAAAACTTCATACGATTCCATCACGCGCCGCGCGTGTGCACCTTGTTTTTGTTCATCCATTACTCGTGGGATTTCCCTGCGTTTGCGAATATCTCCGTTGTGCACTACTTTGAGGTATCTGCCTAACAAAGTGAGAGCAAGGGCATGTCCGCCGAAATCTTTCGCAGTTTCTTTAAGTTCTTCGTCTGTGCCATCCACACCAAGATGTTTCAGGTATTCTGCGCCTGCTTCGGGCGAGAGGGTTTCGAGGTCAATTTCCACTGCCGAACTTCCAACGAAATCTTTCAAGTCGTCCACTGCCAAGCGCGTGCTGATAACGACCAAACCAGGATTCTGTCGCGCCAATTCGCGTAATAGCGAGGTCATGCCTGGGTCTTTGATTTTTCCCGTCTCAACTGGTGGTGGGTTCTGCAATGGTTCAAGTCCATCGAGGATCAAAAGCATGCGTTGTTGTTTTATCAATTCTGCTAATCGTTCCCCTTTATCCCACGGTGAACCTACGGTTGGGTCAGGGTCGCCGAACCACTTCAACGCGTCCGCGATGAACAAATCAGCAGAAGTTTGTACACCTTCTCTCGCACCTTGAGAGTAAAACGACCAGCCATAGACGCGTTCCGCGCCGCGATAGCCCTCGCCTAACAACGAAAGCCATTTGTTTACAAGCGCGGTCTTGCCCACTCCGCCCCACGCGACGAGGGAGATGATGTTAGTGTCATCGTCCTCCCACGCGTCCTCGAGTTGTTTGAGTTCCTTTTCGCGCCCGAAGAGATCGGGAGAAGTGGAAGGGAGTTTGGCGAGAGAGACTTTTTCAGGACCTAATTTGGGATATGTAGCAGGAGTAGCAACGATATGTTTAACTGGTCCGCTTTTCAAAAATTGAACAAGAAATGTTGCCGCCGCATCAGCGGCATATTCTTGCCACTCATCACTTTTGCGCTCGTCTGCCATGTCGCAGATTCCCCGAACAACGAGAGTGCCTCGTATCTGCGGGCGGTCAAACACCGCCGCGTAGACCCCTTCTGCCTCAGTTTCAATCGAAATCAACTTTGACCATCTGGCTAAAAGTTCATCGCGAAACTTTGTGGACGCAATCACTTTGTTTCCTGATGCAATCGGTCCAACAAAACGTTTTGATTTTGGACGAGGGACATTTTGCGGTCGCGGCGTCTGGATTTTGTCAGCCCATGTTTCATCCCAAAAATTGCGGATGCGCTCTAGCAACAGTGCACTTGCCGGATAAACCCTATCACGTGGCTTGATTTTCTGTTTTGTGACCTTCCCATAATCGTAGCCGACGACTTGATCAGCAATCACCACATCGCCCAAGTCGAGGTCATCTTGAGGAATGCCGCCAGCGATTCCCACCATGATGATATATTTTGGATTCCAAAAGTTGATGGCGTCAGTCACTGCTGTCGCTGCCGGAATCTCGCCCATGGTGTGCAACAAAACGACAGCAACCCGATATGCGCGATCTGAGTTCTGAATAGGGATTGTACCTACGTGATATGACCGAATGTCCCGCTCTTCGTCTGTTCTGACTTCGTGATTTTCCAACAGCCTGACAACCGCCTTTGCCTCCTTCTCAAGCGCGGTGACAATCACAAAATCAGCTTGGTTTGATGGATTTGCTGTCGGGCTTGGCATAGTTTCCCTCGCTGGGTTAGATGAGCGGCGATTGTTTTCAGTATACAAAAACAGGGAACTTAAGGCAAGCAATTTCTCAAGTAAAATCAAATTGAAATGAAAGAATTCATCTACTCCCGCAACGCAGTCTACGAAACCCTGCGTGCCAAACGGCGCGAGGTGTTCCGAATCGAACTGGCTGACAATGTGCAGGTCAAGGGTAGGCTTGCCGAGGTCATGGACTTGGTCGCTCAGCGAAAGATTCAAGTCGTCAAATCGAAGCGCCCAAGCCTCGATAAAATTCACGAGAACAATCAGGGCATCGTCGCGGAGGTGAGCATGTATCCGTACGCCGATCTGCTCGATATTCTGGAGAACGCACGCAAGAAGGACGAGCCGCCGTTCGTGTTGCTGCTCGATTCGTTGAATGACCCACAAAATTTTGGCACGCTCATCCGCACGGCGGAGGCGACAGGTGTGCATGGCATCGTCATTCCACTGGCGCATACGGTTGAGGTCACGCCGGCAGTGGTCAACGCGTCATCGGGCGCGAGCGAGCACATGCTCATCGCGCGCATGAATCTTGCACAGGCGATCGACGCGCTGAAAGAGGAAAATGTCTGGGTGGTGGGGCTCGATCAGGATGGGGAAACGGTCGGGGCGAAGACTCAGCGTCACCTCACGGGAGCAACCGCACTCGTGGTCGGAAGCGAGGGCGAAGGCATCCGTCAGCTCACGCGCGCGAAATGCGACATCGTGTTGAAACTTCCGATGCGTGGGCAAGTCGAGTCGTTGAATGCCGCGGTCGCTGGTTCGGTCGCGTTGTATCTGGCGTATCTGGCAAGAAACGGTGGTTGAGCGTAAGCAGTCGAAACCACCGATGTTCAAGACAAATATTGTAGCGATTATTTCACAGGTTACTGGTGGTTTCGATACGGGCGGAACATCACCGCCCTACTCAACCACCAAATTATTTTGGAGACAACATGCCTCAAGCAACCTATCACTTCCCGCGCGGATTTTTATGGGGGACGGCGACCGCCGCGCATCAAGTGGAAGGCAACAACACCAACAATCAATGGTGGGCGTGGGAACAAGCGGGTCACACCGACGGGACATCTGGTCTCGCGTGCGATTGGTGGGGCGGACGCTGGCGCGAGGACTTCGACCGCGCCGCAGAAGCCGGACAGAACGCGCATCGTCTGTCGGTGGAGTGGAGCCGCATCCAGCCGACGCCCGACACGTGGGACGAAGACGCCTTGGAACGTTATCGCGCCATGTTGCGCGGATTACGCGAGCGCGGCATCACTCCGATGGTGACGTTGCACCATTTCACCAATCCGCTGTGGCTTGAAGAAATGGGAGCATGGGAAACGGAAGCGGTTGTTCCCTTGTTCGAGAAGTTCGTCCGCAAGACCGTGGAGGCGTTGAAAGAATATTGCACACTGTGGTGCACGTTCAACGAGACCAGCGGGTACGCGTTGAATGGGTATGTCGGCGGAGGTATCAACAGTCACTTTCCCCCCGGAAAGGATGACCTACGCCTTGCGATGCGCGTGCAAGCCAACACCTTGCGCAGTCACGCGGGGGCATATCATGCCATTCACGAAATACAGCCCGAGGCAAAAGTTGGGTTGGCATTGCACTACCGTTCGGTCGTGCCGCATCGTTCATGGTCGTTGTTGGATAGACTGTTACGAAACAATGCCGATAACTTGGTGAATCATTCGATCCCGATGACGCTGGCAACCGGTGTGATGCGCACTGTGCTTGGCACGTATCGCATCCCTGAAGCCAAAGGCACGCAGGATTATTTCGGTTTCAATTATTACACCCGCAACCGTATTTCGTTCGATATTCGCAAACCCAAGACGATGTTCAGCAATCCCTTTTACCCCGAGGATGGCGACTTCAGCGACAAAAAATTCATGGTCAACGAACCTGTTGGCATGTTCGAGGGATTGAAATGGGTCGTACGGAATTTCCCGGGCTTGCCGATCTACATAACTGAGAACGGGTTCCCCGACGCGGAGGATAAGGTGCGGCCGCGTTACATCGCCCAACACATCCACCAAATGTGGCGCGCGGTCAACTTCAACTGGCCCGTGAAGGGATACTTCCATTGGACGCTGGTGGACAACTTCGAATGGGATCAAGGCTGGACGCTTCGCTTCGGACTGTGGGGCTTGGATACCGAAACCCAAAAGCGGATCAAACGCCCCAGCGCGGATCTGTACGCGGAGATCTGCAAAGAGAACGGTCTCTCAAGCGAGATGGTGCAGAAGTATTGCCCTGAGGTGTTCGAGAAATTGTTTCCGGTGTAAAACGTTTCAACATCGGAACGTTTGAAGGTTGAAACATTTTGATGAATCTCCCAATTGATTTTATTTCAACGATTAAGAATACTTTTGGCGAAGATGGGGAACAATTCCTTGCCAATCTCCCCGCGTTGATTGACGAAGCCTCCGCGCGGTGGGGTTTGACGAATATTCAGCCTGTTGAGAATCTTTCCTATAATTTTGTGGCGTACGCAAATTTGACCTCACCCCCGGCCCCTCTCCTAAAAGGAGAGGGGAGTGTGGTGCTGAAAATCGGCGTACCTCGCGATGAATTAGCGAGCGAGATCGCGGCGCTGCGATTGTTCAATGGTGAAGGCGCATGTCAGTTGATCGATGCCGACGAGGAGAGGGGATTTCTTCTGCTCGAACGGTTGAGTCCCGGCGTGATGCTTTCAACACTTGCAGATGACGATGAGGCGACCCACATCGCGGCGGAGGTGATGAAGAGGATTTGGAGACCGAAAGAACATGTCACTCTGAGCGGAGCGAAGAGTCTCCGCGACGATGGGAGAGACCCTTCGGGACGCGAGGCGTCCCTCAGCGTGACACATGCCAAGTTTATTCAACTCCCCGATTGGTTCGATCAGTTGCAAGGGGTGCACGAAATGGTTGAGGGCGGTACAAGTCCGTTTGATGAAAAACTCGTCGAACGCGTCGAACGGTCAACTAAAGAATTCTTCGCTGAAAATCATCAGCCCGTTTTGATGCACGGGGATTTTCATCACTACAATATTTTGTCATCGGAACGGGGGTGGCTGGTGATCGACCCAAAAGGAGTCATTGGTCCCGCGTGCTACGAGGTGGGTCCGCTGATGATGAACCCGTGGGGAGAGTTGCCACGGGGTATCAACTTCAAGGTCCGCATGAAGCGGCGGATCGACATCCTGCACGAGCATTTGGGCTTCGAGCGTGAGCGCATCCGTGAATGGAGTCTGGCACATGCGATCCTATCCGCATGGTGGGATTACCCAAACCTGCATTGGGAATACTCGATGGAGGTTGCTGAGTTGATCTCCGCCCTTTAAATGAACTGGTCTCCTGTGCAGGAGACCAGTTCATTTGGTTCGGTTACATTCCGAGCAGGCTGAAGACGAAGACGCCCAAAGCCAGCACTGCGCCGAGTTTTTTGAAGAGGTCGGTGTTCAGCGCGGGGACGAAAGCGGACAAACCATACCAGAGGAAAAACAACCAGACACACCAGTTTGCGAGCGAAGACGGAAGAGTCACTTTTATTCTCCTGTTATTTTTAAAGGTACAGCCTCCCAGAAGGGAGGCTGTGGCTTGTGAGCAATTGTGCCTTACATACCGATCAGGGCAAAGACTGCGTACGCGAGTGCCAGCCATGGGACCAGCATGCCGAGGAATGGAACAAAGGCCGCGAGTCCTGTGCACAGGAAGAACAGCCACATACACCAACCGGAAATCGTCTTGGGCAATGATACTTTCATTTCACACTCTCCTTAAGAGATTGGTTTGATTGCCCACGCGGGCAATTCTAAATAAGATAACCCTCGTCCAAATCAACGGTTGCGCCCTGCGTGGTAGAATCGGGTTAACAATTGGCTCTCGCGGAACGATGAAGATCACCGCGGGAGAATTTTTCTATCATGACCGCACTGACCGCGCCCGCCGAATTTTCGATGCAACAACAGCAGGATTACGATCGCACCAGCCCCGTGCGCTGGGTCTGGTCGCACGCCTCGCGCCACGGGTGGATCATTTTCATGCTGATCGCCGGGGCGGTGGGCAACGCCGGTCTCGCGGCGGTGGTGCCGGTGTTGACGGGTGACGCGTTCAACGCGATGCTTCAACCCCAGCCCGATACGAGCGTGTTGTTGCCGCTGGCATTGACCATCGGCATCTCGCAGGTGATCCGCGGCGTGTTGCAACTGGGGCGCAACTTCGGCGCGGAACTGCTCGCGCAAAAAATGGAACTGCAAGTGCGCGACGAACTGTACCTCTCCCTGCTTGCCAAGAGCATGACCTTTCACAACCTGCAGCCCGTCGGCGATACGATGGCGCGCGCCACCAACGACGTGCGCGAGGTCAACTTCATGTTCAGCCCGGGCATCAACCTCGTGGTCGGGTCGTTCATTTTCATCCTCATGCCCATTTTCGTCGCGGGGCGTTATCATCCGTCGCTCATCCTCACGCCGATCGTTTTCATCATCCTCTATTTTTATTTTCTCGCGCGTTATTTGAAGACCCTTTCCCCGGTCACCGATGAAGTGCGCGCCTCGTTCGGTGTGATGAACACGCATCTCTCTGAATCGCTGGATGGAGTGGAGGTCGTCAAGGGCGCCTCACAGGAAAACGCCGAGGTGGAAAAATTCGTGATGAACGCCAGCCGCGTGCGCGACGCGTTCGTCATTCAAGGCGACCTCGAAGGACGCTACATCGCCATGCTTCTGCTCGGTTCAGCCTACGCCTTCGGCTTGTTCCACGCCTTGTTGCTTTTCCGCAATGGACAGTTGACCCTCGGTGACGTGGTGGCGTACTTCGGTTTGCTCCTCCTGCTCCAATTCCCCACATTCGTTTCGACGTTCGCGTATTCACAGATCTCGCTGGGTATCTCCGGTGCGCGCCGCATTTTGGAATTGATGAACCGCGAGACAAACCTCGACCAGAATGCGCAAGGCTACGCCGGGACGATACGAGGCGACGTGGAGTTTCGGAATGTCAGTTTTGCGTACACACAATCCCCCTCTCCCAGCAGGAGAGGGGCTAGGGGTGAGGGAGAGCCGGTCCTCCAAAACATTTCCTTCAAGGTCAAACCCGGTCAGACCGTCGCCATTGTCGGGCAGACGGGAGCCGGAAAAACTTCGCTCGTCAAACTTATCAACCGCACCTACGACTCAACGCAAGGGCAGATCCTTGTGGATGGCGTGGACGTGCGCGATTGGAATCTCGCCGCGCTCCGTTCGCAGATCTCGATGATCGAGCAGGATATCTTCCTGTTCTCGCGCTCTGTCAGTGACAACATAGCTTTCGGGAAGCCGGGCGCAACCCAAAGTGAGATCGAAGCGGCGGCGCAATCTGCCCAGGCGGACGACTTCATCCAATCCTTCGACAAAGGCTACGAAACCGTCGTCGGCGAGCGCGGCGTGACTCTCTCCGGTGGACAGCGTCAGCGGATTGCATTGGCGCGCGCCTTCCTCACCGACCCGCGCATTTTGATCCTCGACGATTCGACCTCCGCCATTGATTCAGCCACCGAGGACAAAATCCAACGCGCCATCGCCAACGCCGCGCGCGGACGCACAACCTTCATCATCACGCACCGCCTCTCGCAGATCCGCTGGGCAGATCTGATCATTGTGCTTCGCAAAGGCCGCATCGCCGCCATCGGCACGCACGAGGAATTGATGCAAACCTCCGAGGCATATTCGAGGATTTTTCGAGAATAAAATGGGACGCAGAAAAACGCTGATGACGCTGATGTTTTGATTTTGAGGAACGATGGACAAGAAGACTTCTTACAGTGTCTCCCTTTACAAACATTCCGACTTAACCGAGAAAATTCTTGGAGCGTTTTATGCTGTTTACTCTGCGTTGGGTTATGGATTTCTTGAGAAGGTATATATCAAGGCTCTTATCATTGAATTGACAAATCGCGGAATGGTTGTCAGGGATGAACTTCCAATCCAAGTATATTATGTGGGGCAACTGGTGGGAGAGTACTTCGCCGATTTGGTTGTAAATGATCTGGTAATTCTTGAAATTAAAGCAACCAAGTCGTTGGCGACAGAACATGAAGCCCAGTTGTTGAATTATCTGAAAGCCACACCGTATGAGGTTGGTCTATTGCTCAACTTTGGACCAAAGCCTGAGACCAAACGCCGCTCATTCGACAATACTCGAAAGGAGTGGTACGTTGCTCAAAACAAAGGATTAAAATGAATCTGCGTTTTTCAGCGTTCATCAGCGTCCAAATTTTTGAAATCGTAAATCTAAAATCGTAAACTTGTGCTGAGTTTATCGAATTATCGGAAATTACTATGAGTTTCTTTACCGGACTAGGTGACGAAAAATACGACCGCCAATACACCGACCGCGATCTGACGCGGCGCATCATTGGCTACTTCAAACCCCAGACCCGGCGTCTCGTGTGGGTGACACTACTGGTCATCGTGGTGGCGGGCATCGGCGCGGCGTTGCCGATCGTTGTCTCGCGCATGATCGACATGCTCAAAGGTCAACCGACGTTCACTTCCATCAGCCTTGTGGGGCTGGCGGTGTTGTTCATCGGTTTTGGTCTGTGGGGTTTGAACTGGGCGCGGCGCAGTCTCGTGGTGCGCGCGGTGGGCGATGTTGTCCTTGACCTGCGTACGCGCGCCTTCCGCGCCGCCGCGGAACACGACCTCTCGTTCTACGACCAATTCTCCTCCGGGCGCATCGTTTCGCGCATCACCTCCGACACGAACGACTTCGGGCAACTCGTCGTCATCGTCACGGATGTCGGCGCGCAGATCGTGCAGGCGGTTTTCCTCGGCGTGGTGCTCTTCCGCACCGACCTGAAACTCTCGCTGATGTTGATGACCTTCCTGCCCGTCATCTTCGCGGTGGCGTGGGGCTTCCGCGTGATGGCGCGGCGCGTCACCAAGCGCGGCATGAAAGCCATGGCAGATGTCAACGCCGCCATCAAAGAGACGATCAGCGGTATTGCCATTGCGAAAAATTTCCGTCAGGAAGAAAGCATCTTCAAATCGTTCGAGGAATCGAACCGGCAATCCTACCAGGTCAATGTGCAGCGCGGCTTTGTACTGTCGCTGGTCTTTCCTGTGCTCAACGCGTTGGGCGGCATCTTCGTTGCGATCCTCGTGTACGTGGGCGGGTTGAGCGCGGCGCAGGGCATCGTCTCGGTCGGCGCGTGGTATCTCTTCATCATGAGCCTCGACCAGTTCTTCTTCCCCGTGTTAAACCTCTCCGCGTTCTGGGCTCAGATCCAGTCCGGGCTGTCCGCGGCGGAGCGCGCCTTTGCCTTGATCGACGCCGACCCCAACGTGGTGCAAACGGATTCAAAAGACGTCCCGACCCTCAAAGGACAAATTCATTTCGACGATCTGCATTTCCGTTATACGGATAAAGAACCGATTCTTTCCCACTTCAACCTGCTCATCCAACCCGGAGAGACGCTCGCCCTTGTGGGTCACACCGGCGCGGGGAAGTCGTCGATCGCGAAGTTGATCGCGCGCTTCTACGAATTCCAGCAGGGACGCCTGCTCTTGGACGGGAATGACGTCCGTAGTTTCGATCTCGCGCAGTATCGCAAACAATTGGGCATCGTGTCGCAGGTCCCGTTCTTGTTTTCGGGAACCGTAGCAGATAACATCCGCTACGCCGCGCCGAACGTCTCGGAGGAGGAAATCCTCCAAATGGCGCGCAGTATCGGCGACGGCGAATGGTTGGAAACGCTCCCGAATGGAATCCAGACCGAAGTTGGGGAACGAGGCGCCCGTCTCTCGATGGGGCAGAGGCAACTCGTGGCGTTGATGCGCGTGCTGATGCAGAAGCCCGCCATCTTCATCCTTGACGAAGCCACTGCCAGCATCGATCCGTTCACCGAATGGCAGATCCAACAGGCGTTGAATTTAATCCTGAAACATTCGACGAGCATTTTGATCGCGCATCGTTTGTCCACCGTGAAAGCCGCTGACCGAATCGTGGTGATGGAAAAAGGTTCGATCATTGAAGAGGGGAATCACGAGGGCTTGCTGGAAAAAGGAGGGCATTACGCCACGCTATACAACACCTATTTCAGGCATCAAAGTCTGGCGTATGTGGAAAAGGCAAAAGAATTCATCGGCGATGATTGAACAAAAAAACGGACGGCGTTCGCCGTCCGTTTTTGACTCACAGATGTCTTGTGCTTCTCGGGTCGAAGGCGTCGCGCAAGCCGTCGCCGATCAAGTTCACGCACAGGATGGTGAGGACGATAAAGATGCTGGGGAAGACCCACATCCACCACGAGCCTTGACTAATAAAGGATTGCGCAGAGGTAAGCAAGTTACCCCACGAGGCTGTCGGCGGTTGAATGCCAAGCCCTAGGAAAGACACATACGCTTCGGAGAGAATTGCACCGGCCAAACCCAGCGTCGTGGCAACGATGATGACGCCCATGGTATTGGGGATTAGATGCTTGAAGAAGGTGCGTAAATTGCTCGAGCCAAGCGATTTGGATACTGCCACGTAATCCATCTCCTTGAGCGAGAGTACGTTGGCGCGTACGATGCGGGATAACCCCATCCACGAGGTGAGGCCGATCACGAAGATTACGATCAGCACACTGCCGCTAATGGTTTGCCCCATGATCGTGATGGTATCAATATCCCTGCCGATGAATTTACCCAGCACGATCAGCAGGAACAACTGAGGAATGGAGAGCATTGCTTCTGTGAAGCGCATCAGGATGGAATCGACCCAGCCGCCGAAGAACCCCGCCAACCCGCCGATGAGCGTTCCAAGCGTAACGGAAACGATGACGGAGGTGATCCCTACGAATAACGAAATCTGTCCACCGTGGATGATGCGGGCAAAAATATCGCGTCCGGTCGTGTCTGTGCCCATGATGAATTGGGCGTTGGGTGAGGTCAGGCGAGATTGCAAGTCGACCGCATTGGCTTCCTCCACACTGACATAGATGGAACCGACGACGATAAAGAGAACGATCAGGCTGAAGCCGATCATGCCCAGCACCGCCATGCGGTGCCTTCGAAATCTCCTCCAGATCAACTGGCTGGGGGTGAGGATTTTGCCGGTGACCCCTTCAGGCGACAGGGGTTGAGAATCGAGGGAGGCTATGTTCGTTGCCATGATACGATCTCCATTAAGCTAGCCGGATGCGGGGATCAACAAAAGTGTAGACGATATCTGTGACGATGGTCAGGAGCACAACCGCGATCGAGATGATCAATAAGATGCCGAGCACCACCGGGTAATCGCTGCGTTGGGAATATTCCCAGAATAAGCGTCCCATGCCGGGCCACGAGAATACCGACTCGGTCACGATGGCGCCTCCCAGGAGGAAGGGGATATCGAGGCCGACGATGGTCACCAAAGGCAGGGCGGCGTTGCGAAGCGCGTGTTTGAAAAGCACGTTCCGGCTTGTGAGTCCCTTGGCGCGGGCGGTTCGAATGTAATCGAGCCCCAGCACCTCGAGAATACTGGTGCGCACGAAGCGCGAATAACCGGCTGTATTTACGAATGCCAATGCAGTCACCGGCAAGATTAAATTCCGGACGTATTCCACCGGGTCGCTCTTATCCCAGACTGCCGCGCCGGTGGGTAGGTAGGGCAATCCCCATTCCTTGAACTGGACGGCGAAGATCAACAACAAGCCGAGCGCGCTGAAGAAGATCGGCATCGAAAACCCAATGAATGAAAACGTGGTGATGGCATTGTCCCAAAAGGAGTATTGTTTTACCGCGGAAATGATTCCCAACAGCAGGGCAAAGGAGACGGTGATGATTTCCGCAGCCACCATCAATATCAAGGTGTTTGGGAGGCGTTGAGCGATCATTTCACTGACGGGTTGCCGGGCAAAAAAGGAATTTCCCAAGTTGCCTTGAATAGCAAGCCCCAGCCATTTGAAATATTGTACATATAATGGATCGTTCAGCCCGAGGCGCTCGACGAGCGCCGCCCTATCTTCGGCGGACATGCGAGGGTTGGCGGCGTATTGCGCAAGAGGGTCTCCCGAAAATCGGGTCAGTAGAAAGCAAAGTACGGTAATGATCAAAAGTGTAAACAGCGCCTGAAATATACGCCGCAATAAATAAGTCCACATAAGAGCCTCCAGCGATAAACTGCGAACTGGCTTGCAATAATGGTGAGTGCACTACCTAGGATGAGAGGCAGGGGATTTCCCCTGCCTCTCGTTTCGTACATTTATATTACTCGTTCGAATTACTCGGTGACATCCCAAGTTTCAGCATTCCAGTTGAGGTCAGACTCCGGACCGGCAGGTCCGAACTGGAAGCGCGGGGTGGAGCCGTAGACGTTGCCGCGGGCGTACATCATGATCACGTAGTAGTTTTCGAAGATGTAAGCCTGCGCTTCGTCGAGGATCACCTTGCGCGCGGCGGGGTCAACCGTGTCGAGCGCGGTTTCCATCAGATCGGAGAGCGCGGGGTCGCACAGGTGATACCAGTTGGTACCGGTGGGGTTCGCGGCGGTTGGGATGTTCTCACACTTGTAGTTGTCGGTGTAAGGATCCGGGTAGAAGCCGGTGGTGTAACCGCCCATATCGTAATTACCGGTGGTCAAAGGACCACCATCCACATACTGGCCGAAGAAGGTACCAGCGGGGGTGTGGATCGGGGTGAACTCTACGCCGATCAGGGCGAGGTCAGCCTGGGCAACAGTCGCGATCGCGATACGGATCGGAGCTGTGGTGGTTTCGAAGTTGAACGAAAGGCGGGTCTGTTCGCCGTTGCAGTCGCCCACGCGAACGCCATCGGATCCGAGGGTGTAGCCGGCTTCATCGAGCAAGGCGGCGGCGGCATCCGGATCGTAGCCATCCACAACAAGGTTGGTGTTGGTCCAAGCGCTGTTGGGCCACTGACTCACGGGGACAGTCGTCTTGCCGAAGAGCAGGGAATCCACGATCGCCTGACGGTTGATGCCGAGGGTGATCGCCTTGCGGACGCGGACATCTTTGAACGGGCAGAAGCCTTCGTTTTCAGCCGCGCCGCGGCCGTCCACGCCGTCCACGCGACCCATGTTGAAGAAGTAGTGTTCGAAGTCTACACCGGGCACCACAGTGAGCACAACATCCGGGGCGAGGGCTTCGAGAGCTTCGATATCGCCTTCAGAGAAGTTGGGGTACCAGTCCACGTCGCCGGTCTGGAGGGCGGCTTTGGCGGCTTCTGAATCAGCCACAAAGCGGATCTGGACGCGGTCGAGATTGGCGCGGCCCTTGTAGAAGTTCGGGTTGGGTAACAGGGTCATATAGTCACCGGGCACCCATTCGGTAAGAATAAACGGACCGGAGCCAACGGTCGGCATACGGATGAACGGGTCGGTCTCAGCGGCGGTAATGCCTTCGAGGATATGCTTCGGCAGGATCGCGCCAGCGTTGTTAGGACCTTGGGTAAAGAGG